>DAPW01000020.1 GCA_002502245.1 Methanoregula sp. UBA154
TTAGCATTTCTACAGAGCAAAAAAATGAAGTTTTCCAGGAATGATGAAGCCGTATCCGAGGTCATCGGGGTCATCCTGACCGTTGCCGTCACCGTGACCCTCGCGGCAATTGTCGCCGCCTTCGTATTCGGCATGCCGGGCCAGGTCAAGGAGTCCAAACATGTTTCGGCATCAGCCCAGAAGATCGATGCAGATGAGGTTATGGTCACCTTCACCGGCGGAGAGGATGCACAGTACGTTGAGACGGTCTCCTGGAAGGTTACTACCGGCGGCGGTGAAGATGCCTCCTATAAAATGGGAACTGTGGGCAGCATTCTGCCAGTTGGAACCAGTCACCGTTTCACGGCTGCAACCTTGGGAGGTTACCGGGTGCAAACCCATGCGGTGGCGGCTGCCCATTTCTCTGACGGTTCTGATCAGGTTATCCTTGATATCTGGATTTAATTTTTTTAGAAATGCTTTGAAACAGACGAACAGAACAAAAAAAGAAGCGCGTTCGCTTTGTCTGTTCTATTGATGACCTCAAAGGACCGGGCTCCATTGACTGGGGAATCAGGTATCAGTCCCTGAAAAAATGGTATCTTCATCAGCCTTTTGCAGCAGCAACGGCTCTTTTGATCGATTCCATGGTTTGTTCAGCAGACAGGACCGGTTTGATACTGAAGATGATAAACGGCTGGTATTTCAGGAGCTGGGACTGCAGTGACATTTCATCCGATTCAGCGATGCAGTACCCTGAACCTGCATCAACGCAGGATCCCCAGTCTTTGAACAGACCGGCTTTTTGTTCCGCTTTGACCCATTCAAGAAGCATCATCCACAGTTTGGCCTGTTCTGCAGGATTCGTGGGGATGGTGTGCTGGTTCTTCCACCAACGGATATAAAATTTCGACATTGTTCTTCCCTCCAACTTCATCTGTCATGCTCTGACGAAGGCTGAATACGACTTAAAAAGAACGGTGACGCCGGCACCGGATATCCCTGATGATGCTGCAGAGCATGTATCCCTCTTTTTCTGAAGGGATAATGATTTTGATTCATTACAAATTATGCATCGTACGTTATGGCCAGAAATCCGGGGATTTTTGCGCTCCTTTCTGTTTTTCAGATGAAAATCAAATTCTTTCATACAGAATAATAGGGCTTTGAGACCCCCATACCCACGATTCTGATAGTTGCCGCCGCCCCCGGCGGGACGCCCCCGCGGCGGATCAATCCGGTTTATGTCTTTTATTTCAGAGCATTTTCCAGCCAGAACGGTGACAGAAAACCTCCCTGCCCCGCCGTGCCCCGCGAGGGGCCCTGAGGCGGGGAGCCATCATACATCTATCGGGGTGGAGAACAACCTCAAGTCTGGCATCCGTGCCCCGGAAAAATCAGAAAAAACCACCCTGCCCCGCCGTGCCCCGTGAGGGGCCCTGGGGTGGGGAGCCCTCGTAAAAAATTAAGAGGTCTTTTGTTGATTTTCCTGGTTCCGGAATGAACTCCACCGGTTCATCCCCGTTTCAAGCCCGGAATCTTTGTTGAAAAAATTCCTGCCCGCCGGAAGATTCCCTTGACCGTTTCTCCCGCCAGCAGTACCGCACTCCCGTCATTTTTCCCCGGCAACAAAAATAAAAGGCTTATCATTTCGCCCGTGCAACAAGAGTTCAGGTGGTTTTGTGCAGGTCTCCATGAAGCTTGAGATGAAGGATTCACCGGGCCAGCTGGTCGCGGCTTTAAAACCCATATCCGAGGTCGGCGGAAACATCATCGCGGTCCTCCACCAGCGGGATCCCGACCCGGACAACCATACCCTCAATGTGCAGATCGTGCTCGATCTGCCCAAGGGCCGGCTCGACAACCTGGTCGCACTCTTAAAGGATCAGGGTGTCCGTATCCAGCGGATCGGCGAGGAGCGGCTCCTCTACCAGCGGTCGGTCATCCTGATCGGTCACCTGATGCACACCGGCTTCTCCGATACGTTCGACCAGATCGATTCCACGGGGTTTGCCGAGATGACCGAGCTCGTGATGAGCATGCCGGCCGTGAACGAACGCTCCTCGTCCCGGATCACGATCAAGGCGGTGAGCCGGGACGATATGGAGGCCGCGCTCGCGATCCTCCGCCGCGTATCGCAGCAGAAGTCCCTCCTCATGATCGAACCGCTGGAGGATGCCGCATGAAGGTCGCCCTGATCGGGCTCGGGTCGGTTGGCCGCGGCGTTGCGGAGATGCTGGCGAAAAAAGACGATCTCGGGCTTGTCCTGACCGGCATCGCGGACTCGAAGAGCGCCTTCATGGACCCGGACGGGATCGATATCACCCGGGTGCTTGCCAAAAAGAAGAAGACGGGCTCCTGCGGCGACCAGCACCTCTCGGCAGCGGACGTGATCAAAAAGGCCGATTACGATGCCCTCGTGGAGGTGACCCCGACGAACGCGCTCTCCGGAGAACCTGCCATCGGCCATATCAAAGCCGCCCTGAACCGCAAAAAACATGTCGTCACCTCCAACAAGGGGCCGATCGCGCTGGCCGGCAAGGAACTCCGCGCCATGGCAAAGAAGAAAGGCGTCTCCCTCCGGTACGAGGCAACCGTTGCCGGCGCCATCCCGGTGATGCACACGCTCGAGCACGGGCTTGCGGGAAACGAGATCCTTGCGCTCTACGGCGTGCTGAACGGGACCTGCAATTTTATCCTGACCCGGATGGCCGCCGAGGGGCTCACGTACGAGCAGGCGCTCATGGAGGCCCGGGAGATGGGCTACGCGGAGGCGGACCCGACCTACGATGTCCAGGGCATCGATGCCGCCATCAAGCTCGTCATCCTCGCGAACACGATCTGGGACAATGGCGTGAAACTGGCGGATGTGGACCGGACGGGGATCGACCTGCTGACGCCCGATGCCCTGCGGCTGGCCGATGAAATGGGCTGCACGATCCGGCTGATCGCGGAGGCGAATCCCAAAAAGCGCCTGCTCCGGGTATCGCCGCGGATCCTGGACAAGAACCACCCGCTCGTCTTTGAAGGGACGCTGAACGCCCTCACGCTCGAGACCGACATGGCAAAGCAGATCACCCTGATCGGCCGGGGTGCGGGATCGGTCGAGACGGCCAGCGCGATCATCGGCGACCTCCTCTATATCCGCGACCGCTATGTCCAGCGTGCTTGAACACCGGCGCACCTACCTGCGCATGATGCGCCAGTTCACGCTCGACAAGGGCTGGTTTACGGTCACGGAGCTCCAGCGCTCCACCGGCATCCCCCGGAGCACGGCGCAGGACTGGGTGAACCGCCTCCTCCAGGAGGGCTGTGTCCTCCTGCGGGAGGAGAAACGCGGGCGGAGCGCTGCCCGGTACGCGGCGATCAGCGCCATGCCCTCGAGCACCTGCCGGCGGATCTTCACCACCGTTGACGGCAACCGCGTCGCGATCTACCATGACTGCATGAGCGGGGCCTGTGCCGCCTTCTGCGGCCACCATCACCGCCTGGCGGGCGGCGTCCTTTCCGGCGTGGAACGCGACGGGACGCTCCTCCGCGAGGATGCCGTGCTCGGCCGGCAGGAGATCGCCGTGGGGCTTGCACCCCTCCCGGCGGTCGGTGTCTGCGGGGTCGAGCAGGAAGGCGACGCGATCGTTCAGCACATCCGCTGCATCGGCGGGCCGGCCTACTCCCTCTCGGACATGATGTCGCGGGCCCGGGGCGTGCTCGGGGTCGAGTCCCGGCACCGCGGGCACCTGGTCGAGGGAAAGGTGCGGACGCGGGCGCTGACGCAGGTGACGATCGGGATCGACGACACGGACTCCCGGGAGGGCGGGGCAACCTTTGCGCTCGCGCTCGCCCTCCTCAACCACCTCGGCCGCTCGCCCGGGATCATCCCGATCAGCCACCACGTGGCGATGCTGAACCCGGCGGTCTTTCAAAAGACGGCCGGCAACTCGGCGAGTTTTATCGAGGTCGCGGTGGAACCGGCCTCCTTTGAGGCCCTCCTGGAGAAGACCACCCGCTTTGTCGCCGACGAGTCGCTCTCGCACGAGTGGGGGGTTGCGCTCCGGTCCGGGCTCGGTCTCCCGGACGGCCTGCGGGAGTACGGGCGGATGGCCCGCTCCCAGGTCATCTCCCGGACGGTTGCCGAGGCCACCGCGGAGCGGTTCGGCGTCTCGCTTGCCGGCGGCAACGGCGTTATCGGGGCGCTCGCCGCGGTCGCGCTCGCCGGCCTGCCGCACGAGGTGCTCCTGGACCCGGCCCGGGAGATCGGGTGAGTGATATCCGGGATTGACCGCGTGTCAGCGAGGTCGTATACAGGGAACGGTTCTGCGAATTTTTTTGTGGAATTCCTGCATTACAGTGCAGGAAAATTGCGAAAACTGTGTATTACAGTGCATGAAAATTGCCAAAATCGTGCATTATGATGTATAGGATGCACAATATTCCGCCTTTTTGAAACGCGAATGAACCGAACATTCCCGGCCGGATAATCAAAGCAAGAAAATACGGCCACGATACATGGCTGGTGCTCTCCTTCCCACGGCCAAGATGAACGCCGCCGCCCCCGAAGGGACGCCCCCGCGGCGGATAAATCCGGTTTATCTCATTTATTCCAGAGTATCTGCCAGCCGGAACTGTTGACAGAAAACCTCCCTGCCCCGCCGTTCCCCCCGAGGGGCCCTGAAGCAGGAGCCATCGTACAGCTGCCCGTGCGGAGAACAACCTCAATGGCAGGTATCCATGCGCCCTGGAAAAACCGTAGAACCCCACCCGGCCCCGCCATACCCTGACATGGGCCACGATGCAGGGAGCCATCGTGAATATTCTGATGTCTTTTCCGGTTTTTTTCGTTCCGGTGTGAACTCCTCCGCTTCGTTTCCGTTTCTCCGGAGCAGACCTTTTTTTATCTTCTCACCCATCGCATGGAACAACGCCCGTGAACTCTTCGGACGTCATGGTGCCAACACAAGTACTGGTAGTTCCATCACGCCAGATACTTTTAATTATTAAATACATTTAAAAGTTTAAAGAGTCTAAATAAAAACCATGGGAACGATCACCATCTGTATCGATGATGCAACCGAACAGCGGTTCCGCGAGGTTGCGAAGAATATCCTTGGCGGGAAGAAGGGATACCTTGGGCGGGCGACAACCGAAGCGATCACGCTCTGGATCCGGGACAAGGAACAGGAGACCCTGGCGCAGCAGGGGCTTTTACTCCTTGAAAAAGAGCACCGCCTGGGAAAATACGCGTTCCGATCCCGCGAGGATATCCATGACCGACAGTCCTGCCCTGATTGATACCAATATCCTTGTCTACGCATTCGATGCAGACAGCGGCAGGAAGTATTCCATTGCAAAGGAGCTGATCGGCCGGAGCTGGAGAGGGAAAGAACGGTTCGCGGTCTCGACGCAGAATCTTGCCGAGTTCTCTGTTGTTGTACGGGAGAAGGTTGCCCATCCCGTTCCTTCTGAGGATGTCCGGCAGTTCCTCTCCCTGATCATGCGGTCCCGTGACTGGCAGGTCCTCGGGTACGGCGCGAAGACCATCATCCGTGCCCATGAGATCCGGGACGGGCACCAGCTCCATTTCTGGGACGCACTGCTCGCGGCTACGATGGAAGAATATTCCGTACGCACGATTATTACAGAAGATGCGCATTTCCGGAATGTTCCGTGGATCTCCGTGCAGAACCCGTTCGGGTGAATGGCTGATCGGCCGGAAGGCGGGGTCCGGGTTTCTTTCAGGTACCGGTCCGTATACAGTCCTGCATACGGTGCACGAATATCCGGAGAGGGCCGGTATTGTTCACGAGGGCAAACAGTCTCTCATCTGTTATCCCGTGATATTCGTGGGAGAGCAGGTTGCGATACGTGGCCATGCGGACCATCTCTTTTGAGGGTGAACAGGATCATTGACACGGCATAAAAATTCCGTTTGTCATGAAGATCCTCAACCGAACGGATATCCATGGCTTCCAGGTCATCTCCCGGACGGTTGCCGAGCTACCGCGGAACGGTTCGGTGTCTCGATTCAAAGGCCTGCCGCATAAAATGCTGCTCACCCCGGCCTGGGAGATCTGGAAATAAGAGAACTTATGATAACAGAAGTCTCATCATCTCTGCAAACCAATACTATGTACACGATAATAAGGTAGGTCCTATGAAACAGGAAAAAAAATCCGGTGCTGAGAAAAAGGTTCCGGCAGGAAGGGGAGAAGGACTCAGCCAGACCGAGCGGAGCATCCTGGAAAAATCAATCCAGCGGCACGACAAGGCACTCCGGATACTCAGCAAGCTCTAATTCTCCATTGTTTTTACGTGCTCCCTCAGCCAGTGTTCAATCGCTGCAGGTTCGCGGGTGTATGATGCTACCGCCAGCATGAACCCGGCTATTTCGTCTTCATCAGCAGCAATGTAATACCCTTTTTGGCCCAGTACAATTTCTGTTACAACAAGTGCAGTCCGTTTGTTTCCATCAAAGAACGGATGTTCTGATCCGATTGCATGCAGAATGACTGCTGCTTTTCTGAAGATATCTTCTATCTTGTTGAAACGAAAGACCATAAAATGGAGTGTTGATTCTGACAGTACACCGTCTGCCCCATCGTACTTTTTGATGATCTCATCGTGAATCTGGATTATCTTTTCAACGGTGAGATCAGCCATGGTAATCCTGATCTGTGCTCCGGTTCCATGCAAACCTTCCGCTTTTTCCTGTCAATTCATTTGTTGCACGGGCTGTTTTATTGTATCGGGGCCTGCCCGGTATAATCATAGAGTCTGTGTCTGAAGTCCCCGAACTCGCGGAGGGTCCGGGTAGCGGTCTCGTATAAAAACCGCTCATCCCGGACAAACACCGGTATCCCCTTCAAGGCCTCTATCTGTACATACAGGGGGAGGAGCCCGAAGATCTGGATATCAGAGCGGAGCGATGGCAGCCGGAAAAGAACCGTATTTCGGAACTCTGCGGCCTCCTCACGGGACCCGTCGTAGTAACCACAGGGATCGATATCCGATTCTGCGGTTGAGCGTCCTTCTGCAGTCGAACCGTGCAGGAGGACAAACCGGACGTTCTCAGAACCCGCAAGCTGACGCATCTGCCGGAGTGCGGCATCCACCACTCTCTGGACTTCCGGTTCCAGGGTGCGTGTGCGGCTGCGTGCGGGCATGGTTGTATCCCTGAGGAAAGATACTCATCACATTCCCGTTAACCTTTCCCACTTCCGGTGTTGACGGGTTTTCCGAAATGGTTCCGGGGGCAGCTTAAAAAAGATCCGCCACTACCGCACCGCGGAGCGTCAGCACGTCTCCTGCCGGAAGCGCTCAACGTACACGAGCTCGCACGATCCCTCCCCCTGGTCGGCCCGTGTCGTGCTGGTCCGCCATGTCCAGGTCCGCCCGTCACTCCCCGTGCCGGAGACCGTGACCAGGGAGCCTTCAATCTCCACCATATCCCCGACCCGGGCATCCCGTGCCGCAGCATGCACCGCATCGTTGGCAAAGATCAGGTGGCTGTTGCTGACGTGGGAGGCTATGTACTGCGGGGAGAGCGGCGGCGTTCCCCCCGGAAAGACGTACTGGTAGCTGAAATGCCGGGAGTATTTCCGGAAGGTGAACTGCGAAAAGATCTCCGGGCGGAGGATCTCGCCGGTTGCGATGGTCAGGTCCATGGGCGCCAGCCGGTCGAGCGGGGAGAGGAAGTACTCGTCCTTCCCCACGATCCTCCCGGCGATCCGGTAGCGGTAGAGCGGCCTGATGGTGAACGTGACGCCCCCCTCCTGCCGTATCACTGCTTCCGGCGCAATCACCGCGTCCTGGTAAAACCCCCCGTAGTCCATGGCAGTACAGGCCGGTGAGGACTCCGGCCGGGGCTGCCCGGTCACCAGGGACATGAAGTCTCCCGGCGAGGCGATCCCGGCGAGGACCGGCAGCGCAAGGAAGGCGAGGAGACAGGCGCCGATTATGAGCGACCATTGCTGCAGGGTCGAGAGCCGCATCATCATACTGTCAGTCGCGGGGGGATAAGAAATGTACATCTCCGGCCCGGCCTGTCACGGGAACGCAGAATCCTGGAACATATCCTAAGGAGCCGCATGACCGTGTCTGTGAACCGACCCGGACGCTCTCGCCGTTGCGACGAACTCCGCCGCCTCCGGCGGGGCGCCCCCGCGGCGGATCAGTCCGGTTCATTCATCAGGATGGACGGTGTCAGCCAGCTCCTGCGGCCGACAAAAAAACCTCCCTGCCCCGCCGTGCCCCGCGAGGGGCCCTGAGGCGGGGAGCCATCGTACATCTTCGTGTGTCGGGAACATTCTCATATCAAATATCCAGATCCCGGCAAAATCACAGAATCCCGTTACGATGAACTCCGCTTCTCCCGAAGGGACGTCCCTGCGGCGGATCAGGGCGGTTTCATCCTTAATGATACTCCGGATTCATATCAGCGGAAATTCTTTTTACTCCCGGAAAGATACGTACCCATACCATGCTGAAGCTGGCGCCCCAGAAAGTAACCCTCGATCGTGTCAGAATCAAAGGCCGCATACGCAAGCTTGCCCGCGGGCTCGATATCACGATCGAACCGGAAGATGACCGGCTGGTCCTTTCCAACGAGGAGTTCGGGCTCCTGATCTCGGCACTGAGCCTGGAAGAGGGAATTGCCGGGATCTCTGAAGAACTGGATACCCTCTTTGATGTGTATGTCAATGAAAAGCCGGAAAACCTGACGAATGATGCGTTGAAACTCCGGAAGAACCTCCAGTCTCTTGTACCTGCAGGTGCAAAGGCTTGAAAACCTGCAAAGCCCGGGATATTGAAGCGGCGCTCAATAAAAAGGGATTCACTCAAAAGCAAACACACCATACGATCTTTTATCTCTGTGTGAACGGCAGGATTACCGGTATCCACACGTTCCTCAGTCACGGGCAAAAAGACTACTCCGCTGATCTTCTCGCAAAGATGAAAAACCAGCTTCATCTGTCTGGTAAGGAATTCACCGATTTCATACAATGTCCGCTCACCGCGGAACGGTACCTCCAGCTGCTTGTTGAGCGTGGAGTTATCGAAGATAATTAATATGCTCTTTCCTGCCGGGGAGAGCCGGAGGATCACAGCAAATGGAGTCCGTGGATTGTTCCGGACTTTCTCGCCGTTGCGATGACCGCCGCCGCCCCCGCCGAGACGCCCCCGCGGCGGATCACTCCGGTTTATCTCCTTTATTCCAGGAGCATCGGCAAACCGGAACCGTCCACAGAAAAACTCCCTGCCCCGCCGTGCCCCGCGAGGGGCCCTGAGGCGGGGAGCCATCGTACAGCTGCCCTTGTCGGGACCAACCTCAATCCCGGTTCTCATGACCCGAAAAAACCGCAGAACCCCACCGGCCACGCCATACCTTGGCGGGTCCCTGAGGCGGGGTCGTAGCACTGTACTGATCCGGACCCGGTTTTGTTCTCAGGATCTTGTGCGCAGTCCCCGGCAATAACCGGGAACTGATCCGCCGCTTCATGCGGTGGCGGGAAGAGAGGCGGAAGAAGGGCATGGCGCCGGGTGATCCGGGCATCCGGAGGATTACCGGCCAGCAGGCAGGACGGACTCGTCATCACCCGGCCGGGGGATCCAGCCGGATCCCGGAAGAGATACGAAATCTCATCTTTAAAATGACCTCTTTTTGGCATTCAGAGGCTGAAAAGAGCGTTTTTGATCTCGCATTTTCCGGAAC
Source organism: Methanoregula sp. UBA154 (assembly GCA_002502245.1). Taxonomy (GTDB): domain Archaea; phylum Halobacteriota; class Methanomicrobia; order Methanomicrobiales; family Methanospirillaceae; genus Methanoregula. Next base: position 9,689 of record DAPW01000020.1, read on the forward strand.
AGGTACCAGTTCCGGCGAAAACGGTACCTGTTGTTTTTGGGGAAGGATGTTTCTGGTCCTGAATGAAATTCAGGAGTTAAAATGACCTCCGCTCTGAGCGCATTTGGATGCGTTTGGAGGTTCTTTGATTCCGGAATCATTGAGAGGAGTCAAGGGATCGGAAGGAAGTGCGGTTTCCGGGGGGTCCGGAACGGGATCTTCCGGATATCAGGAGTCGACGTCCTGAACTCCGGATTGAATCACGGGATACTCCGGTTCCGGACAAGGGAACGGATACTGGCGGTGTCGGCGGCAACGGGGCAAAAAACCATGTGGGGGAGGAGGATCTTCCATGGGTTCGGGCGGCCCGGCATGGTTCTGATCAATGACCCCGCTCACCGGATTTGCCCCGGGCTGACTATCTCTTCCCGGCACCGGGTTTCCTGCCCTGGCAACGACCGGCACGGCATTCCGTTTCTGCAACCCGGTCCTGCACAGACGCATGATCCGGAACGATGCCCGGGTTCTGAGCCGGAGATTCTCTCTTATGCCGGTCTGCTTCGGCTCACGCCCGCGAAATCCTCCGCAACGATCCGGCACAACCGGTTGCTCTCCGCAAGGTATCGTGGCGTGTCCCGGGCGATCTTCTCCCGGTCGTATTTTTTCAGGCCCCGGCTCCAGTCCCGGATGATCTTGCCGGTCATCTCCAGGTGGAACTGCAGCCCGAGGCAGGAGCCGATTGCGAATCCCTGGTTCTTCACCCGCCCGCCCGTGCAGAGGAGCCTCCCGCCGTACGGGATCGCAAACGTCTCCCCGTGGAGCTGGAAGACCGGGAAGTGTGCCGGGAAGCGGGCAAACACGCCCGGGCTCCCCGGGACCGTCTCCAGCAGGTGCCAGCCGGTCTCGGGGACGGAGCGGTACACCGGCGCCCCGAACGCGGACGCAATGAGCTGGGCGCCGAGGCAGATGCCGAGCACCCGCTGCCGGTTCTTCGCCGATCTCCTGATAAGTTCCTTCTCCTCTTTCAGGTATGGGTATTCCCGTTCATCGTTCACGCTCATCGGGCCGCCCATGAAGACGAGGTGGGTCGCGTCCGTGCGGGGCACCGCGCCGGTCTCGCAGAGCCGGACATATTCGAAGGGGATATTGTGTTCAGCGAAGACCTGCTCAAGGTACCCGGCAGGCTCGGTGGGTTCGTGCTGGAAGACCGCGACCTTCATGCTGTACAGATCCCGGCGTGCATGCCAGATAAAGGATGCCGGAACCCGAGCAGGCTCATAAAAAATACGGACAGTATTGATCCGTGTTCTGACCGGTTTTTTTTAGCGGGATCTTCCCTGCCACGGCCCGTTTATCCCTTCTCTTTTTCGGTTCGATCACCGGACCGCACCCCGGGTCCGGCATTGGCCGGGCCGGCCCTTGCTCTGCCATAACTCCACGCGAATACGTGCATGCGGACATTCAGGTGGCGGGGGGGTAGTCCCCCCTTCCCCTCAGGGAACGGGGGGTGGGGATACCCCTCCTCACGCATAGGCCGGGTGGAGAGGTGGGTACCCCTCCGGGCAGAGGAGGAGGGACCACCCCCCGGGCCCGGCACCGGCCGGGCCGGCCCCCGCTCCGCCGGAACTCCACGCGAATACGTGCATGCGTACATGCAGGTGGCGGGGCGTAGTCCCCCCTCCTCTTACGGGACCCGGGGGTTGGGGGCCCCCTCCTCACGCATAGGCCGGGTGGAGAGGTGGGTACCCCTCCGGGCGGATGAGGGGGGACTATCTCCCCCGGCTCCGCGATTCCGGGAGATGGTATCCCGTCGGAGTTCCCGGGGAAACCGTGCTTTCGCAGATGAAGGAGGGGGGGTGGTCCCCCCTCCGGCAGCTGGCGGGGGGGCGGGGGGCCACTTCACACAAAGGCAGTGGGGGGAGGGGGTGGGTACCCCTCCGGGCGGAAGAGGGGAGGCTACCCCCCGGGTCCGGCAGATTCGCACGTTGCTTCTTCTCATTTTTTTTAGCTAAAAATTTGTTAGAAAGATACTATCAGATAATACAGCGGTAGCTGTAAACAATGTGAAAATTATCTTTAAGATATTCACATCATGTTTTATTCAACTCGTTTCGACCAGTTACATTTTAAACATTTCCATATGAGAAAAGATTTTGGTTTACGCCCTGAAAGCATTTCATCAATCGTTGGTTTGTTCGACCCCAACGTTTCTACAACAGAATGACTGTTACAACGTGGACACTCAATATTAACTGCTTTCATATTTTGCTATTAATTTTCGTTTGATATAAAATATATGATTTAGTAAAAAAAGACATCCTCACAGCTGATTGTTGAATATTTAAAAAAACACTGCCGGCTTTGGCCATCTACACGAATTGAACACGCGCTGCTTATCTCACGGGCATCCTGTTATCAGATCCCTGAGCGCGCTTATCCTTTCGCAGGAATTTTTTCCGCAGCTATATGAAATGCCGGATTATTCCAAAGGAGTTCTCACAGGATTTTATTCCGCTCTGTCTCCAAGGAACGCCCGTATTGCCGGGAAAAATACCGTCGGCAGAATATACAGCCGGTTTATCCAGTGCGCATACCGGTTTTTCCGGTGAATTTTTCCGGTTCCCTTACATTTTCAGCGAACAATTGGAGATAGTGCAAAGGAAATCCACAGAATTAAAAACAAATGTTTAAATACAATGACATAAAACACACTTACTATACAGTGTCATGCCCGCAACAGGGCATCATACAGGTGTGTTAGCAAATGAAGTTCAACAAGAATGATGAGGCAGTATCACCCGTCATCGGTGTGATCCTGATGGTCGCAATCACTGTGATCCTCGCGGCAGTTATCGCCGCGTTCGTGTTCGGCATGGCAGGCGGAATCAGCAACACCAAGTCTGTTGCAGCAACGGCACAGCAGGTGGGTGGAGATGAAGTTCAGGTTACCTATCAGGGTGGCCAGGACAACGTGGATGTCTTAAGTATTATCGCTACTGTTGAAGGTACAACCTCCACTAATCCGCAAGTTATGGGCAATACTGTAGGTAGCGCATTAGTATTCAATGGCGACTTCTCAGGACGTGACCACGTCGTTGTAACTGCGGTGTTCACCGACAGCTCACGGCAGGTTATCCTGGATACCTACGTCTAATCCTTTTTTTTATTACTTCAGGGAATCTTCATTACGGTCTTATCTCTCATAAGAAATGAGATTTGAGGTTCTTTTCAGGAATCAGTCCTGGAATCCTGAAGACGTTTTGAAAATATAAGATAAAATCCCAGCATAAAAATCACGACATATCCCGCAGGTATGGATAACCCTGCAGGGTTCGAGAATGTCGGTCCGTAGCGGGCGATGCACGAACCGGTAAAAAAGATGCCGGCTGTTACGAGTAGAATCCCGGTTGAACGTACCGCCATCTGCGGGAATCGTATGGTCCTGAAAAAGAGGACCGTTGCACTTATAAGGAAAAATCCCCCGATCCCCCAGAGAATGACCGATAAGGCCTCAACACCAGTATACACTCCATCTATGACATAATTCACTTCATTGGTGTATGGGATGAACGAATTTCCGTACACCGTCACCTGGTACCGGTAAAATGCACCCTGGATACCCACTCCATAATTGTTCCCCATTACAAAACAGTGCAGGGGAAGAAAAAAGCAGATTATTAATAGAATGGTAAAAATGAGAGGTTTTGACATTTCAAATACTTATGCACCAGATACCAATAAATGATTTTGGAATTATGCGCTGATACATTTCGTATCCTTTATCTCGTGGTGTGTCGTGAATTATAGAGTATAATCATGGAAAAGCAAGAATCTGCATACTATCTTTTTTTTAAACAATACCGGATATACATCCTGATTTTTCTCGGCACGCTTCTTCTTGCTTTGACCGTGATGAACCCGCAGATACTAATCACCGATGAATGGATCACCGCGAACCAGCTGGCTCAGCTCGGCCATGGGCACCAGGTCATCGTCAATGAAGGAAAATACGGTGTTTTTGAAAATGGGACAATAAATAATTATTTTAAGGCGAAAAATAACCTGCTCGGCTACTCGATCTTTTTACCCGCAATTTCCCTGCCAGCGTTAAAGATAATCGAAACGCTCGGAATCTCTTTCTCCTATATCCTTGTGGCTATTTCTGCGATTCTTTTGATAGTAATGGCCCTTATTGTCGATCTCTTTTTCCCTGAATGGTCTGTTTTCAGGAATTACCACTCTACTGCCGGGGTAATAATCGCTGCTTTTTTGTTTTTCTTCCTGAGACTAATTTTTCTCATCCCGGTTCTGGTATCTGAATCCAGAGCGAAACCAGAAGTTTATGCCATAGTCGTGACGTATGTCCTGCTCTATGCACTGATAGCCGTCCTTATTTATGCAATTGTTGCGATGATATCCGATGATCCATGGTTCAGGATCCTTGGGACAATAATCTGCCTTTCCGGTTCGTCATATCTGATCTGGATGTCGTGTGCAAAAGATCACTTGCTCACTGCATTTCTGTTTATCGCAATACTTTACACAACAGTAAAATTCCATCACACAAAGGATTCATGGTATTTTCCCTGTACATGCATTCTTACCGGTCTTCTTGCGTGGACACGCCCGGAACTGGCACTACCTCTGCTGGTTGCAGTTATCATATATTATTGGCGATCTACCTTATCTCAAACATGGAAAACAGGCAACACAAAAAAATTCATCTTTTTTGTCATCTCTCCAATGTTTACTCTTATTGGTGCCCTCCCATTTTTCATCAATAATTACTATGTGACCGGAAATCCTCTTCTCCCCACGTGGTTCATTTGGCCATCTCTAACAAAATCTGCAACAGCGATCGCACCAGCTGCAGGTATGACCGATTCAGTAATACAAAAAATTATGGGTGTCATGCTTCCTGCGGGACCAATACATCTTGATACTTTTTTTGGGAGCCTTTATGGTATCGTCTTGAATCCCCAGAACGGGAGTGTGGGACTTCTTGTAGTAGTACCGTTCTTTTTAACTGCATTTCTGCTGACGGTATATGGTATTTTTCTGAAAAAGACCTGGATGGCAGATCTTGATCGAGAAGTTCTTATCATAATGGTACTATTTGCTGGTGCTGCATTTCTTGCGTATTTTACCCAAATTGCCAGTATGAATACGAGTCTCGGTATTGTTCCGGATATCCGGTATCTTTCGACAATGTATGTACCTCTAAACATCATCGGGTTGTTATTGCTAAAAAAATCAGGTTTTTTTGAAAAAGGGGTAAAAGAAATCGTGAAAATCAGTGTTGTGTTTTCCGGGGTTTGTATCCCGATAATCCTGATCTGTCTCAAATTATTCTACCCCATTGGGGTGGGATATACCTATGATCTCTTCACGCTTTACAACAACATTATGTCGATTTTGACGTATGTATTCATTTTGATTTTTTTTATTCTCTATTTTATTACAGAAAACAATAATCGATTCAAATCGATCCGATGTATCTTTTTGGCAATTATAATCACCATGCCTTTTCTTTGGCAGATTGGGATAACGTATATAATGGGTCTTCGCCTTATTGTCTCTTGATTTTTTTTTATTTTCTTCTGATTCTGATATTGTTTGATAAAAATGTGTGTTGACTGTGACATTCTAAATAATGCATGGACAGCCGGTCGGATCTGTTGATAAATCGCAACTGGACTCAGTATCGGGAGGGATTAGTTTAAAGTGCAATAATTGGATCGAACTGAAACAATGAGTTGTAGAATGAATATCTAAATGTGGAAAATTCGACTTATGATCATATGCAGATAGTCCTTCCGGAAAATTTCCTTCTTTACATTACATGAAGTAAATTGCAGCTTGAACTCGGGTACGTTTATTAATCTTTAAACAAGAGAACTCTTGTGTACAAAGATCGCACTATCGCCGTGGTGGTTCCCGCGTATAATGAGGAACTGCTCATTGCTGACACTCTTTCTTCTATTCCCTCATTTATTGACCGAATATATGCGGTCAATGATGCTTCCAAGGATAAAACCCAGGAAATCATCGAAAAGATCTCCAGAAAGGATCCACGGGTTGTTCCAATTCAGCACGAGAAAAATCTCGGAGTCGGTGCAGCGATTACGAGCGGGTACAGACAGGCACTCACAGACGGCATGAGCATTACGGTTGTCATGGCTGGCGATAACCAGATGGACCCGGGACTGATGCCGGCCTTTCTCGATCCCATCATTGAGAACAAGGCAGATTACACGAAGGGCAACCGGCTGCTGAGCCCTGGTTACCGTAGAGGGATGAGCCGGTGGCGTTTTTTCGGGAATACCATTCTTACATTCATGACAAAATTTTCCTCCGGGTACTGGAAACTGATGGATCCCCAGAACGGTTATACCGCGATCTCCCGGCGGGCTCTCGAACGGCTGAACCTCGACCGAATCTATCCCAGGTACGGGTACTGCAACGACCTCCTCGTCAAACTGAACGTATTCGGATTTCGGGTCATGGACATAGAGATGCCAGCGCGATACGGTCGGGAGACCTCGAAGATCCGGTATGGAAGCTATATCGGGAAGGTTTCGTGGCTCCTGCTCCGAGACTTCTTTTACCGCTTACGGATGAAATATTTAATTCTGAGTTTCCATCCCCTGGCAATCTTTTACTTGTTCGGATTCGGGTTAACACTCGTGGGACTTGGTGCCGGAATATACACGATTTATTTTGTTCTTATCGAGCGCGGCCCCCTCTTCATCCGGGGTGCGTTCTCGCTTTTAATCTTTGCGCTCGGCATGCAGTTCCTCTCCTTTGCGCTGATGTTCGACATCCAGGAGAGCCGGGATATCTCGCTGAGTGACTGGGAGAATATCTGAAACCATGAGCCCTTTACGTGGTATAGGATTTCCTGGTGGGCTTCATCTCCGGTGTGAATGCCTGTGAAGATCCTGGTACTGACCAGTTCATATCCGACCCATGAGGGCACTCACGAAGGCGGATTTGTTGCAGACCTTGTCAGGTACCTGTCGGAGCGGGGAATCTTGCCGGTCGTGCTGGCCCCTCATTTTCTGGGTGGATCGTTCAAAGAACATCAGGACGGAATCCTCATCTTCCGTTTTCCGTATTTTTTCCCCTTCCGGTTTGAACGGCTTGCGTATGGCTCCGGATTGTTGTTCAACATCCGCCGGGACTTTTTTGCATTTGCCGGAATTATCCCTTTTTGTAAAGCTGGATTAGTCTGGACACTGTGTATTCTGTTCCGGGAGCGGGTGGATATCATCCACACGCACTGGCTCATCCCGCAGGGTTTTATCGGCGCACTTGTTCACTGTTTCACGGGTATCCCTCACGTTGCCACGGTGCACGGAAGTGATCTTGCAATCATCAGAAAGAGTGCGGTCCTCACAAGGATTTGTTCGTTCATCATTCACCATTCGGATGCAATAACGGTCAACAGCAGCTATAATCGGCAGCAGCTGGTTTCCCTTGTACCTGGATCAGAAAGAAAAATTCAAATTATTCCTATGGGTGTTGATGTGAACGCCTTTCACAAGCGCATTCCTCTGGATGAAGTGAACAAATCAAAGCAGGATCATATCCTCCTGAATGTCGGCCGGCTTATTGAGCTGAAAGGAACACAATATCTTATTGAGGCAATGCCTGCTGTTATCCGGTCCGTCCCCAATGCAAGTCTGGTTATTATCGGCACAGGACCCGAAGAGGAACGCCTTACCCGGCGGATACACGAATTGTCTCTGGAGGAACATGTACGATTCCTGGGAAAAATCCGGCACGATGAAATCATGACATATTACCAGCAGGCAGACACCGTTGTCCTTCCTTCAGTAACCGTTGCGGGGAGCACAGAAGGGCTGGGGGTTGTTCTGCTGGAAGCGATGGCATCTGGATGCCCGGTCATCGGAACCAGTGTCGGCGGGATTCCGGATATAATAACTGATGGTGAAAACGGATTTCTGGTACCGGAGCGTGACTCAGCTCAATTAGCTGAAAAAATTATCCAGCTCCTCTTGGATGCAAAACTCAGGGAAACCTTCCGGAAGAATGGATATGCCAGGATTGACGAATCTTTTTCTTGGGACCGGATAGCCGATCAATTTGCGTCAGTCTATCACCAGATAATCATGGAACACGGGAATTAAGGGGGGGCGATCGTGAAAATAACAATAAAACAGGTCAGGGGTGGTTCAGGTACTGACGTGTGGGCGGAAAATCTCTGCCGTGGGATCAACAGCCAGGGATACCAGTGTACCCTGGACCTTCAGCCTGTATTGTACCAGTTTTTTCCGGTACTGGGGAGATTTTCCGCAAATCCAGAAAACTCCGATATTCTGCACGGCAATTCCTGGAATGCGTTTGCATTCAAAAAAGACCAGCCCCTTGTGGTCACGGAACATCTTGTAGTGCATGATCCGGCGTACAATCCCTACCGGACCCTCCAACAGAAAGTATTTCACCGCTGGATATACCGGTGCGAACGCAAGTCATTGGATGCGGCCGATGCAGTAGTCTGTGTAAGTGAGGATACCCGCACTAAACTGGAGGCAGCCTTCGGGTATTTGGATGCACATATTATTCATAACGGGGTGGATACAGAACTCTTCAAACCAACGGAAATCAACCTGAAAACCTGGAACCTCCCGGAAAACAAAACCGTGTTGTTATTCGCGGGAAACCTCTCCAGGAGGAAAGGTGCAGATCTTCTGCCGGCAATTATGAAACAGCTTGGAGACGACTTTATTCTGCTTACAACATCCGGTAACCGGGATCAATCACAGAACAGCATCCCGCATTCCCGGGACCTGGAGCACCTGGACCTGCACCAGCTGATTGATGCATATAACATGTGCGATATCTTCATTCTTCCATCACGATTAGAAGGTCTGAGCCTCTCAACTTTAGAGGCGATGGCGTGCGGAAAACCGGTCGTTGCATTTAACTGTTCGTCTTTTCCTGAATTGGTGATCGATGGGGAGGGGGGGTTCCTGCCGGAAAAAAATGATGTAAATGGAGTTGTTGAACGGATCAGGTATCTTGCAGAAGACAGGGAATTGCGGGAGCGGATGGGCCTGTTCAACCGGAAACGGGTGATGGAATTGTTTACCTTGGAGAAGATGGTGAATAATTATATTGAACTATACCGTACATTAGTTTACTAGTATCAAAACCCTCCCGAAGTGAGTGTTTATATGTCAAATCCTTTCAGTGAACTCCGAATTCTTCATCGAAAAGCGATCTATCCCCACATCACCGGGTGCAATCTCCGGACTATGAACATTGCCCGTCTTGCTTTCGGAGTATTTTCTCATACAACGGTTTTTTCCATGGATAATCGTCTCGATTACGAGGGTGACATTGATGGAATCCATGTGATCCAGGAACAGGAATTGCGTACTGTTCCCGAGATGGTGAAGTATTATACCCGAGCGATAACGGCAAAGGAGCTTATAGTCCCGTATACAAATCGTGCTTTCAGGAATTCGGAAAATGCTCTTTATCAAATTGAGGATCCGCTTCTCTATCCTCTGCTCAAAAAGGAAAAAATCTCCCGGTTTATCCTTGATGAACATAATGTCAACTGGGAGATGTTTTCAACCCCCCAGCCAGAAATCAAAAAACGGATCTACGTAAAGATTGCGTTCAGGAGGGACAAGGAGAATGAAAAACGGGCGCTGCACCATGCAACCCATATTCTCTGCTGCTCTTATCGCGACCGGGATATCCTTGTCAGCGAAGTACCGGACATTGAAAACAAAATTTCCGTAATCCCGAATTGTGTGAATTTCAAAGAATACGATCCGGTACATCGATCTAAAGTCCGGGAACAGGAAGGACACCGAAGCCGTATCCTGTTTATTGGAAATCCCTCCCATCCCCCGAATGCCGATGCAGTACAGCTCATATCCCAGATCATTGCACCACAGAGCTCCGGCAACTATCAGTTTATCATAACAGGGAAAAATCCCCACGCGATTAACCCCCCTGAAAACGTGCAGTTCGTCGGTTACGTGCGTGATATCAGGGAGACCATTGCTGAAGCAGATATTTGCATTGCTCCGATCCGGTCCGGTAGCGGCACGCGGTTGAAAATCCTGGAATACATGGCCATGGGAAAACCAGTGATTGCTACCTCAAAAGGAGCTGAAGGAATTGAATATACGGAAGGACTGAATATCATCATCGAGGATGAGATACAGAAATACCCGGAGATTATCCAGCAGCTCCTCGATGATGAGAAGAGATGTTCAGCACTTGGCCAGGAAGCACGGAAGCTTATCCACGAAAAATATGACTGGGAGCTGTACCGGAAACCTCTGCAAAAAATTTACCGCGACGTGGCGGGGTATAGTGGATAATCCCCTTGCACATCTTTACCTTGGGTTACACATTCTCGTATGTTCCAAGACGGTCTGGTTTACGGAGATGCGGTCCAATTTTTCTAGCAATATCTTTCCCAAAAATTATAATGAAAAAGTACCAGCACAGGAAAGGGCTCAATAAATTCCTGGGATAAAGACGAATGCCTTTTGCAATGTATGATATCGCCTCGGGGAACTGATTTCGGTTCTGATATTCCATTCCTCCAAAAAAATATATATAACCACAGGATTTCCTCTTTATTTTGTTGGCCCTATCAAGTGATCCAAATAGAGATATGATTCTTTTCTCATCTGAAAATGTTTTATCAAGAATATACAATTTTTCTTCTAAATATTTTTGAGAATTCGCACTGCTTTTTGCTTCATGGTATACTCGCGCTTTTGCGAGTGTGACTGGAAGATATGCAGTATGAAAATTTAAAAAAACGCGAGTCCAGTAGTCCAAGTCCATTGCAAGATTTAATTTCTCGTCAAAATACCCGATTTTTTCTATTATTTTTCTTCTGAAAAATACCGTTGGCTGAGGGAGATAAAGTGTACCGGTCAGGTATTTTTCTAATTCTATCGTTCCGGTTTTTATCATCTCAATATCCTGGGATTGCTTGTCGATATGGATAATATCACCATAGACCATGTCAATCTCAGAATGTACACTGAAAAAATCAACTACAGTTTTTATGGTCTCTGGCAGGTAAAGGTCATCAGAGTTCAGGTAGGCGATAATTTCCCCGTGGGATTTTTTTATTCCCTTATTGATTGCATCAGTCTGGCCATTATCCGGCTCCGAGACCCATGAAAGAGATGATGAGTACCTTTTCAAAATATCGATGGTCTGATCGGTTGATCCCCCGTCGATGACGATATGTTCGATGTTTTTATAGGATTGGTCTTTTATTGACAGAATTGTCTCTTCAATGAACCGGCCCTGGTTGAATGATGGGGTGATAATGGAGACAAGGGGGGATGTTGGTTCCATGGCCTGACCTAACGGTTGAATCTGGTAAATAATTGTAAGGTTTTCATTAGTATAAAAGTCATGTAAAAGCGAGGCTACCGAATTTTATGATATTGTTTTCCATTTGTCCAAGATTAACAGGCAATTCAGGTTAATATATCTTCATAGACTTTTTTTGTCTGCATGGCAGTCATTTCCCAGGAAAAACATTTCTGTCGCTGATATCCTTTGACTCTCATTGAATCCTGTAGAGAATTATCATAAAGAATATCTTCTATCACTTTTCGAATTGAGTCAGAATCATAAGGATCAAAATAATTCACTGCATCACCACCAACTTCAGGAAGTGAACTAGTATTACTAGCGGCAACTGGACAACCACAACTGAATGCTTCCAGGAGAGGAATGCCAAATCCTTCGTAGAGTGAAGGAAATATGAAGAGTATTGCTTTTCGATAAAGTTGTGAGAGCATCATATCATTGATAATGGGGTATCGAATTATCTTCTTTTTAATCTTAAGAACATCGAACAGATGTATTTCTGTATATGAAAACACTTTGCCACCGGCGCATATCAAGTAGAGATCATGCTCGTCGTTTAATAGTGAAGAGATTGAATTGATGAAAAATGTGAAATTTTTATAAAATCCACGATCTCCAATAAACAGAATATATCTTTGAGGGAGGTTTAGGGAAATATTTGGTGTATTGTTGTGAAGTGAAGCTGCGAGTGGGATAACTTCAATTTTTTTAGGATCACAATCGTAAAATTTGATAATGTCGGCTTTAGTGTTATTAGAAATTGCAACAATTTTTGTTGCACACTCGATTACTCTTTTTTTATCTGCTACCGCATGATCCCATTTTAACATATCCGAGAAAATCTCATGAATCATGTCATATACCGTTAAAACGTAGGGTTTTCCTTGCAACTGTTTCATGAAATATGGATTGTAATACGTTGGATGAAAAATATCAAAGTCCTGCTTTTTTAATAATCGTACCGATTCAGGCTCATTAATAATTCTCAACCTTCTCATAAGATGGATATCCATGGTCTTCTCGATATACGGAATTATTTGAGTGCGGGATAAAAGTTGACTCCTGTTTGACCAGTACGGATCTAAAGTGGGCTGGCTGCAGAGATTTTCATTGTATGAAGCTCGCAACGCGAGAGTAAACTGTATGTTTGGATTTTTTGAAAATTGGTTCATCAGTTCACAAAAATAACGGGAGATACCCCCATAGTACTGATTCGTGAAGATCTGGTGATCGTAGAGAAGTTTCATGATGTCAATCGTGAATGTTTCATAAGATCTTTTCGGTTATCAATTGTGTAAATGAAAAGTTAAAATATTTTATGAAATTTTTCTAAACACGTCCCTTTTGAAATACATTCTACCCTTGAGTCAAGGCAACCTCTATTTATTCAATTATAATATTTTGGTGGCAATAGCAATTAGAACCCATAAAAAATTAATTCGATGAGATATAATCATTTATTACTTTATTAATTAGTATATTATCTTTTTTTGTGAATGTAAGAACATCGTAATAGAAAATGGTGCGTGTAGAACGTTTAATATTTTGTCTCCAAATATATTCAAAAAGTTGGAAGATTTGTTGAATATCACCCGTTCGTAATACTACTTCGCCGAAGTTATCGAAAATAATCCAGTCTGTATATCCTTGTAAACAAAGATTACCTATCGTTTCTCTAAATCCTTTTTTTTGGAAAAAATGATCAAATTGGCATTCAAAAAATATGATTGGTAAATATGATCTTATGTTTGATTCCGCTGAGTCAATAACGTCATAGTCGAAACCATCAACATCCGATTTAAGTAAACGAATATTAAAGATTTTATTAAAGGATAAAATATCGTCAAGGGGTTGGGAGGATATGGTTTTCTCATTCTCGCCAACAATAGCCTTTTTTGTTCCGCCCGATCCTTCAAGTGATATCACGTTAATATTTTTGCCTACTAAAGATTTGATTGTTTGAATCTTTGCGTCTTTATCAATCTCTTTTATCCGTAAAACGTTCTTTTGTAAATAATCGAAGAATAGTTCGTCAGGTTCGATGCAAATATAAGTGAGATTTTTATTCGTGTCATACATTGCTGCAACTGTATCGCCACAATTTGCTCCCACATCAACAACAGTCGAATTTGTTTCCAAGTACCGGCTTATATGGGGAAGAAATCTATCATACAGTTTATGCTCTTTTCGATAAGTTGGCAATAAATGGTCGGCAGGTAGCAATATAGAAAAGTTAGTGAACTCAAATTCAGTATCGTTATCGGACTCTTTACACCCCTTTTTGGACATCGAAAGGTAATTGTTAATTTTTGCACGCAACTTTCGGAGAGGGAAGTTATTGTGATTGAATTGGATTTTCATCTTAATTTCTCACAAGTATCTTAAGAACATTCATTTCTTCGACAGTTTGACTTGTTAATTTTTCTACCTAAAATGTCTACTAATTCAGGAATAATCTTTACCCATAATCAAGACTTATCAGATATTTTTATGGTATCCCAATTAAGGATCGGTCTTATAATTCCTGGTTGTTTCAAGGACCCAATCAGATCCGTTAATGTCAGCACTTCAAAATTCAGAACATTTTCTTCATGAAAGAGAATCTTAATACTAGGAAATTGACATAACAAAGAAATTGAATACGTACCCTGATTAAATAAATTTTCAGGTATTTTGCACATACTTTTATATTTTCCGGGATTTCTCTTGTTGTCAGATAAATTTGAAAAATTGAAATCTCCAGAAAAAAATAAAACGTCATTATTATATGTATTAATACTGAATCCCAACCAACAATTTTTTACAGGTTTTAAGATTTCGTATTCAAGTACGATCCAAAATGGTTCCTCAGCATAGATAGTGGAGTTTGAAATTCCATTGCGATTTAATATTGAAATTGAGGTTACAATAATGACTTCACCGTCTGTCGGAGCATTTGTTTTTTGACTCCAGTCAATAAACGCTTTTAAAATAGAATTTTGATTGGAGTACAAATCGATTACTTCTTTGCTAGAATCATCTTTAATAATTCCGCCATTGTGAAGTAATAAACTTCGTGGACACAATTTATTGACAGCAGCCATATTATGGCTTACGAATAGTACCGTTCTTCCCTCTTTCGTTGCCACATCCCCCATCTTACCCAGAGATTTTTCCTGGAATTGTGCATCGCCGACTGCCAGCACCTCGTCAATCAGTAAAATCTCAGTCTCTAAATGGGAAGCAACAGCGAACGCGAGCCGCACGTACATCCCGCTTGAGTACCGTTTGGCTGGTGTATCGAGAAATTTCTCAATCTCAGAGAATTTCACAATCTCATCGAGTTTAGAATCAATCTCCCGCTTCTTCATTCCAAGAATCGAGCCGGACAAAAAAATATTCTCCCGCCCGGTCAGCTCCGGGTGGAACCCCGTCCCGACCTCAAGCAGTGACCCGACCCGGCCATACAAATCAACTGTCCCTTCCGTCGGCGAAGTAATCCGCGACAGAATCTTCAGCAGCGTTGACTTCCCGGCACCGTTCCGCCCGATGATGCCGACAACCTCGCCCGGCTCCACATCGAACGACACATCCTTCAGCGCCCAGAACTCCTGCGGCGGTTCAGAAGACGATAACCGCCGGAACGGTGCCTTCGCGGAATTGACAATCGCATCGCGGAAGGTGCGGTACTTCTCCTGCGGGCCGCCGATGGTGTATTTTTTGCCGAGATGGCTGACGCGGATAGCGGGGTTATCGGACATAATGGGTTCACTGATGCAATTGCCGGTGCACTGATCCTTTAGTGTAAATAGACTGGTTATTCTTTTTATATCTGATACCCTTAAGATAAAACCCCGTCCTTTAAAGGTCTTTATCAGGGTTCTTTACACCAGGTTCCCATCTCCACTCGCTCCCATAGTCAACCTCCGTTTCCAGTGGAACCGTCATATCAGGCCACCAGTTATCTTTAACTTTTTAGTACAATGGCAAAAAGGGGGATCTCTGCAGCCCGCTATTTGGCAGGTCTGATCTCGTGTTAAAACAGAAATTTTTTAAAAAGAAGCAATTAAACTGATATTTTCCTCGGGCGTGGACACAACTTCCTGTGGAGATTTTTCGAGAAGCCCCGGATTGACAAACCGGGCCTGAAAATCGCCCGGAAAAGGGTATCTTTTTTGGGGCACGTATACGACCCCCTTTATTACCCGGGCGCACCTGACTGCAACGGTCAGAGCGAGGACGATTCTACCATTTCGCCAGAATCGGTGGGGCTCGCATTGTTCCGGCAGCATGAGTGAATCCTGAAAAAAAATTATTGATAGAAAGGATTGGCATGTCCGGCCTGATCGCGGTAACAGGGCCTGCAGCGTATCATCGAATATCGGATCCGGAAAAATGTATACAAATTTTTCTGAGCTTCACACCACGTCCGCGTAATACTGCTCCATCTTCCGGAAATAAAATGCACCGGAGACCAGCAGTACAACAACCATCCCGACCGAGACCAGGATCATCGCGCCCGGCATCTCCGTCCCAAGCAGCGCCCAGCGGAAGCCTTCGATGACGCCGGCCATCGGGTTCAGGCCATAGAAGAACCGTACCGATTCCGGCACAAGGCTTGCAGGGTAGACAACCGGCGAGGCGAACAGCCCCAGCTGGATCAGGAAGGGGATCGTGTACTGGAAATCCCGGTACTGGACGTTCAGGGCCGAGAGCCAGAGGCCGATCCCGAGCGAGGTGGCAAGGGCGAGCAGGATGAAGAGCGGGAGGAATATGATGTTCAGGGTCGGGATAAAGCCGTACAGGACCATCAGGACAATAAGGATCGAGAACGAGAAAGCAAAGTCCACGAGCGGTGAGAGGATCCCGGAGAGTGGCATAATGAGGCGGGGGAAGTAGACCTTGGTCATAATATGGGCATTCGTGATCATGCTGGAGGTGGAGCGGGTGATCCCTTCGGCAAAGAGCGTCCAGGGGAGCAGGGCCGCGAGCACGAAGAGCGGGTACGGGACTCCGTCAGATGGCAACCTGGCAAGCCGGCCGAAGACCACCGAAAAGATCAACATCATCAGGAGCGGCTGGAGTACTGCCCAGAGAAAGCCGAGGGCGGTCTGCTTGTACCGGATCTTTACGTCCCGCCACATGAAGGACGATAAAAGTTCCCGGTAATTCCAGAGTTCGCGGAGATTGACCGGGATCCATTTTTTCGGGGGGCTGATATGGAGGTGAGGGGGAGAGCTCATCTCATGCGTGTTCCCGGAAGTAACCATAATCCTGAATAACTTTTATTCCGTGCTTATTGATAGAATCACCGGTTGTTCATCTCCTGATCAACAATCTTTTTTAATAATTGTCCGCGTGGGTGAAACCATTTTCAGAAATTGTCCCCTACTTGCATGGGGGCTCCAGGCAATCTTCAAAGGAAATCCTTTAAAAATCCGTCTCACCGATCTCTTTGGTGTGTCCTTGCTTTTTGACCACACATCAAAAGAAGGAGACTCCGGCCCTGAGATCTTCGTTCATCAATAGAACAACAGAGCAGTATTTTTATTATATCCGGGTTCCTTCGGTTCGATCTATGGTACGATCTGGATTCCTGAATTTTTAACGAATGGAGCACTTGAATACAGTAATTCGATTAATTTTTTTTCTGTTTGAGTAAAAAGAGATAAATACTGAAACCTGCAAGTAAGATTTACAGAGTTATGCCCATGATGGGCAGTTGTTCAGGTGTTCGAAAGCGATGAAGTGCACAAAGAATGAGGAAGCAGTAGCACCAGTCATTGGTGTAATCTTAATGGTCGCAATCACCGTGATCCTCGCAGCCGTTATCGCCGCGTTCGTGTTCGGCGCGGTGGGGGAAATTCCATTAAAAAAGGAGATAGCGGTGACTGCAAGTCAGACGCATGATGCATCATCTGGTAATTACTTTACGACGGTAACATTCCACGGTGGAAACGATTTTCGTGATCTGTCTGCCCTGGAAGCGATCATTCGGGTTCCCGGTGGAACCCCGGACAGCGGATTCACGTGGACCTATGCATCGATGGGAACTGCACCAGTCCCGGTCGGGACCACAGGAACAATAAGTGTTGGATCTCAGGGTGCAGATCATGTTATCGTAGTTGCCACATTTGTTGATGGAAGCAGGCAATTGATCCTTGATACCTTTGTCTGATTTTAACCTTTTTTACTCTCTTGTATCATTGTTTTGAGGGCGCTGTTATTACAGCGATACTTCCAAGAATGTTCCTGGCAAATTTTTCTTCAGAAATGAATCCGCTTCTTTTCAGATTGTTGGAGCACCTGCCGTGATCATTTCAGCCATTCTTGCCGCATCCGTGTCCGGGATGGCAAATGATAGTGGATGTTCTCCATAATTCCGGTTCCAGTGCAGGCGCCCGCCATCACCTTACATAACCCCCGCTGCCGCGATCACCCCGATGTTGTGCACCAGCACCGCGGTGTAGAGCCAGATGAGCGAGACCATGGCAGCGAGGATCACGCCATAGAGACAGATGTAGTTTATCCGGATGGGGAACGGCTTCTCCGCCGGCCGCTGACTGTGGATGAACGCAACGGCCTGCTCGATCACGCCGAAGAGGAGGAGGTAGACGCCGATCTTCACGATGCCGTGGAGGAGCGGGTTTGCGGCAACCGCGGCCATGAGCGGGTTGGACTCACCATACCCGAGCTGGAGGCCGACCGTCGTGGTGATGATGTCGAGGCCGAAGAGGCAGGCAAGGACCAGCCAGAGGACGGGACGGTGCCAGGCGGTAAGACCGGTGTCATCGAGAGTGGGGGACGCGGTGCAGCGGGTAATGAGCATACGGTATTATTCAGTAAGCTTCCTGCATCATAAAGCATGCGAAACAGCCGGTCCGTGCTCCGGCCGGGTCCACAGGCCGGTTTGCTGTCGATGCCCGTCTTCCGGTCATACCGCTGCTGCATAAATACGACCGTATTGTCCCCATATTCGATATCTGGGTACAATTTTCCAGTAATATCCTATAAAACGAGCAAATTGAAAATCTTAAAACAATAACGTTTATTAACAATGAGCGAATATTGAACAGCATACCGCGTGATCCATGGAGAAGGACCATTGAGAGGTGAATGAACATGTATGCAGAATTCAAAGGATCCTGGTTCTCGGAAATTATCGGCTCGTTCCTGATGGTTGCGCTCACCGTCTTCCTGGCCGCAGTTGTTGCTGCGTATGTCGTGGGGATGATGGAGGGAGCCCCGCAGCCCCACGCGGTTGTCGTGACGCTCACCCCGCAGCCGGACGGGTCGCACCTGCTCACGTACCATGGCGGTCCCGATCATCCCCATCTCGTATCGCTGACGGTCAACGATGGTTCCCCTGCCTGGGAAAATCCGGGAATCGGTGAATCCCGGGCGGTGCCGGCGGAGACGAAGCATATTGTCGTGACCGGGCAGTTCCGCACTGGCGGGGAGCAGGTCGTGCTCGATACGACGATCGGGTAGACGTTCCTGGACGGAAGGGTGAGAGGGCTTTTCCGGCGGTCATTTTTTTTCTTTTTTTGAAAATTTTTTTGAACCGCACTGTATCCTGCAATCGCGCCCGGACGATGAATGGCAGAAAATGCGGGTACGATCCGTGGACTGTCCTCACTTCTCACCGGTGTGATGAACGCCGCCGCCCCCGGAGGGACGCCCCCGCGGCGGATCGGGCCGGTTTATTTTTTTGTTTCAGAGCGTTTGCCTGCCTGCATGGCATACGCGGATGGCGGGGTGATCGGGGGAGATGGGTTTGTTTTTATATGGGTGGTGATAATGGGATTAAGTATCATCGTCCGGGCTGTATTATCTGTCTTCGGAATTTTCCCATGAAATAACCTGTAATCCGGGAACATGAGTGAAATGAATATCCTGACTGAGAAGTGGAACTTCAAGAACAAGGCATGATGCTGCAATCCAGATATCATTCTCCGGGATTGGATTTCCCTGTCGCTTCAGATCAAAACGAACCCTGGCATAGCGTGCAGCTACAGATTCGTCAATCTGCATTACAAGAGAATATTCAATAAATTTATGCACGAACTTTTCATTATTTTTGGTTTTTGCGCTGTTCAATGCGCCATACAGGAGTTCGCCTACCGCAATAACCGGCAAAATAATTACATCTGCGTTATCAATCAGGCTGCATACTTCAGGAATACCTTCCCGGTAAGCGATCACCGCGTTGGTATCCAATGCTCATTTACCAGCCGCCTTCAATTTTTTCGAACTCCTCATCAATACATTTCTGCATTGCCCGTGCTTCGGCATGGCTTATTGTTCCTGCCAGATTCCGAAGACCTTTTTTGACAGGACGCCGGGAGAATATCGCAACCATCCTCTCGTGCTCTTCAATACCTTCAACAGGCACAAGAGGTTTAAAAACATTATTTTCATAGACAACTTCAATTGCTCTTGTCATAATTATTCGCTCCTCGTTATCGTATTCATACGTATCATCACAGCGAACAGTAAATACCTTGTGAGCCGGCACGCAGTTTCATCCGGTGATCTTTCCCTGACGGGGTGTGGCAACTACCCGCTTTTCGGACAATCTCCTGTGCATACCGGATGCATGCAAGGATATCCTCGTGTTCAAGTCCGGGATACTCTTTGAGGATAACGGATTCCTCCCATCCGGAGGCAAGAAGTCCGAGGACGAGATCGACAGAGATCCTGGTTCCCCGGATAACAGGTTTGCCTGCCAGTACTGAAGAACCAGGAATAATCCGCGGGCTGGTTTTCATGAAGAAGAATAGTGACCGGGAAATATTATAATTATGCTGCCCGGACGCGTTTGCAAAAGAACCGGCTGGTTGCCGGATCGGCAGCATTCCCATTGGCAGCCGTGATCGTACCCGGCCAAGCCCCATACCGGCACCCCGGCTCCGCATCTCAGCCATGGAGCGCGATGTTGTTGATCAGGACAAAGAAGTACATCCAGATCAGCCAGACCAGGGCAAAGAGGATCAGGCCGTACAGGGTCAGGTAGTTCACCCGGATCCAGAACGGCTCGTTCTCCGGCTTCTTCCTCCGGATGAATTCCACGGCCTTTTCAATGACGATGACAAGGAAGGTGAACGCCCCGATCTTCACGATCCCGTGGAGGAGCGGGTCACCGGCAACGGGCGCCATGAACGGGTTGAGCTCAAGATATCCCTCCTGGAGGCTCCAGGTGGTGGTGAGGATATCGGTGGCAAATAAAAAAGCCAGGACTATCCAGAGGGCATACCGGTACCAGCGCATCACCAGGATGTGGCGGGGCGTGTCCGCGGTTCGGCCGGGTTCGCTCATGCGATACATCCCGCTCGCCGCCATGCCAGATAAATGATTGCACCGTGGCGCCCCGGGCCGGTCGCGGGGGCGGGGAGCCGGGCCGGAGAGCCGAACCGGATGGCCGGCGGAGAACCAAGCAGGAGAGCTGACGGCGTATCTGCTGATGGAGTGCACTATCCTGAAAGAATTCTCTTGAAGTGTCCCGTTCCGGTAAACGATATTCCGGCATACTGCTGTTAATTTTTGAGTGAACGGATAATCGCGTCACGGAAGGTGCCGTACCTTTCCTTCGGTGCGCCGATGGTGCAGTTCTTGCCGGGGTGGCTGACGCGGATGGCGCGGGCAGGACCGGTGGTCACTCTACACCACGATCAGGATGCGGTCTCCATACTGATAACCAGGGAGCACGGGAGAAGTCTTTATCGTTTGAAGCAATATGAGGTATTTTATTGAACTGTGCATACGAAGCGATACATGCATCTCTGGTAAAAAGCAAAAAAATCCCGGGATATCGGGATTGAATTTCTCACCATATCCGGATTATCGTATAAGAGGGTGCAATGAATGTTGAAAAGACGCTGAATCTCAGTCCAGGTTCTGGATACATTGTTCATAATAAGAGGATCCCGCTTGTAACGGGCAACACAATCTGCCACGCTCTTCCCGTATCCTTTCTCCATCAGTTCACTGATGATAAAATGATGAGTAACCTCCTGGATAACAACAGAGGGGATGAACCCATGCACCTCTTCTCTCTCAACGCGGATTAAAAAATCGGTACATGATCGTTGAAAGACCGGGTGATCGAGAGCCGTGTAGAGGATAATATTTGAATCAATGATGATTTTTGTCCCGTCCGGGACGGATGCAAGATCATTCAAAGATATCAGACTCAATTATTTCTTCAATCATCCGTGTATCCTTTATTCTGAATGCTCCTTTTAATTTTTTTATTTCCGGATCAGGCAGAATTCTGAGTTCTACTTCATCTCCATCCTTCAGGTTGACGGGATCAATAAGATGAAACGAATTATCATGGTATACCGCTTTGACCATTATTTCTCCCCTTTATTACTATTTACTTCCATTAATATAGAGATAGTGCAATTTTGGATAACAGGTTGTTCATCCCACCGCTGCCGCAATCACCCGGATATTATGGACGATCACGGCAGCGTAGAGCCAGACGAGCGAGACCATGGAAACAAGGATCAGCCCGTACAGGCCCGTATAGTTCATCCTGAGGAGGAACGGCTTCTCCGCCGGCCGCTGGTCGCGGATGAAGAGAACGGCCTGCTCGATGACCCCGAAGAGGAGGAGGTAGGCGCCGATCTTGACGAGCCCGTGGAGGAGCGGGTTGGCCGCGAACGGGACCATGACCGGGTTCCCCTCATGGTACCCGAGGCCGAGGCTGACGGACGTTGTGATGATGTCGATGCCGAAGAGGCACGCGAGGACGATCCAGAGGAGCGGGCGGTGATAGTGTTTTATCACGACAGAACCGTGGGAAAGGAAACCGGTGCAGCTGGGTGCTGGCATGTGGTCTCAGGAAATCACCTTTTTGCGGGATAAATGATCGGGATACGGCAATGCCGTCAGGATGAGATCTGTCTGGGTCGGGAACCCCCTGAGTGTTCATGCATGCTTCGGTATGATCCTGGGATGCATGGTCATTCTCTTCCTTGCCGTTTCGTTCCCGCAGGTCGCACCCGCAACCGCTCTCCGGGCCGGAGCCGGGGAAGGTGCGCGTCCTCCGGCGCCAGCCGCACGGGTCCGGATACCCATATTCCCGGATAAAAACGGGATCAGCCGGTTTTAAGGAACACCGCATCTGGAAGTGCCCTGAAATGAGGATCCCCCGTAACCACGGTATGACCCCCGGCTCGTGCGGTGGCGAGGATGATAGTATCGGCAATTCCGCCTTTGAACCCCGCAGGGCGGCATTCACCGGCAAGAATGGCGATATCTTCAGTTACCGGGATCACGAGACTCCTGATACCGATCTCTGTAACAACCTGGCGGATATGTTCAGGCGTCTCGTGGTTCCGGTGAAGGAATTTTATTATCTCGGTAAGGGTAATCGCGGACGTGAACAGGTCAAGGCTGTCGTTTTCGATATAGTCGTTCACGCGCGAATCTTCACCGAGATAATATTCAACCCAGACCCACGTATCAATGACGAACCCGATGGGAATCATCCTCCTCACGGATAAAATGGCCGATCCCGGGTAATTTTCCGAAGGATGACGGGAGATATTTCCGTCGCTCGCGGATCAGGAACAAAATTGCCTGATCATAGGTGTCGACACCGGACTGTTCTTTGACTTTATCCAGGTAATCCTTGGTATACGGGGTAACCTGGATCGTGGTCCTGGGTACTTTCCCCCTCCGTTCGGCTAAATCCGGATCCTGAGCGGGATGAACTGCCTGCGTCATGCTATAGACTACAGCAGGACACACCATTAAATTTTCTCCAGAAAAATGCAATGACGATGTGAACGACTTTTCATTATTTTTTGTGCTGTTTAAGGCACCATAGAGGAGTCCGCTAACTACAGTAACCGTTAAAATAATTACGTCTGGTTTATCGATCAGGTTACAACATCGGTTCATAGTTCCGCTCATCCGGCCCGGCTATGCACGATCCGGAATGGATCTTCCGGTGCAATCATGTACCCTCATCAATAATCCGTGTGACGCGGCCAGGAGATGAGGCGGGTTGCAGGATGATCAGCGGACATGATATTCCTGTACTGGTATATGCGGGAAATCCTTCACAGATCGTGTCGGCCGGTCAGTACTCAAAATTCTTCTTTTTCCCGATGGTGATGATCTCGATGAGAAGGATATCGTGCCAGATGAAGAACGTTGCCCGGTAGTCGCCGATCCGGATCCGGTATCGCGGTACAACCTGCGGGCTGTCCCTGACCTTTGCAACATCATGCCGTAATTCTGGGTGTTCTGCAAACCGCTTCAGCGCACGTTCAATATGAACACGATGGTCCGGGGGAATTTCGGCCAGATCCTTCTCCGCCCTGCGCGACAATCTGATCTGATACACGCGATCACAGGTTCCGTTCTCTGGCGTTTTGTTTTTTCATGAGCTTGTCATCGCCGAGCTCTCTCATAATCTCATCAAGGGATCGGGATCGGCCGGCCTTGAGATCAGCAATGCCTTCTTCCATTGCTTCGATCTCTTCCGTTGTCAATGGCTCGTCATCATAAGCGGCTTCAGCCAGACGGCGGACCACATCATCGTATGTCTCACGCGGATTCAGTTTCAGATCATCAAGCAGCGCCTTGGTATCGGTTCGCATCCTCACGGAGGTAATCCGGGACATATACTGATGTATATGCGTGTATATGGAGATAAGGATAGTTGTCCGAAACCATATCCGGGCGAAGGTATTCTTTTATCCGGGTATCATGCTCTTGTTTTTCCTGCCAAAGACCTGCCGTAAAAAGGAATATGGTTCACACCACGTCCGCGCAAACCTGCTCCATCTTCCGGAGAAAAGCAGGTGAGCCAAACCGGAGCCCCGGGCGGGAGAGCACGGTCCGGGGCAGGAGCGTGCAGGGGGTTGTTCGGCCCCGGCTCATCCCGCTGCTGCTGTAATAATCCGGATATTATGGACGATCACGGCAGCGTAGAGCCAGACGAGCGAGACCATGGAAACAAGGATCAGCCCGTACAGGCCCGTATAGTTCATCCTGAGGAAGAATGGCTTCTCCTCCGGCCGCTGGTCGCGGATGAAAAGAACGGCCTGCTCGATGACCCCGAAGAGGAGGAGGTAGGCGCCGATCTTCACGAGCCCGTGGAGGAGCGGACTGGCCGCGAACGGGACCATGAGCGGGTTCCCCTCATGGAACCCGAGGCCGAGGCTCACGGACGTTGTGATGATGTCGAGGCCGAAGAGGCAGGCGATGACGATCCAGAGGAGCGGGCGGTGATACTGTTTCAGGACGACAGAACCGTGGGACAGGAATCCGGTGCAGCTGGGTGCGGGCATATGGTCTCAGGAAATCACCTTTTTGCGGGATAAAACAGCGGGACGGGGCAATGCCATCAGGATGAGATCTATCGGGTCAGGGCATCTCGTGGGCGTAAAACTAATAATCTAAGAATCTAATTATCTGGTGTGAGGTTCCCCATGGCTGACGCGACACTTATCAAGGTATCATCGAAAGGATTGATAACCCTCCCCAAAAAGATTCGATCCCGTCTTGATATTCATGAAGGCGATTATCTTGCCATATCTTCCGATAATGAACGCATTATTTTCCGGAAGGCGAAGATCGATATCGATTACGAAAATCCGGATGATGCCTGGAAGGCGTACGCATCCCGAAGGTTAGCTGATGACTGATCTGGAATCCGGCGCAATCGTTCTCGTGGATTTTTCCTTCTCTGATCATCAGCAATCCAAGAGACGTCCGGCACTGGTTGTGAGTAATTCTCCCAACAACCGGAAATCCCGTGACGTGATTGTCATGAAGATCACGTCAAAAGAACCCCGGAGGTGGTGAGTCATGGTCACAAACGAAGATCTTATCAGGGGATCGCTCGATTGCGTCAGCTTTGTGCAAATTGATGGCATCTATGCTCTGGAAAAAACGATCATCCGTGAAGTCATCGGCATGCTCTCGCAGGAAAAAATGCAGGAAATACACACGCAGATTGCTGAATTATTTGATCTGAAATCCTGATTTTTTTAAAAAGGATTTCCGGCAGGTGTATCTCCTTCCCATCCCGTGGACCTGGCATCTACCGGTGCTTTCTCTGGCCTGATCCCCAGCAACGTTTGAAGAGAAATCCTCATCCCGCATTGTTTTTCGAAAGGGGGCATCCGCCCCGTTCATCCCGACATTTTCTGACGGGAACGTACTGGCTGGAAGTTCGTGAGCAACGGGATAGTTCAGGGAAACGTTACTGAAATGACGGCTTTAACTGAAAACTGAAGCATTGAACTTCGCGTCCGGATGCGAGGAGCCGGATTCGAACCGGCGAACCCCTGCGGGAATGGACCCTAAATCCATCGCCTTTGACCTGGCTCGGCGATCCTCGCCCGATTTTTTTACGGGTTTTGCGGGAAGTTCCTCAACTGATCCTGAACTCCTCTGACCCGGCCCGGATATCCACGCGGAAGATGAGAGCAGGCACTACCGCCCGCTTTCAGGATATTTGTCCGGGCGCGATAAGAGGGTATCGCCGGTCAGAGGTCCACCCGCGTGACCACGCCGTGGATCTTGTCGGACGGGAGCTTGTAGAACTGCACCATCGAGGGCGTCAGGCGCTTGAGGGCGGCGAAGAGCCGCCAGACCACGTGCGTGGTCGTGATATCCTCCATGCCGTAGAAGATCGTCTTCTCGTCGATCTCGGCCTCCTTGAGGATCCCGGCGATATCGGCAATCTCCATATACCCGAGGTAGATCTCAAAGATGGAGAGCCCGGGGGCGAGCTCGCGGGTGAACCCCCACGTGACGCCGAACGGCTGCTCGGTGCGGATGATCGAGATGATGATGTTGTCGTCGTACACGATGTTGTTCGTGAACATGATCCGCGGGATGTACTGCGGGAGCTGCCGGAAATCGCGGGCAAAGAAGAGGGCGGTACCGGAGATGCGGTTCAGCGTGGTGTAGATCTCGTTGAACTTCGGCAGGAACACGTCCAGCGGGACCGGGCGCAGTGCCGCCTGGAGATTCTTCTGGCCGTTCACGTACACCATGATGATGGCGAACGGGATGAACGCAATGGCAAGCGACCAGAACCCCCCGTACGGGATCTTGCTGAAATTGGCCAGGAGGAAGATGACCGTGATGCAGAAGACCGCAAGCGAGACGAAAGCCTTGATGATCTGGCCGCGGAGGAGCAGGATCCAGAGAATGAGGATACCGGTGATCGTCATCGTACCGCAGACCGCAAGGCCGTAGGCATGGGTCAGGTTGTTCGAGGTCTGGAAGATGACGATGATGAACAGGACGGCAAAGAGCAGCATCCAGTTCACCACGTCGATATAGATCTGGGAGCGGAGGAGCGGCGAGGTGAACTCGACTTTTAACAGCGGCATGATCCGGGTCGTGATACCCTGGTACACGATGGAGAAGATGCCGGAGATCATGGCCTGCGACGCAATGACCGTTGCCGCAACGCTCAGGAGGAGGAACGGTATGTAGAGGACCGAGAACTGGGAGTAGATCATCTCGAAGAGGATGTTNNGCCTCGCCGCCGGTTGCAACGAGGATGACGGACGAGAGGATCAAAAACCCTTCCGGGCCATGGCCGAGGAGGTAATTCACGCCATACAGGGGGTTTACCGCAAGGATGACCCCGGGATAGGACAGGATCGCGACGAAACCCGAGAGCGTGAGGGCGAGAAACCAGACCACCATGACCGGCCCGAAGGTCCAGGCAACCCGTTCGGTCCCCCGGGCCTGGAATGCAAAAAGCCCGATCGCGATGATACCGGCAACGAGCATGAGCATGGTCTGGGGCGTGTCCTCCAGGCCCGGGATGAGGGTCGCCCCCTCGACCGCCGAGAGGATGCTGATCGCGGGCGTGATCACGCCGTCTCCGATGAAGAGCGCGATCCCGATGATCGCCAGCAGGGATACGAGCGCGATACTGCGGCCGGATTTCAGCATCGGGAGCAGGATCTCCTTGAGCACGATCGTGCCCCCCTCCCCCTTCTTCCCGAGCTGCATGGCCAGATACGTGTACTGGACCGTGACAAGCGTGGTCATCGTCCAGATGATCAGCGAGAGCATCCCCAGGATATTATCGGGTGACGGGGGGATGATCAGGAAGATGGCGGCCAGCGCATAGATCGGGCTCGTGCCGATATCGCCAAAGACAAGTCCCATGGACTTGACCACGCCCTGCATGGAAACATGATTGCCCGGCATTTCTGCATTAGCAGTCATCAGAAACAGGGATAATGGTTTGCTTTTTTTTGCCCCGTTACGACGACTACCCGGACCATGGGTGAGCCGTCATATTTTTTTCCGGGTAGAGTTATCGTGAAACCACAAAAACAGCATTGAGAACCAGACAGGGTGATATCATCTTTTCAAAGAGGTTTTCCTCTGAAAATCGAAATCGTTCAGACAGAATTATGGGGGTTGAGACCCCCATACCCCCGGTTATGATAGGTGCCGCCGCCCCCGACGGGGCGCCCCTGCGGCGGATCAATGACTAATATCTCTGAAAAACACATAAAATGCCCCGCCGTGCACCATGAGGGGCCCTGAGGCGGGAGCCATCATACCGATTCCAAGGAATTCATCGATTTTCATTGATCCGGTGTGAACTCGTTGTTCATACCCGTTCTTATGAAAATCGAAATCGTTCGGACAGAATTATGGGGGTTGAGACCCCCATACCCCCGGTTATGATAGGTGCCGCCGCCCCCGACGGGGCGCCCCCGCGGCGGATCAATACGGTCTTTTTTTTTCAGCGTTTTTCCAGTTACAGCGGTTGACAGCAAAAAACTTCCAGCCCCAGCCGTGCACCATGAGGGGCCCTGAAGAGGGGAGCCATCATAAACCGGTTTGCCTGTTCTACTGCCTCAATCAGGCATCCATGACCCGGAAAAACCGGAAAAAACCTTCCGGTCCCCCGTTCCGAAAAGAAGCGCTGATGCGGGAAACCCTGGTACCTATCGGACCGTTCAACGATGTTCATCCTTCGGGTATGAACTCATCGTTCATGCCCGTTTCTACCGGGCCATTTTTTTTAAGGACCCTGAAACGGACACCGGAGAGCGAGCGGCACCGGAAAACACACCCGGGCCGGGCGGGATCCCTTCCATTGGTACAAGGAGCGGTTCTCCCGGGTATCCCGTGCAGGGCTCCGGAAGCGGCCTGTCCGGAAGAACCAGTGGGAAATACCGGGGCGATCCCTCCCGGTCCAGGTGACGAAGATCCACCCTGCGTTCGCCAGCCCGCGGAGCCGGTGGAAGCTACTGCCGGCCCGGGGGATTCGTATCCGCGGCCGTCCCGGCCCGGTTTCGCTCCTTCCGCCCCTCCGCGTAGAAGCGGTAGCTCGTGATCAACAGGACGATCATCACCGGCCCGAGCACGAACCCGGCCAGGCCCATCGTGAGGATCCCGCCGATGATGCCGATGAACATGACCACCGCGTTGATCTTCACGCGCCTCCCCACGAGCACCGGGCGCACGGTGATCTCCGGGAGGCACGCGACAACCAGGTAGCCGAGGAAGAAGATGATGAAGATCCCCCGGGTATCCCCAAGGGCAAGGGCGTAGGCGCCGACGAGGAGGAACATTGCCGAGGCGCCGAGTACTGGTATCAGCTCGCAGAAGGCGGTGAGGAAGGAATAGAACAAAACGTTGCCGTACCCGAGCAGGTAAAAGACCGGCAGGGCAATAAAGAACGTGAGCACCGCGATCGCGATCTGGACCACGTAGATTGCATAGAGCGTGTCGGCCGTGACGGTCGAGAGGCGCTCAACCCAATCCCCGACCGCGGGGGGCATGCGGGCCATGAAATGGGCCTTTAACCATTCCCCGTGGAAGATGAAGGCGCCGAGCGAGAAGAAGAAGACGAAGGTCTTGAACAGGTACAGGGTGAGGTTGTCCATCAGGGTCTGTTCATAATTGAGGAAGAACGCCGTGCCCGTTGCGAGCAGGTTTGAGAGCGTGGTTTTGCCAAACGGCACCCCGTACGCGACCGGGCTCGTGGCCGGATTGTCCAGCCAGGTCCCGACCGCGGCAAACATGCCGGCAAGGGTGCCGGTATTCGCGCTGATGACCTGTATCGTGACGAGGGCGGTACCCGCAAAGGCAGCAAGGACGAGGAGCGTGATCAGGGTGGCGGAAACGAACTGCCCGGTCCGGGGGGCGATGCGGCGGTGCAGCGGCATGAGCACGACAGCGAGCGATGCCCCGAGGAGCACCATGTCCGCCACGTCCCGGAACACGATGAACGCGAGGAGCATGATGAAGCCGATGACGGCAATCGGGAAGAGGTCGTTGCTGCGCAGCGGAGGCATGGATGGATAGCTGTTGTTACGGGTACCTTCATTAATACTATGGTTTTTTTACTTTGTAGAAACGGGCATGAATTGAAAATGTTCGCACCAAACCCATGAAAACCGGTAAAAATGTGGGAATTACGAGGGTTCCCCGCTTCAGGGCCTCTCCGGGGCACGGCGGGGCAAGGCGGTTCAATTTCCCAGCCATTTTTTCAACCGTCCGGAACCCGCCGCCGGGCGCTCTCCGGGGCGGCGGGCGTTCATCGCACCAGGGAGTATGGGGGATCAATTCCCACCATCGATTCCAAAAAGGAAGCGATTTTCATGAGAAACGCACATGAACGCCCGTTCCATATGCGTTTTTCCAGAGCCGTTTTTATTAAGGCAAACGATACCCATAACACCTTCCGGTTCCCAATCTGGTTGGTTATCAGATGAAGCGCCTCCAGCACATCGTCATGATTGCGCATGATATGGGGCTCATCCTCGAGTTCCTGGGCATTGCATCCCTGCTGCCCTTCCTGGTGCTGGCGGTTTTTGGCGAATGGGACCTCCTCCTGCCCATGGCCTCGGCCCCGTTCGTGTTTCTCGTGCTCGGGTACGCGATCTCCCACCTCCCGTACCGGGACATTGAACCCTCCGTCTCCGTCACGCTGGGAGCAGTCGCGCTCTCGTGGCTCGCCATTGCGCTGATCGGGGCGCTGCCCTTCTGGTTCGGCCTCCACATGGACTATACCGACAGTGTCTTTGAGGCCATGTCCGGCTGGACCGGCACCGGGTTCACCATGATCACCACGCTCGAGACCACCCCCCGGACCCTCCTCTTCTGGCGCTCCCTGAGCCACTGGATCGGGGGGATCGGGATCATTGCCTTTGGGATCTCGCTGCACCGGAAGACCCGGACCTCGCTCTTCCGGCTCTACCGGGCCGAGGGCCGGGAAGAGGAACTGATCCCGGCCAGCGTCTCCACGGGCCGGCGCATGTGGATGATCTACCTGGTCCTGACCTGTGGCTTCACCGGGCTCATCATGCTCGCGGGCATCCCGCTCTGGGACTCGCTCAACCTGGTCATGGCCGCGATCGCCACCGGCGGCTTTACCGTCCATGCCGGCGGGCTCGCGTACTACAACAACCCGCTCCTCGAGATCCTGCTCGTCCCGGTCATGCTTGCCGGTGCCGTGCCGTTCAAGATCTTCTTACTCCTGTACCATGGCAAGGTCCGGGAGATGTTCCGGGACTCTGTGGTCCGGGGCCTGCTCCTCATCGCCCTCATCGGGTGCCTGGTCACGTCCCTTGACCTGTACATCTTTGGCGATATATCCCTCCTGACCGCCTTCCGGCAGGGCACGTTCATGGCCATCTCCGGCCTCTCCACCTGCGGCCTGCAGAATGCCAGCCCCCATGCATGGACCGCGATCCCGCTCGCGGTCGTGGCCATGCTGATGTTTATCGGCGGTGCGATGGGGAGCGCGGCCGGGGGGGTCAAGGTCAACCGCATCATCATCACCTGGCGGGGAATAACCTGGTGGTTCCGGCGGTATTTCGTCAGCAGCCGCGTGATGGTGCCCCTCCGCTTCAGCGGGAAGACCCGCCCCCATGAGAGTTCCGAGCTGACCATCTCCCGGAACCTCCTCGTCATCGTCATGTACGTGCTCACCATCTTCATCGTGACCATCTTCACCCTCCATATCTACATCACCTCGTTCCGGCTCGAGGAGGTGGTATTCGAGCTCGTATCGGCGCTCAGCAACGCCGGGCTCTCGGTGGGGTTCATCAGTGCGGCAAGCCCGGTCGCGGTCAAGTGGCTGTTTATCCTCCTCATGTGGCTGGGCCGCCTCGAGATCGTGCCGGTCGTCATCATCGCGATGGGCCTCGTCAAGGGCATCCGCGACGACCTTGCGGATACCACCGGTCCCATGGTCCACGGGTAGGGATCGGAATTTCTGTTGTTTTTTTCCGCTCTTCAGGAACAGGTTTTGCGGCAGGGGGATCTTCCCGCACGTGGCCGGGGGTTCCCTGCCGGGGGTTTCCGGAACATCATCTTGTGTATGAGAGTTCCCCGCCTCAGGGCCCCTCGCGGAGCAAGGCGGGGCTGGGAGGTTTTTTCTGTCAACGGTTCTGGTAGTCAAACGGTTCTGAAACAAAAAGAAACCGTTTTGGATGGTAAACGTGCCAAAACAAAAAGAAACCGTATTGATCCGCCGCGGGGGCGTCCCTTCGGGGGCGGCGGCACCTATCATAACCGGGGGTATGGGGGTCTCAACCCCCATTCTTCTGTCTGAGAAGGATCCGGTTTTCAGAGGAAACCAATGAGCTCCCTCTCGTGGTCAGCCACCGGTCCCATCGTGACGAATATATAAATCCGATAACGGACGAGCCTGTACTGTTACCCTGACCGCACCCCGGCAGGGACTGCAGGAATCCCGCAGCGTTGTGATATCATGCCCGAATGCAATACCGGCGATGACGGCAACCGGCCGTCCGCCCCCCCGGATCCCCCCGAAGAGCCAGACGGACTGCCGGTCAGCATGACGCTTGAGGACATCATCGAGCTGACCGGCGAGATGGAGCACCTGAACGAGCTGGTCCTGCTGCGCCTTGAGAACGAGGGCGGGTTCACCACCACCGAAGCCTATTTTGCCACCGTCCAGCCCATCCTCGACCTGCTGGAAGTCTGCATCCGCGTCCGCTGTCACGCGGGAATGAGCAAGAAAGAGATGAAGGTGGTCATCCGGGACCTGATAGACGGGGAGATCCGGGCACTCCGCTCCTGTTCAGAAGAGGCCCGCGACCCAGGCACCCATATTGCGAACCCCGTCCGCGATCACGATCCCCGGGTCGATCCCGAGCACCGGGAAGACGAAGATGAAATAG
This sequence comes from Methanoregula sp. UBA154, assembly GCA_002502245.1. Classification (GTDB taxonomy): domain Archaea; phylum Halobacteriota; class Methanomicrobia; order Methanomicrobiales; family Methanospirillaceae; genus Methanoregula. The sequence continues at coordinate 42,202 of DAPW01000020.1, forward strand.
AAGACCGTACCGAGCATGCTGCCAAGGTTCCCGAGCGCGGCGACCAGGACCACCTTGAATAACGGGATCCTTGCCATCTCCGAGAGGGACTCGGTCTGGTAGATCTTGCGGAAATCGCTGACCGGGGGTTTTCGCACGCGGGCCTCGACATACGCCCCGAGCCACCCGGCCTGGAGCATCGGGTTTAAGGAGGTCATCCATGCCACGCCAAAACAGGTGAGGGCCGAGTACGGGTGCCCCCCGGCGATGAGGACGAAAAGACCCGAGAGCACGCCGTGGATGATCACCCAGAACAGGAATGCCATAAAGAGGACATTCAGCCCGACGCCGGAGAACGCGATGGCGGCAAGGAGGAATGCAAAAAGACCCGTGACCGCGAACCCGAAGATCTTCCCCCAGGGAAGCGACTTTGGTTCATTGACCAGCGAATCGAAGGGAGGAAGCGTTGCCGGGTTTTCGAGATAGGCGGTGATCCCCTGCCGGTGGCCGGCCCCGACAACCGCGAGGATCTTCCCGTCGGGCCGCTGCGCTTTCAGCAGCACGAGCTGGTGGGCGATGAACGCATCGCGCTCATCGATCAGGGCACGGGCGCCGCTGGGCGAGAACTTCCGGAACTCTTCCATGACAACAGCGATGACGTCCTGGTCCTTGAGCGACTCGACATCGATCTCCTCGCCGTTATCCACCTCGGCAATGGAGACGATGAGGGCCCAGAACATCTTTATTTTCCCGATGAACCCGAGCGAGTTCCAGAACCGCAGGAGGGTGAGCCGGATATCGCGGTCAACGAGCGCGACCGGTATCCCCCGCTGCTCGGCCTCCCCGATTGCTGCCTTCATCTCAGCCCCGGGCTCAACGCCGAGGTCGAAGCCGATCTTCCGCTGGAGGTACGCGAGGAGCCACTGGACGAGCAGGCTGTTGAAGTTCTTTACTTCAAGGACGTCCCTGACCGAGGGATCCTTCGCCTGCTGTTTCAGTGCCTGGAAGCGGGCAGGATCCAGTTCGATCGCCACAACATCCGGCCGGAACTCCTCAATGGCGGCGCGTACTTCATCCACACTTTTCTGCGAGACGTGTGCGGTCCCGACAATCCGGATCTCTGCCATTCAGTTCCCTTGTGATTCCTCAACTATTCGCACTTCATCCTGATTAAGAATGAGGTGGTACCGTGCAGCACAGGATCCGGGCGGTTCTAAAAAAAAATGAACGCCCGAAGGTTCGCATGATTGAAAAGATCACACCATAAAGAGAACTACCAAAAAGAAACCGTATCGATCCGCCGCGGGGGCGCCCTTGCGGCGGATCAATGACTGTTCTCTTTTAAAAAAAACCGGACTGCCCCGCCGTGCCCCGCGAGGGGCCCTGAAGCGGGGAGCCCTCGTTTCTGCGATTTTCATGGTTCCGGTGTGAACCGACAACGTTCATGCCCGATTCTCCAGAGCAATAATTTTTATTTCCCTTTCAGTTCCGGGCGGGGCAGGTAGGGAAGGAGCGTTCCGGCGATGCGGGCAAGGTCCATGGACTGGAGGACAACCTTCCCGGGGCCGGTGAGCGTGGTGACAAAGAGCCCTTCCCCGCCAAAGAGCGCGGTGGTGATCCCGCCCGCAAGCGCGATATCGTAACTGACCGTCTCTCCGAATCCCACAACAAGGCCGGTCTGCACCCGGACCACCTCGCCCGCTTTCAGGTCCAGCTCGATGATATCCCCGCAGCAGTGCAGGAACGCGGTCCCGGTGCCCGTTATCCGCTGGAGGATGAACCCCTCGCCGCCAAAAAAGCCGGCCCGGAGTTTTTTCGTGAACGCGATATCGAGGCTGACCGGCTCCTCGCAGCAGAGGAACGCGCTCTTCTGGGCAATGAACTCGCTGCCGGGCGAGACGCGGACGGGAAAGATCCTGCCGGTCATGGAACCGGCAAAGGATACGAATCCTGCGCCTTCCCGGGGCGTGAAGCGGGTTAAAAAGAGACTCTCACCACTCACCGCCCGCTTCAGCCCGGCAAGGATCCCTCCTTTGAGCTGCGCCTCCATGAGCATGTTCCCGCTCATGTTCACCATCGTGCCGGCCTCGGCAAAGATCCCTTCGCCCGGCTGCAGGGCAATCTTTGCCATCTGCAGGTTGTCGCCAATGATCTCGTACTGCATGATCTCCCGTACCGGGATTTGGCCGTGAACGGGAAATGCGTTGCGGGATCCTGCCGGTGAACGGGGGTCCTGGGCCGGATTAACCAGCGAACCTTCTGGTGCATACCGGTCTTGTCTCATCGTGTTCCCGTCATCAGGAAAACCGGCGGGTGAGCACTGCTGCCGGCAGTCAGGAATGCGATGACGGGCGCGTCCTGATCATCAGATACGCGAAAAAAAGTGCCCGGTAGAAACGCACATGAACGGGAGTTCACACTCAAACCATGAAAATCGGCAAAAGAATGTGGAGATTACGAGGGTTCCCCGCCTCAGGGCCTCTTTTCGGCACGGCGGGGCAAGACGGTTCAATCTCCCGGATTTCTTTAACTGTCCGGAACCCCGCCGCGGGGCGCCTTTTTTGGGCAGCGGGCGTTCATCGCACCAGGGAATATCGGGATCAATCCGCATAATTGATCCCTGAAATGAAGCGATTTAATATGAAAATCCCCCTTTGAATTTTCATCCTGTATGCTTGTGGCCCTTTGGCATCATATCCGTTTTCATGGGAAATCATTTGAGATTTAGTGACGCTCTCGGGGCTTTGCCCCGCCGCTGGGGCACCCCCATGTTGCGATATTGACGTATTACCGGTTTATCTCAGTCGTCAAATCGTAACGCGCCCCCGCCCCCGACGGGGCAGGGCTGGCGCAAGGGGGGTGGATATTTTCCAAAAATAGGTTTTCCTATGAAAATCAAATTCTTTAGAGACAGAATAATGGGGGTTGAGACCCCCATACCCCCGGTTATGATAGTTGTCGCCGCCCCCGACGGGGCGTCCCCGCGGCGGATCAATACGGTTTATCTCTTTTGTCTCAGAGTATTTTCCAGTTGGAATGAGACAAAAAACTCCCTGCCCCGCCGTGCCTCGGAGAGGCCCTGAGGCGGGGAGCCACCGTATATCTGTCAGTGCGGAGAACAACCTCAGGTCTGTTATCCATAACCCGGAAAAACTGGAGAAAAACAACGGTCCCTCTGTTCCGGAAAGAAGCCCTCGTACCTGTTGAACCGTTTAACAATGTTCATCATTCGGATGTGAACTGACAAAGGTCATGCCCGTTTCTCCAGAGCAAAAAAAAAGAAAAAAGGTGGATATTATGTGCTTACGAGATTTTACGGGCTCACATTGGTACCCTTGAAACGATCTGGCATTGGTGTGACAGGCGATCTTTTCACAACCCCGTTTTTATGCCCTGATATATTGAAATGCACCAGTTCACGGCATCACTCCTTTCGATCAAGACAATGTAAATTTCGGAAGACCTGATGAGAGGGGACCGATCTCTGCACGAATTCCAGCCCTGTCCGGGTGTTCAGTTCTTCCTTAAACGGTAATATATCCGTAATAAGTAATAAATCCTTCCATTAAATCGATTTTTGAAATTAACAAAAACTATATACTACTATGTGGAGATGAAGGAAAATCAGCCTTCCGCAACCTCCCGCTTCCGTACCGGAAGAAGTGCTGCAGGAGCACTGTCCGGAAACGTGGACACTCCCAAGGGTTTCACTCCTGCAACCGGCGCTTCCCGCGATTGCGATGACGACGGAGGAGCTGCACGGTACCTCAGGTCAATCCCCTGCGCCCCATCCCGCGGGGGGGAGCCTGGCGCAAGGTGGGGGAGTATAAACCCGGAAAAACTCCGTTTTTTGCCAGTACCGGAAAAAGACAGAAGGTATCCTCGCACCCGGTGAACGTATTAACAAATTTTTATACCTTAACACAACCAAACTTGTGGAGATGCCAGACGCGAAGCTTCCCGGTGGCCCGACCCAGGACGAGATCCTGGCCGTCTCCCTCTCCCGGCTCGGCCTCTGCCCCGCCGATACGGTCCTCGAGATCGGCTGCGGCACCGGCAAGGTCTCGGTTGCGATGGCGAAGCTGGTAACTAAAGTGTACGCACTGGACCGGCGACCGGAGGCGATCGCGGTTGCTGCAGAGACCGCCCGTCATGCCGGTGTGACCAATATCGATTTTTTCTGCACCGATGCCGTGGATTTTTTAAAAAACGACGGGGTCTTTGACTGTGCATTTCTCGGCGGAACGAGAGACCTTGCAACGGTCCTGCCGCTCCTGGCACCGAAGGTGAAGCGGACGATCGTGATCAACGCGGTGATGGTGAGCACGCTTGAACGTGCGGTAGCGACCCTGAAAGACCTCGGGATCTTCATCGGGGTCGTGCAGGTGCAGGTCTCGCGGTCGCACGATATTTGTGGCAGCATCATGTTCCGGCCCATCGATCCGGTGTACATCATCGTTGCCCGGGGTGCCGCATGCTCGTAGGCCTCGGTCTCGGGCCGGGCAACCCGGAGCTTTTAACGCTCCGTGCCGTCCGGCTCCTGAAGGAAGCGGATGCGGTCTTTGTCCCGGGCCGGATCGCCCTTGACCTTGTCGCCCCCTACCGGGAGGCAGTCCTGCTGGATTTCCCGATGACGGATGACGAGGAACGGATACAGCAGTGCCTTGAAGCGAACGCAGAGAAGATCGCGCCGGTTGCCGGGCGCGGTCTTGCCGTGTTCGGTATCCTTGGCGACCCGAACTTCTTCTCAACCTTCTCCCGGCTCTGCACGGTCATTGGAAAGACCCATCCCGGCATAGAATACCGGACAGAGCCCGGGATCAGTTCCATCACCGCGTTTGCCGCGGCGGCGGGCATTCCGGTGAATGAAGGCTTCACTGTCTCGGACGGCACCCTGTCGGATACGCGGGTCCTCCTAAAAGTCCGCCGGCCACGGGAACGGGCCGGCCAGCTCCGGGCCGAGGGCTACCGTGACATTGTCCTTGTCGAGCGGATGTTCTTTCCGGACATGAAGGTGTATCGGAACAACAGTCTCCCGGAAACGAGCGATTACCTGAGCGTGATGTATGCCCGGAAATGAAGACCGGAACGTCATCTGGTTTGTCGGGGCCGGCCCCGGCGACCCCGGGCTGATCACGGTAAAGGGCAGGGCGCTCCTCGACCGGGCGGATGTCCTGCTCTACGCGGGATCACTCGTCAACCCGGCCCTCGTTACGTCGAGCCCGGCCCCGGAGAAAGTGGACAGCTGGGGTATGCACCTCGACGATCTGGTCAACCTCATGGCTGCCCACGCAAATCAGGGAAAGACCGTGGTCCGCCTCCACTCCGGCGACCCGGCACTCTTCGGATCGATCGTTGAACAGATTGACGGGCTGAAGAAACGCAATATCTCCGTCCGGATCGTCCCGGGCGTCTCGTCGGTGTTTGCCGCTGCCGCCGCTCTCGTTACCGAGTTTACGCCCCGGGGTGTTTCGGAGACCCTGATCATCACCCGCCCGGCCGGAAAGACCCTTGAGAAGGATTATATCGCCGAGCTCTCGCAGTACCCGGCAACCATGGCCTTCTTTTTAGGGAGCGAACATTTTGCCGATATCACACAAAAGCTTGCCTGCCCGAAGGACACCCCGGCCGCCGTGATCTACCATGCATCCTGGCCCGACGAGCTCGTCATCACCGGCACGGTCGCAGACATTGCCGGAAAGGCTGAGGCAGCCGGCATCACCCGCTCTGCCCTCCTCATTGTCGGCCAGGCCGTCCGTGGCATCGATTCCGGCTACCAGCATTCGCACCTCTACTCATGACCGGCACCGTTGTCATTGCCCTCCCGTATTTCCGGCCCGATGCCGAACGGATAGCCGCCTATCTCGGTGCCGATGCGGTCACGTATTCCCCGGAAATATTTGAGGAACTCTTCTCCAGCCGGAAGCGGATCGTGGCCCTGATGTCTCTCGGGATCGTTGTCCGGAAGATCGCCCCGCTGCTCGGTGACAAGTGGACGGACCCCGCGGTGGTTGTCGTGAGCCCGGACCTCCGCTTTGCCGTCCCGCTCCTCGGGGGCCACCATGGGGCGAATGACCTTGCCCGGGAACTTGCCGGGCTCGGGCTCGTGCCGGTCATCACAACCGCAACGGAATCGCGGGGCCGGGACTCGGTTGAGTCCCTGGCAGAACGAACCGGCACGGCCGTGGTGAACCGGGATTCCACCCGGGCGGTGAATGCCGCGCTGCTGGACCGGGACCTGCCGGTCCATGCGGTCGCCGGGCCCGCGATCGTCCTTGCCGGCCCGGCGGTCTCCCTGCTGGTGAAAAAAGGGACCTGTACGGTGGGGATCGGGTGCCGGAAGGGAGTTGGGGAGGACGAGGTACTCCGGGCGGTCCGCTCCGCCCTTGAGGAGAACGGTATTGCCGAAACCGACGTGTTCCTGTACGCAACCACCGTCAAAAAAATGCAGGAACCCGGCCTGATCGCGGCGGTCGGGGCCCTCTCTGGCAATTTAATATTCCTTGAGGACGATACCATAAACGCACAGGCAGGGTGTGGCCCCTCGCGGGCAACCAAGATCGGCCTTCTCGGTGTTGCCGGGCCCTGCGCCCTTGCAGTATCCTTTGAGAAACACCTTATCATGGAAAAACGGGTATACGGGAGAGTCACGGTTGCCATCGCACGCTGAAAAAACAGGGGGGAGTCTTGTGATCGTCGGGCTTGGCCCCGGCCGGCTGGAGTACATGACACCCCGGGCACTCAGGGCAATCGCTGCCGCGGACTATGTGCTGGGCCATTCCACCTATCTCGAACCATTGAAACCCCTGCTTGCCGGAAAGACCGTGATCTCCAGCACCATGGGAAAGGAGGTGGAGCGGGCACGGCAGGCGATCGAGCTCGCCCGCACCCATGCGGTCGCCATCGTATCCGGCGGCGACGCGGGGGTCTACGGCATGGCCGGCATCGTGCTCGAGGTGCTCGAGCACGCCGGGGTGCAGGTCGATGTCGAGGTGGTCCCCGGTATCACCGCTGCCACGGCCGCCGCTTCCCGGGCCGGTTCCCCGCTCTCCGGGGACTTTGCGGTCATCAGCCTCTCGGATCTCCTCACACCGCTCGACGTGATTGAGAAAAGGCTTGACGCGTTCTTCTCGGTCGGCATCCCGGTGGTACTCTACAACCCACGGAGCAGGGGCCGCCCGCACAATTTCGCCCTTGCCATTGAACGGGCCCGGAAGTATTGTGCCCCTTCCACCCCGGTCGCGATCGTGCGGAATGCGCTCCGGGATGACGAGGAGACGATCATCACGACCCTTGGCGTGATTGAAGGGGCCATAGAGAAGGTGGACATGCACACGACCGTGATCATCGGTGGCAGCGAGAGCCGAATCTGGAGGATGGGAGACGATGTCAAAGGAATCATCACACCGCGGGGATACCACCGCAAGTACGTATATTGACCCCGGCGCGGATACCCGGGAAGGCTACGAGATCTCGAAGCGGTCCCGCACCCTTGCCCGCTCGGTTGTCGGGAATGTGACGGACGAAGACCGGATCCGGCAGCGCTGCTCGGTTGCGGTCGGCGACTTCTCCATGGCAGGGCTCCTCCGCTTCTGCCACGACCCGGTCCCGGCCGCACTCGCAGCGCTGGACGCCCGCGCCCCGGTCATCACCGATATCCGGATGGTACAGACCGGTATCCGGAAGAGCGGGCATGGGAGTACGGTGCTCTGTGCGCTTGATTACGGCGCGGAGATTGTACAGGAGCGGGAGATCACCCGAAGCTCTGCCGGGTTCCTTGCACTCCGCGGACAACTGCCGGGCGCGATCGTGGTCATCGGCAATGCACCATCGGCCCTCATCTCCCTCTGTGGCATGATCGGCGACGGGGTCCGGCCGGCAGTCGTGATCGGAACCCCCGTGGGTTTTGTCAATGCGGCGGAGTCCAAGGAACTCCTCCGGACCACCGGTATTCCCTCCATATCCACGGAAGGGACCCGGGGGGGGACGCCGGTGGCAGTCGCGGCCATCAACGAATGCATCACCCTGTTTATCGAAGGATCCGGCCATGCGGGACCCGGTCACCGCCTTTGAGTACCCCGGAGACTGGGTGGCCCGCTGCACGTCGCCGGAGCGGCTCCGGCTGGCCGGGCAGGGCCTTGCCGTGCTCACCTCCTCGGGGGCTGTCCTCCTCCGCGGGTTGAGCACCGGCACCACGGCTGCTGCTGCGGCAAAAGCCGCCGTCCTCTCCCTGAAGACCGATACGGAGTGCGTGACCGTTATCCTGCCCTGCGGTATTGCTGTTGATGTTCCCGCCTGCGGCCGGGCCGGCACCGGGTCAGCGGTAAAATACGGGGGGGATTATCCTGCCGATGTCACGGCAGGCCTTGAGTTCCGGGCAGAGGCAATTCCCGGAGCGAACGGTATCACGGTCACGTTCGGCGAAGGCATCGGGCGGTTCTCCCGGGACACCCCGCGCTACCGGAAGGGAACGCCGGCCGTCAGCCCGCCGGCGCTTTCCTGCATTGTCCGCTCCGTGCAGGAGGCCCTTGATGTGATCGGCGGGTCCGGCTGCTCGGTCCGGATCTCCGCACCCCGCGGCACCCGGATCGCGGAACAGACCCTCAATTCCCGTATGGGGGTCAAGGGCGGCATCTCCGTCCTAGGCACGACCGGCCTGGTCGAGCCCTGGGACGATCACCTGACCGAATCAACAATGGAACGGGTTGCTGCGGCTGACCGCCCGGTCCTCACCACCGGCAGGATCGGCCTCCGCTTCTCCCGGCTCCTCTTTCCGGATCACGAGGTGATCCTCATCGGGGGAAAGCTCAAAGAAGCCCTTGACGCGGCCCGGGGCGATGTCATCCTGTGCGGTCTTCCGGCCCTGATCCTCCGGCATATCGACCCGCAGATCCTGGACGGGAGCGGTTACCTGACCGTTGAGGAACTTGCCGCGTCCCCGCAGTTTCCGGCCATTGTTGCCGCACTGCTCGCGGAGTTCCGGCAGCTCCGGCCCCGGGTCACCGTTGTCCTTATCAACCGCAAAGGCAGGATCATTGGTGAGCTTTCATGAAGATCATCGGTGTCGGGTGCGGCCCGGGCCTGCTGACGGAACAGGCACTCCAGGCCTTGAAGAAAGCGCGGTTCTGCTATGGATCGGAACGGGCGATTGGGCTTGCACGCCCGTTCCTACCAAAGAACTGCACGGTCAGGTCAATTGACGATTTCAAAAAACTCCCGGCGCTTCCGGAGGATGCCGTTCTTCTCTCGACCGGTGACCCGATGCTCGCCGGACTCGGTTACCTCCGGGGTGAGGTGATCCCGGGCATATCCTCGCTCCAGATCGCGGCGGCCCGGCTGCATATCCCCCTGTCACGCATCGCCGTTGTTGTTGCCCATGGTCGCGGCCATGAACAGGGGATGCAGGATACAATCGATGAACTGAAGCGGGAAAAGATCGTTTTCCTCCTTGCCGACCCGAAATTCAGCATCGATGAGCTCTATGGCCGTCTTGCCGCCCTCGCCCTGCCCCTGCAGATCGCCGTCTGCGAGGACCTTGCCTATCCGGAGGAACGGATCGTTGTGGGGGATATTGCGTCACCCCCGAAGCCCGAATCTGCCCTCTATTCCCTCGTTATCGGCAGGTTCTAAAAAAAAGCACCGACTGCGGCATGCAGATAAGAGCCGCCGGTTCCCGCCAAACCCCGGCACCGGAAGCCCGGATGACCGTAGGGCCGGCTCTGTTTCTCGTGCGTGGTGAATACCGGTACCGCGGCGGCCAGGCAGACCGGACCATGCATCATTCAGACCCCCGGCAGGCGCTGCCGGCCGGAAAGGCCCTTTTTTTTGAACCGTGGAGCACCCGGTCGTGTCTGGTTGTCCTGCAGGATTTTCCGGACTTTTCTCGCTCCTCCGGACCGCACCGTGTTTTTATGGGGTTTTTTTATTATCCTTTTCCTATTTTTATTCCAAAAACTATATTTGATAACATTTGTTATTCACTCATAGTAAATGGATAGCCGGGACAAGCCTGAGGATCTGACTATTGGCAGACAGGAAGATGGGAGAGCCCTGGCTGACGCGCTCACGAGAAGACTGTTTGATACCGATGGCGTGGTGTCCGGACTGAATCCGGGGAACAGGGCGGACCGTTCCGGTACCGGGCGGCAGGGCAGGACCCCCGGCAGGGAACCCGCGGGAACGGGTCAGCCGGAAGGCACGGAACGGCTATCCCCCCCGCAGAAAGCAACCCTTCCCACCGGGGAAAAGGACCCGCCGAAGCAGCAGCCTGATCCGGAACCCCCTTCGAACGGGTCATCGCAGCACAACGACACGGACCTGACCTGGCTGGATGATCCCCAGACCCTCTATCTCCGGCAGAAGCTGCACGTTGCGGATGCCCCGTCATTTATCGGCAACCTTGCCGATGCGCTCTCCAGTTCCTGTGTACGGGACGCAATGAAGAAAGTAAAACTGATGAGCGAGCTCATCGTCTCCGCCGGTAAAGCCCAGTACCCGGTTTTTGCCATCGACTCTGACGGGAAGGTCATTGCATGGAACAAGGAGATGGAACGGATTACCGGCGTGCCGGCGCACAGCATGATCGGGAAAGGGGAGCATGCCTATGCGATTCCCTTTTACGGCAAGCCCCGGCCGATGCTGATCGATTACCTGATCCTCCCCCCGCCCTCACTGGAAAATTCTTCCGGCCAGGCCGTTCCCGGTTCACGGGATGTGCTCACCAGCAAGGAAGAGACCGTCCGGTTGCAGGGGAAACCCTGGCTGATCCAGAGCCGGGGGACCCGGATTTATGATGAGGACGGCAGCATCATTGCGGCAGTCCAGTCCATTGGGATCCGCGATCCGTTCCCGGACGCAAAGCCGTCCGGCTGGGAGCAACCGGAACCCGAGAACCCCCCAGCGGTNNAAAACCGTCCGGCCGGGAACCCGAAAACGCCCCTGCGCCAGATGTATCCCGGAGATCGCCGTCCATGCCCCGGCAGGCAGAGATGTTCCCGGACCTAAAACCGTCCGGCCGGGAGAAACCGGAACCCGAAAGCATTCCTGCGGCAGATGTATCCCGGCGATCACCCCCGCTCACCCGGAAAGCAGAACCGGCTCCTGCCGATCTCCCGGATCGTGCCCGGAACGAGACCCTGTTAAACGCCTTAAAAAGCCTTGACCAGCCTGCCCGGGGGCAGGTCATCAGCCAGCGTCACGAGGATCTGCGCAATGCCCTCGGGCAGCTGCGGGCAAAAGAGGATGACCTGCTGCGAAATATGGAGGCGATATCCCAGGAGCCCCGGCCGGCCCCGGAGCGGAGAACCGACACTGCCGGTGATCTCTTTGAAAACGTTGTCATGGACGCCCGGGAGGGCATTATCGCGTATGACACCGGCCTCCGGTGCACCCTCTGGAACCCCTTCATGGAACTCCTGACCGGCATACCTGCGGCGGCGGCGCTCGGCAAACGGGCGTTTGACATGTTTCCTGCGTTCCGGGATGCCGGGGCATCCCTGCTGCTTGAACAGGCGCTGTCGGGGAAAACGGTGGAATCGGCTGACCTGTCCTGTCACCTTCCTTCAGAAAAGCAGGCCTGGGTGAGGCTGGGCTTCTCTGCCATGCGTGACCGCGATGACCGTGTCACCGGTGTGATCGGTATCGTGCAGGACACCACGGCACGGAAAGTGAGGGAATATGCCCTGCAGACAACGATAACGCAGCTGATGGAGAGCGAAGAGAAGTACCGCAATGTCTTTACGGCGAAAAATGACCCGCTCCTCCTCATCGACACCACAACCCGCGGTATCCTGGACCTCAATACGGCAACAGCTGACCTGTACGGGTATCCGCGTGAAGAGTTTTTTGCCCTCTCGCTCGTTGACCTGTTCACCGAGCCGGAGAAATGCAAGAAACTCCTCGAACGGCAGGCTGCCGGTGTCTGCATGTGCCGCCAGCGGAAGAAGGACGGGACGATCTTCCCGGCCGATATCTCGTATGCCTATTTCGAGCTGAAAGGTCACCTGATCCTCGTCCTCTCGATCCGTGACCTCTCAACCTCCTACCAGACCGCGGATGCGCTCCGCCTGGCCAATACCAAGCTCAACCTGCTGATCGGGGTCACGCGCCATGACGTGATCAACAACCTAACGGTGCTCATGGGATACAACGACCTGCTGAAACATTCGATCCGGGACCCGAAAATTCTCGAGATGCTCGCAAAAGAGGAGCTTGCACTCCAGACGATTCACCGCCAGATCGAGTTCACTCGGGAATATTACAACCTTGGCGTCAGGTCCCCGCTCTGGCAGAATATCTGCGAAACATCGACCCGGGCCTATTCCCAGTTCATCACGACCATCGGGTTCAGCTGCAATACCCATGACCTTGAGATCTATGCGGACCCCCTGCTGGAGAAGGTGTTTTACAACCTCTTCGACAATGCCATACGGCACGGCGAGAACATCACCCATGTCAGGATCTATTGTGTCCGGGAGGGTTCGGACCTGCTCCTGATCTTTGGTGACGACGGCCAGGGCATTCCGCCGGAGAACAAGGAGCGGATCTTCAAACGGGGATTCGGGAAACATACTGGTCTCGGCCTGTTCCTGTCGCGGGAGATACTTGCCATCACCCGGATCGAGATATCCGAAACGGGAGAGTTCAGGAAAGGGGCACGGTTTGAGTTGCGGATACCCGCAGGATCCTATCGTTTTCTGGATTCCGATCACTCCCTGAACGTGTCCGGATCGCAGACAATGAACCTGCATGCCTGATCGCCCTTTCCTGCCCGCGGTGTCTGAACGGACGGAATAATCCTGGCAGCAGTCCGCGGTTCCGGAGAGCGGTCCGCTGCACTCTTTTTCTGGTGCGGGTACCAGGTCGCTCTGCTCACAAAAATCATGGTGTCTGGGTAAAATTAAAAAAAAATGTGTTCTGGAGAAACGCACATGAACGGGAGTTCACACTCAAACCATGAAAATCGGCAAAAGAATGTGGAGATTACGAGGGCTCCCCGCCTCAGGGCCTCTCCGAGGCACGGCGGGGCAATTTGTGTGTTTTTTTCAGATGCCCCGGGTTATTGACCAGCCGTGGGGGCGTCCCCTCGGGGGCACCGGCACACATCATAATCGGGGGAGGGGGATCTCAACCCCTCATTATTCTCTCAGAACGTATTCGGTTTCCATAGGAAATCCTTTGTACAATTCTGACGCTCTTGGGAGCTTCGCCCCGGCCGCTGCGGCATCCCCGGATTGCGATAACGCTGTAGTACCCTGTCAATTTTGAATGAGTACAGTACAGGTAATTCCACGGTATCGCATGCGCCCCCGCCCCCGAGGGGGGCAGGGCTGGCGCAAGGGGGGGCGATATAATCAGTTTACAATGATTACCCATGAAAATTGCATTCTTTCAGATACAATGATGGGGGTTGAGACCCCCATACCCCCGGTTATGATAGTTGCCGCCGACCCCGACGGGGCGCCCCCGCGGCGGCCTTCATGAACAATTCATTCGCGATTCCGGTAATCTGCCCCGCCGTGCCCCGTGAGAGGCCCTGAGGCGGGGGACCCTCCTATCAATTCCAGGGAATTCATCGATTTTTTTCGTGTTCCGGTGTGAACGGAGCCGGTTCATGCCCGTTCCTTACGAGCAGAAACCTGCAGGCGGATTTTATCCCCGGTCCGGACAAGGTTCATCGTCCTGTCGCACTCCGGGGGTCGCCACAACAACGGGGGCGGGCCTGTGGCGAAGCCGGGGTATCTCCAATGCGCTGCTTTTCCGGGGTATTCCCGGAAAAATGAGTTGCCAGGCTGACACTCTGCCCGGATTTATTTCCGTTTCATAAGGAGCAGTGCAGCACCAGCACCAATCGTCGCGATAATGGCTCCTCCGGTACCGAGAGGTGCTCTCGTCGTCGTGGGCGTCGGGGAGGGAGTGGGGTTGGTGGGTTGCACTGTTGCATCGATCGTTGTTGCCGGGGTAGCGACCAGGCGGGCAAAAACTGATTGTGAATCTCCGCGCACTTCCACACTCTGTATCCAGTCCAGGTACCCGGGAAGTCTGACCAGGATGACATGGCTCCCGTTTTCGATATTCCTCATATCGAAGGTCGTCAGTCCTTTGTATTCATTATCGAGATAGATATGTGCGCCGGAGGGAACTGATGAGACAATGATGCTACCGGAGGGCAGCAGCGGCGTTGTCGTGACGGTCGTTGTCGTGACCGGCGTTGTCGTCATCGTCGCGGTCATTCCGGCGGCCTGGTAGATCGTGATGCCCCCGGTACGGCCACCAATATCCTGCGGATACCAGACCCCGCTTAACGGGGAGGTGAACGGGCTGTTGACCCATACATCATAGGTGGCCGGGGTCTGGCCGGAGAGCGAAAACCTGACAATGATCGATGTCGGACTCCAGCTGACAACCGTACCGTGGACACGGTTGGGAGAATAACTGGATTCCAGCCATACGGTGGTGTTCTCGTTGAAACCGCTTCCGGTGATCGTAATGGTGACATCACCGGCATTGGACACGGTTGACGGGGAGATGCCGGAAATTGCCGGCGAGGCGGTGACCGGTATCACGGTCACAACCACGAACAGGAGGACCAGGCCGGCAAAGAGGGAGTATCGTTTCATGAAACACCTATTGCTTATCTGAAGGATAAACTTTGCCGCGATATGGATCCATAAAAACTCTCCTCCGGCCGAAGGCTCCAAAAAATAAAAACGGGGATGGTCGTTCTGAAACCATGAAAACAGCATTCAGGTTCCGACGGAAAAACCTGATAAAAAAGGGGAAGTGCTTATAAAATCCCAAAAAATAAATTTTGTGGGCAGATGTCAACATTATTTTGCTCCGGAGAACCTTCTTAAAAAGATGAGATCATCTTCCTTGCGCCCGCCCTGTTTTTGCAGGGGGTTGGGGGCGCATGCGATGCCCTGGAATTATCTGTACCGGTCCTCATCAAAATTGAACCGCTCATACGGTGTTATCGCAATACGGGGATGCCACAGCGGCGGGGCGAAGCCCAAATTAAGTGTCAGAATTGTAGGAAGATCTCCTATTAAAAATTGAATTATTTCAGACTGAATAATGGGGGTTGATACCCCCATACCCCCGGTTATGATATATGCCGCCGCCCCCGACGGGGCGCCCCCGCGGCGGATCAACTATTGATATTTTAAAAAACACCGAACTGCCCCGCCGTGCCCCGGAGGGGCCCTGAGGCGGGGAGCCCTCGTGAAAATCATGTTGTCTTTTTTTGATTTTTTCGTGTTCCGGTGTGAACGGAGCCGGTTCATGCCCGTTTTAAAAGAGCAGAAACGTGCTGACGGATTTGATCCCCGGTCCGGACAAGGTTTACCGTCCTGTCGCACTCCGGCGGTCGCAACAACGGCGGGGGCGAGCCTGTTGCGCAGCCTGAGTGTCTGGATGAGTTGCCTCTCCGGATTCCCGGAAAAAATCGTCGTCAGAACGGCACTCTGCCCTGAAACGGTTCTCTTTCGTTCGTTCTCCCTCCCGGATACCGGTTGCTGTTCTCGTTCTGCTGGCATAATTATCGCCAGGCGCACGAATTTACCGGACAATGAAAAACGCGTCTGACCTGTCCGTGCAGAAACCCTTTAACAGGGAGACCACCCTATTTTTACGAGTGATACCAGTATGAGTTCCACCAAGGCGTCATTTCCCTTTACGAAACAACAGTTCAGTATCGGTTTATTTGTCATCGGCTTTGCGATGATCGCTATACAGGACTTAAAACGGCTGGAGAGTATCAACCTCGGGTTCACGTGGCCGTTTGCGGTCCTGTTCTATCTCGGGCTGATCTGCATGGCGGCCGGGTATTACCTGAAATAAGGTACGTATGCTCAATCCTTCGTGCTGATCGCGCTCCCTCCGGCGGGATACGGCTGGGCGTCCGGTGACCTGCCCGTCCGTACACCGGTAAACGGGGGATCTGGTCTCCCTTTGGTTTTTCCGGGAGGCTGCCGCTCCTGGTTCCCGGTCCCGCCCAGGGGCTCTTCAGCTTTTCTGCGGATGGATACCCCGGGCGATCGTGGATGCACCGATCACCTTCCCGGTATCATCGGTGATGGGGGAGATGGTCAAGGAAACTTCGATCACCCGGCCGTCCTTGCGTACCCTCCGCGTCTCCAGGTTGCTGATCGATTCGCCCCGTTCGATCCGGCTGAAGATCTTCTCCCTCTCTTCCACTCTGTCCGGTGGAATGATCCGCGAGACAGAGTGTCCGATCATCTCGGCAGCGGTATAGCCGTACAGGTGTTCTGCTGCCTTGTTCCAGCTGATGACCATTCCCACGGTGTCCTTTGCAATGACTGCATCGCCGGTGGATTCAATGATCGAGGAGAGGAGCCGGCGGGTCTGCTCCGCCCTGTTCCGCTCGGTGATGTCCTCGTAGACGATAACCACCTTCCCGTCAGAGGGAGTGACAGGCCGGAAGATCACCTCTTTTACGGTCCCGTCCTTGCAGCGGACCTGCCATGTCCGGGGGTAGGGAGCACCGGCCGGGGACGCTGCCTGGTCCGATTTCCAGGCTGCCATCACCCGCCCCCGGTACACCGGGTCCGGGAACGCGAGACAAAACCATTCCTTCCCGGTCTGGAAATCATGGAGATCGTACCCGAACAACCGCGTGAAGTTCTCGTTGATATACCGGTACGTGCCGTCCGCTTCGATGAGAGCGATCGGAAGCGGTGAGTTTTGCGCTATGTTATAGAAGATCTCATCGCTCCTGCGGCGTGCCTCTTCCGAGGTGAACCGCTGGAGGGCAATGGCAGCCACCCGTGCGTACATCTCAACCAGGTGTGGATCCGGAATTTTTCCAGTGCGCCCCGGAAAGATCGTGGCATTCCCCAGTATCTCCTGGCCGCGGATGAACCCTATCGCGCAGATATCCCCGATCTCAAGTGCTGCTTCCAGCTGAACGCAGAGCGGTTCGGGAACATTTCTGAAAAGAACCTCATAGAGGGGCAGGTTTGCGGTCTCCAGTGTTCCTTTCCGGAAGGCCGTGGTCCCGGCTGCATCGATCCGGAATTCGGTGCCTGCCACTTCTTTTCCCAAAATCCGTGCCACTATTTCACGCTGCCGGTTGTCCAGTGCAGCGCCCTGTACCTTTACGACGCCCGTACGCGGGTCAAAGGAATTGACCATGATCATGGCACCCGGTACCAGGTCCTTTAAATCGGCCGTGATCTTTTCGTAAATGTTTTCCGAAGGTTCCAGGACAATAAATTCGAGCAGTTTCCGGGAAAGGAACTCCATCCGCCCGAGGTACTGCCGGATCTTCTGATCTGCTGCCTTCCGCTCGGAGATATCGCGGACGATTCCCTCAATGCCGAGGATGGTCCCGTCCTTGTCGTAATAGATGTGGCTGTTTGCCGAGACGTACACCGGAGAACCGTCTTTTCTCTTTAATGCAATCTCATAGTCGGTGACCGAACCGTTTGCGGCTATTGCGATGAGGAAATCCTTTCGCTTCTCCGGCTCATAGTAGAAGTGCCGCGCAACATTCCATCCCCGTTGTTCATCCTCTGAAGAGTACCCGAGCAGTCGTGCCCAGCTCGGGCTTGCCATGACCAGGTTCCCTTCCGTATCTGTCCGGTAAAAGACGTCCTGGATATTTTCAAGAACGCTCCGGTGGAGTTGTTCGCTCTCACGGAGCGCAGTCTCTGCAACCGCACGCCTGAGCGCGATGGATGCAGCCCGGACATAGGCCTCGAGCAGCGGTTCGTTTCTGAGTGTCTGTCCTTTGCGGAGGGCAAACGTTATGTTTCCCATGAGTTCCGTCTTCCAGATCAACCCTACGGAATAGAATTCTCCCAGGTCCAGTGCCTCCTCAATGCTCCGGCAGGTATCTTCCGGTATATGCTGAAAGAGGATGTTGTAGAGATTTTTTCCGGTATGGTACACCGTGCCGGCCATAAACCGGTCCGGGGCCGGCCCTACCCGGATCTGCGTGCCGACAAGGCTCCTGCCGATAATCCGGGAGAACACTTCATGGTCCTTCCTGCTGAATGCCGCCCGTATCGTTAAGGTGGTCGTTGTTCCGGGATCATACGAGCTCACGGTTATGGCTGCATCCGGGAGTATTTTGGACAATCCGAGACCAATGACCTGGTAGATGTTCTCGCAATGTGAAAGTTCCATGAACTTCTGCAGCTCGTGTGAGAAGAACTCCATCTGGGTTACGTACTGCCGTATCTTCTCGTCGGACTCTTTCTTTTCGGTGATGTCATGTCCGACCGCCTGGTATTCGATGGGTTTTTTCCCGCCATCATACATGGCACGCAGGGTCCAGGCAATCCACCGGGTCGCATCCCCGGGGATGTCGAACCGGCACTCGAAGGCAGCGACCGGGTTCTCAGGGTTCAGGGCATGGAGGCACCGGTCAGGTACAGCCCGGTCCCGTGCATGGACCGTGTCTGAAAAGGGCGTGCCGGCCAGGTCTTCCGGTTTTTTTTTCATGGCATGGGCAAAGGCGGCATTGACAAAGCTCAGCGTGCCGTCCGGAAGGAAGCGGATGATAAACTCGGTCTGGTCTTCAACAATACCACGGTAGCGGGCCTCCTGTGCCTCCAGGTTGATCCTGTCCGTCTTCTCCCGGGTCACATCCTCCAGGATGATGGTGATCCCGCGGCTCCCGTCATCAAAGACGGTCTTCATGCTCTTGATCTTAAAGAAAAGGTCGCCGGTATCCCGCGGTAACCGTACCTCGTGCACTTCTTCATTACCGGCGATAATATCTGAAAATACGCCCGGGAGAACGGTGCTTCCGATCCCGGTTCTGAAAATATCAACAATGTGGTTTCCTGCGATCTCCTCTTTTGTTACCGCAAACAGATCGCAGAACGCCTCGTTGATAAAAAGGATCCGGTGGTGTTCATCAAGCGTTACAATGAGGTCGGACGTGATACTCACGAGGGCTGAAATGGGCAGCCGGTGGCTCAGGAAAAAAACCTTTGCCGTTCCATAAGACTTGGATTCCACATGACCGGATATCTGCAGGATCTCTAAGTACTTGGCTGCCGAGTTCCTGTTCATCTTCAGTTTTGAAGAAATATCCGTGATGGTAAGACCTTTCGGATGAGCCTTCAGAAGAATCCTGATCCGGGAAATCTTTTCCTGTTCTGGCACACACATTCACACCTAGCTACCGTGGTTGTCATTTATTATTTATATAACCGGCAGGAATGGAACGGACAAAAGAGTACAATCCTTTTTTTAGTCTCTGTTGTGTGATCCCGGCATCGTTGTGCCAGCGTCGTACCGGGTTGCAGGATCCTCAGGAGCCGGAGCTGCTTCTTTCTCCCCTTCACGGTCCCTCCGCAGGAACCTGCAGTTTTTTCCGGTCATATGGGTATTCTCCGGATCTCTCTGTCGTTCTTCTTATAGATACGGGCATGAATTTTGTCAGTTCACACCGGAACCATGAAAATCGCAGCTATGAGGGCTCCCCGCCTCAGGGCCCCTCGCGGGGCACGGCGGCGCAGTTTGTGTGTTTTTCAGATATCTGTCGTTGATCCGCCGCGGGGGCGCCCCGTCGGGGGCGGCGGCATATATCAAAATGGGGGGTATGGGGGTCTCAAAGCCCCATTATCCTGTCTCGAAAGAATTCAATATTCCAAAGAAATCCTTCGTACAATTCTGACGCTTTTTTTGGGCTTCGCCGCCGCTGTGGCATCACTGAATTGCGATAACGCGGGATTACCGGGTCAATTTTGCATGAGGACAGTACACAGATAATTTTTGTGCATCGCATGCGCGATTGAGCCCCCAACGGGGGCAGGGCTGGCGCAGGAGGGGCCTCAGGTTCGAGCGGGAAGTCCGGGGCTGAATTGATACGCTACCCTTCAGAAATATCATCACTTGACCCGACGCGGGGGCGTCCCTTTCAGGTGCGGCGGCCTTCATCGCAAATAATTGAGAGAGTAAAAAATCCAAAAATCACATTTGTTTCATGCAATTTCCATGGGAAATCGTTTAACAGTACGCATGTTGTAATTATTATTGTTCAACGATTGCTCGTCATGAATGCCATGCACTGATGCTGTGCAGCTCTGTATACTATGGCCGTTGGGCGGTTATTCATGGCAAAAATATATATTCTCTGCTATTTTACAGGGGAACAGCCTGGGAGCCTCCGCTTGGGATACAGCTCCTGTGGCAGGGGGGAAGGGAATATGAAGACAGCAGAAAATCAGACCATAAGCCGGGTCTCCCTTGATGAGGAGACCTACCTCCGGTATGGCGATGAGATGATGTTCCGGGGCCAGTTTGACGAGGCGGTGCAACAGTATGACAGAGCCCTTGAGATCCAGGCAGACTCCGCAAAGGCCTGGCATGCCAAGGCAAATGCACTCGAAGCCCTCGGGAAATATGAAGAGGCCCTCACCTGTTATGACCAGGCACTGAACTGCGACGAAGGAGATGCCGAGTGCTGGTTCAACAAGGGAGTCACCCTCAAGAAGCTGGGCCGGAACAAGGACGGCGCAGCCTGCATCGACACCGGAGTCCATATTGCCATGGGTTTATGAGCACGTCCCAGACCCGCCAGTGGCAGGTGTGAAAAAACATGCAGATAACAGAAAACAACAGGATCCTCGTCACCATCTCCCACGATGAAGAGATCGCTCTCCGCTCTGGCAATGAGATGATGGTCCAGGGCCGGTTTGAACAGGCTGTGCAGCACTATGACCGGGCGCTTGAGATCCGCCCGGATTCTGCCATGGCCTGGCATTCCAAGGCAAACGCCCTTGAAGCCCTCGGGAACTATAACGAGGCACTCGCGTGCTATGATGCAGCACTGGACTGCGATGCAGGAGATGCCGAGTGCTGGTTCAACAAGGGGGTCACGCTCAAGAAGCTGGGCCGGGACAAGGACGGTGCAGCCTGCATCGAGACCGGCGTTCACATAGCCACGGGGAAAAAATAATACCCGGCTCTCAATACCCGATACCTTTTCTCTCCAAAAACCACCGACTATTCCGGAGTACTATCTGAACTTCCGGATGAATAATTCCAGATTTTTACTGCTTATCATTAATGCTGTGCACTAATTATTGGCAAATATTATTAATAGACAACATTTAATCAGAGAATGCCCTTGTCGACAGAGGGTACAATACATTATCGCCTTTAATTCTGTGCTGTTACAGTCCTTTGGGGATTGACCCGAACGCAGAGGGGGGATCTACAAAAAACATCCCCTTTCCTGGTGACGGTGCATTTTCAATCCGGTTATCCGCATGTCCTGTCGGGTCCTGTCTCCAGCTGCTGCCCCGGCCCGGTTCCTGCCCGGTTTCCCATGGTTTGATATCAGACCGGCAACCATTAGTCGATCAGAAGGAGTGGATCGCTCTGCCGGACCATAGATCAGTTCCCGATGATGCCCGGTGGCGGATTGCTGCCCGGCACGCTGCACGCCTGGCTGCGATGTACCAGGAGGTCTTTTTCCCGGTTCTTTCGGAACGGTACGATGAACTGGAACAGGAGGTCTGGATCCGGATGGCACAGTTCTCCGGTGAGATTGCACGGTCGCTCAGATTTCCGGTGGGGACAGCCCGGGAGCTGGCAGAGAGCCTCCGGTCGGTCAACACCATCGTCTTCGGCCCTGACTGCAAGGAAGAGGTCATTGATGTCGGCAGGGACGGCGCCGTGATCATTATCCGGCGCTGCCCGCATGTAACCGGCGAGGTCCCCTATACTGAACACGGGACCTTCCACCGCTGCATGGCCTGCACCCTCTCTTCCCAGAAAGCCCTGAACCCGGCCTATTCCGCACGGTTCGTCCGGGCCATGTGCATGGGGGACCGCCAGTGCGAGATCCGGATCGAACCGGAGGAGGAGCCGGAGAAAAAGGCGGAGAAGAAGGCGGCCGGAGAAAATCTGCAGGGTACCGGATCAACGTAGCCCCTGACCTCAGGCGCTACCCGTAGTCCCCCCTTGCGCCTGCCCTGCCCCCGAGGGGGGCGGGGGCACAGGTGATGCCGTGGAATTATCTGTACCGTTTTTGTTCGAAATTGACCAGATCGGAAGGCATTATCGCAATCCGGGAACACCACAGCGGCGGGAGCGAGGCCCAAAAAGAGCGTCAGGATTGCACGAAGGATTTCCTGTGAAAACCGCTTCCTCCAGGAATTGATGATGGTGGGGTGGTAACCTCCTGTACCTCCGGTTGCGATGAACGCCCGCCGCCCCGAAGGGCGCCCCGCGGCGGGTTTCGGGCGGTTAAAGAAAGAGGGAGATTAAACCTTCCTGCCCCGCCGTGCCTCGGAGAGGCCCTGAGGCGGGGAACCCTCGTAATCTCCAGAATTTTTTACCGATTTTCATGGTTTTGGTGCGAACATTCTCAGTTCACGCATGGTTCTCCAGAGCAGAAAATAGGTGCTTTTTCACATTCCATCTTCGTTCATTTTTATAAAAATATCTTCACATTGGACACCGGATTTATTTTTAGAATTTTAAAAGCACTTTGACTGACACGTTACTTCCGACATGGCCGACATAGGATGCAGCATGCCGGAGAATTCCGATCCTGCAGGAGGAAGGATCCTGTATGGGCCGGTCATTTTTTATTGGGAACGGATCGTGATCCTGTCACCGGAACTCGTGAGGAATCCTTCTTTCTCAAGGGCAGTGATCATCCGTTCTACCCTTTCGCACTCCTCCCCGGTGCTCCGGATAAGCTCCATCATATCCATACCCGGACTTTTCAGGAGCACGTTCAGGATCTTACCCCGGAGCTCGCGGTCCGATCCGGCAAACGCGGATTGCCGGACATAGGCGGTGCTCCTCCGGTTCGGGTTGGGAGTCGTCTTCTTCAGGTCTGATCCCAGGTCCATCAATGCCCAGTACCAGGTTCGGGGATCTTTTTTGTAGAGCGTTCTTTTCACCAGCGGGAGGATCGCGGTATCCTGAACGGTTTTCTCCTCCTCGAAGAAGAAGTGGATGAAGACCCTGCGGATGTTCGTCTCGATGAACACGACCGGCCTGTTGAAGGCAAAGGCACAGATCGACCCGGCGGTTGCCGTGCCGATGCCCGGAAAGGTGGCAAGGATCTCCGGGTCCTGCGGCAGCGCCCCGCCATATTCTTCAACAACCCGCCGGGCGCAGCGCTGCAGGGAGATCGCCCGCCGGTTGTATCCCATCCCCTGCCAGGCTGCAAGGNNAATGCCGGGAACCTGAGCGACACCCGCTCCACCTGCGTCTGCTGGAGCATGATCTCGGAGACGAGGATCCGGTAGGGATCGGTTGTCCTCCGCCACGCAAGGTCCCGCCCGTGCCCTGCATAATACGTGAGCACCATCTCCCGGAATCTCCGGGCAGATGCCGGGTCATGGCGGGAAAACCGTTCTGCGGGGATTTCCGGCAGCCCCTCCCGGGTTGTTTTCATACGGTAACACCCTCCTTTTGTCCCGGGCAGAAAAAACCGCCTGAAAAAAGGCGGTCAGGTCCGCCGGAACATGGTATCGAGCTCTTTTCGCGTGAAGCGGATCATGGTCGGCCGTCCATGGGGGCAGGTGAAGGGGTTCTTCATCCGCCGGAGCTGGTCCACGATCCGCTGGCACTGCTCCCGCGTGCAGACCGTGCCCGCCTTCACCGCCCCCCGGCAGGCAACGATCCGGGTGATCCGCTCCCGGTTGCTGACGGACTGTGCGGCATCAGCGCTCAANNGCAGGAGGTCTTTGAGGATTGCGGTCTCTCCTGGCGTGCGGTGCAGGACCACCGGGCTGATCAGCTCCTGCGAGGGCCGGTTCTCCTGGATCTGCCCGGTCACCTGCTCGTACAGGATACGTTCATGGGCCGCGTGCTGGTCGATCAGGAGCAGTTCGTCCCCCCGCGTGCGGGCAAGGATATAGATCCCGGAGAACTCCCCGATGACATCGATCTCCGGCAGCAGGGAGGAAACCAGGTATGCCGGCGCAGTATCAACCGCGAGCTCGGTCTGCCGGAGCCGCTGGTCCGTTGCAGCAGTCCCGGCATGGGTGCACTCAAAGACACCGGCCGGTGCCGGGGTGGTGGAACGATCGCGGGATCTTCCAGGTTCCGGCGGGGATCCTTCTCCGGGCGGTGCCGTTGCTGCCGGGTGTCCGCCCGCGGGGATGAGATCTGCGGCAAGGAGCGCGTCCCGCACGGATGTGCGGACCAGCTCCGTGATCTCCTTCTCCCGCGAGAGCCGGATCTGCTTCTTGGTCGGGTGGACATTCACGTCCACGAGCAGGGTGTCGATCTGGAGGTTCAGGAACGCCACCGGGAAGCGGTCTTTTAAGAGCAGCGTGCCATACCCTGCCCTGATCGCATCGTTGAGCGCGGGGGAGGTGATGAACCGCCGGTTCACGGAAACGATCATCCGGGCCCGGTCTTTCCGGGCAAGGGACGGGCGGGAGACAAACCCGGAGATGGAGAGGAACGGCAGGGAGGCATGCACCGGGACCAGGTCAGGGATAACCCCGCTGCCGAAGAGCCGGGCAATGGTGTCCAGCGGGCGGGTGGTCCGGTCGGTCACCAGCTGTTCCGTCCCGTTCAGGGTGAGGTGAAACGCGACAGCCGGGTTGGAGAGGCAGATGCCTTCAAGGATATCGTGGATATGGGCAATCTCGGTATTCCTGCTCTTCTGGAACTTTTTCCGTGCCGGGGTGTTGAAGAAGAGATCTTCGACAAGGACGCTCGTCCCGTCCGGCGCACCGGTCCCGGCCGTTTCGCGGACGAATCCGCCCTCAACCACAATGCGGGTCCCGGGGACTGCCCCGCTCTCCCGGGGTTTCGTGACAAGCGTTACCCGGGAGACGGCAGCGATGGTTGCGAGCGCCTCGCCCCGGAACCCGAGCGTGCGGATATGGTCGAGATCTTCGAAACACGCAATCTTGCTCGTGGCATGGGGGACGAAGGCGAGCTTTGCATCGGCAGGGGACATACCGCGCCCGTCATCCGTGACGCGGATGTTTGTGATAGCGTCTTTTGCAGCGGTCAGGTCGACCCTGACCGAACCCGCTCCCGCATCGATCGCGTTCTCGACCAGCTCCTTGACCACCGAGGCAGGGCGCTCCACCACCTCGCCGGCTGCGATCTGGTTGACCGTGGCAGGGTCGAGGAGCCGGATCCGGGCCGCGTCACTCTTCTCCGGCACGCTGCTCACCTCCCTGTATCGTCTGTTTCAGTTCGGCAATCTTTGCGAGGGCCTCAAGCGGGGTCATCTCGTCCGGGTTCAGGGAGGCCAGGGCCCGGAGGGCAGGGTGGTCGGCCGGCCTGCCGCTCTCCCCTTCATCGACCAGCAGGATCTGGGTATAGCGCTGCGGCTTCCCGCTCCCCGGAACCCCCCGCAGGATATCTTCTGAGAGGAGCACGTCGGCACGATCGGTCACCTTCTTCGGGATTCCTGCAAGGCGGGCAACATGGATACCATAGCTCTTGTCTGTTGCCCCGGGGATCAGTTTCCGCAGGAATACGACCTCGCTGCTCGTCTCTTTTACCGCGAAGTGGAAGTTTTTTACCCGCCGGAGCGTCTCTTCCATGGTGATCAGCTCGTGGAAGTGGGTGGCAAAGAGGGTCCGGGGCCCGGCCGCTCCTTTCCCGTGGAGGTACTCAAGCACTGCCCGGGCAAGAGAGCACCCGTCGATCGTGCTCGTTCCCCGCCCGATCTCGTCGAGGATGACCAGGCTTTTCTCCGTGAAGTTATTGAGGATATTTGCCAGTTCGAGCATCTCGACAAAGAAGGTGCTCTGGCCGCTTGATAAGTCATCGAATGCCCCGACGCGGGTGAAGATGCGGTCGATGATCCCGATCCCGGCGTGCCGGGCAGGGACAAAACTGCCGGCCTGCGCCATGATACAGATCAGCGCCGCAGCCCGCATGTAGGTGGACTTCCCGGCCATGTTTGCGCCGGTGATGATCAGGATCTGGTTCCCGCTCCCCGAGAGGTCCACGTCATTGGGGACAAATCCCCCGGCAACTCCCTGCTCAACCACGGGGTGCCGGCCATCGCGGATGACCAGTGCATCACCGGTATTCATCTGGGGGCGCACGTAGTTCCGGCTGCAGGCAACTTCCGCGAGGGTTGCGGCCACGTCCAGGGCCGCAATGCCCGAGGCGATGGCCTGCACGTCGGGGACAACCGCCCGGAGGGTCTCGATGATGCCGGCGTAGAGTTCCCGTTCGAGAGCGAGGACTTTCTCGTCGGCATTGGTGATGAGCGCCTCCTTCTCGCGGAGTTCCGGAAGGGTATAGCGTTCGCCGGTTGCCGTGGTCTGTTTCCGCTCATACCGGGGCGGGACGAGCGCAAGGTTGGGTTTGCTCACATCGATATAGTACCCGAAGATCCGGTTGTACCCGATCTTGAGGGACCTGATCCCGGTCTTTGTCCGCTCCTGTTCCTGCAGCTGAACGATCCAGTCCTTTCCGGAGTGGAGGACCGTGTGGATAGCATCGAGGTCCTTTGAAAAACCCCGCCGGATGACGCCGCCATTGCGGGCCATCGCCGGGGGTTCGTCAACGATCGCCCGCCGGATCAGGGCAATGGTGTCCGGAAGGTCCCGCATATCCCGGAGGGCCTCGTCCAAGATGGCGGGAAGGTCTTTTCCCTCGTCAGGACTGACCGACCGTTTCAGTGCCGGCAGGGCGACCAGGGAATCTGCAAGGGCGAGCAGGTCGCGGGGACCGGCATTCCCGTACGAGACCCGGGCTGCAATCCGCTCGATATCGGCAAACTTCGATAAGCCTGTCCGCACCGAAAGACGGACGGCAGTCCGCGTGGCGAAATAGTCAACCGCGTCAAGCCGTGCATTGATCCGGCCGGGATCCACGAGCGGGCGGGTCAGGTGCCGGTCAAGAAGCCTGCTGCCCATCGGGGTCTTTGTCTGGTCGAGGCTCGAGAAGAGGGTCGCCCCCTTTGTCCCCCCGCGGATACTCTCTTTCACCTCGAGGTTCCGCAGGGTAACCGCATCGAGCATCATCGACTGGGCGGATGCCCGGGTTGCAAGGCTGCTGATATGGGCAAGGGGCGAGGCCTGCGTCTCCTGCGCATAGAGCAGCGCGGCACCCGCTGCACCAATAGCTGCCGGGTCGTCCTCGCAGCCATACCCGGCCAGTGATGCGACATGGAACTGCGACATCAGCGCCTTACGCGCACGTTCCGGGGAGAACGCCTCATCCCGGAAGCGGGAGACCACGACACCGCGTCCGGTACAGTTCCGGACAAGGTCGTCCGGGATGGTGGACGGGACAATGCATTCCGCAGGCCGGTAGCGCGCTATCTCGGAGAAAAGGTTCTGGAGGTTCCGGTCGTGCCCGACAACGGAGACAAAAAATTCCCCCGTCGTGATATCCAGGAGGGCAATTCCCCACGCCTGACCTTTTGCATCGGGGCAGAGTGCCATGAGATAGGCAGCGGCTGCGGAGGGGAGCATGGAGGAATCGATCACCGTCCCCGGGGTGATGATCCGGCTGATCTCCCGCTTCACGATCCCTTTGGCAGTCCCGGGATCGCCGACCTGCTCGCAGACCGCGACCCTGTACCCCTTCCCGACCAGTTTTGCAATATAGCCATCAGCGGCATGGTAGGGGACACCGGCAAGGGGGATACGGTTGTCCCCGCTCTTCGAGCGCGAGGTGAGGACGATGTCCAGCTCCCGCGATATGAGCTCGGCATCGCTGTTGAAGGTCTCGTAAAAATCCCCGATCCGGAAGAAGAGGATGGTATCCTTGTGCTTCGCCTTCAGCTCCTGGTACTGGCGCATGACCGGAGTAAGGCGTTCGCCTGCCTCACTCCCGTTCGGCTGGCCGGGTCCGGTCTCGCGTGCCATGGTGTAAAACTGTAGCCTCCGGATCAGATAATACCCATCTGATCGATCCTGCCGGCCTTTCAGGAACGGTGCGCAGCAGCGTACCACACCAGGAGCGGCAGGGAGAGGGCAAGGGCAACAAGCCCGTACGCGAGCCCGAGGGTGAAACCGTACCCGAGCAGGCGCAGGAGTTCGTCAAGCAGGGATATGGCCCCTTCCCACCCGCTCAAAAGCACGAGCATCCCGGCAAGGATCAGGAGGATACTCCCGAGAGCAGCATTTTTCATGTCCTGCGTACTCGGGGCGACTGAGAGCACGAGGCTGAGCGTCAGGTACAGGTAGAGGAGGAACCAGCCATTGAAGCGGGTGAGGAGGTTGTCTGAGAAGGTGTACAGGATTGCACCAATGAGATCCAGGAGGACCGGTGGTGATGCGATCGTGGCGGGAAACGCCGGAACGGCACAGCCAAGGAAGGTGACAAAGACCCAGGTGATACCGGAAAGCGCGAGCGGGAGCACGAAGAGCGGGGCCGTACTGATGACCACGTCGCCGATGTACGGGAGCACCGGGCGGGTGTACGTGACCGATCCCCCGTCTCTGGAGAAGAGGACGAGCTTTCGGACGCGGGCACCGGTCAGCAGGCAGCCAAGCACATGGGCACATTCATGCAGGACCACGCCCGGGAGGCGGATGAAGAGGTAGATGACCCGGGCCGGCACCGCGGCAGCCCAGAGGCGGTCCAGGAAGTACGAGAGTGCGATGACGAGAATGCCGGTGATGAACAGGAACAGAACCGCGCTGGAATCCATGGTTGTTCTCTCCATGAAGATGGTCGGTGCACCTTCTTATGTTTCGTGCCGGCTCTGGTACTGCTGAAAAGCTCATCAGCTCGCCATACCAATGGAGCGGGTACAACGCAGGAGTGAGCGCAGGAATGGATGATGACCCCGAAAAAAAACAACCAGTGCCCAACCATCTGATCCGCGAGAAGAGCCCGTACCTGCAGCAGCATGCCTATAACCCCGTGGACTGGTACCCGTGGGGGGACGAGGCCTTCCGGCGCGCAGCAGAAGAACAGAGACCGGTCTTCCTCTCCATCGGGTATGCGACCTGCCACTGGTGCCATGTGATGGCACGCGAATCGTTTGCGGACCCGGGGATCGCCGCGCTCCTCAACAGCGGTTTTATCGCAGTCAAGGTTGACCGCGAGGAACGCCCGGATATCGACAGCATCTACATGATGGCCTGCCAGCAGATGACCGGGCAGGGCGGGTGGCCCCTCACGATCATCATGACCCCTGATAAAAAACCCTTCTTTGCCGGTACCTACCTGCCCCGCACGTCCCGGGCCGGCATGACCGGCCTCCGGGAACTCCTGGAGATGGTGATCCGGCGCTGGAAAGAGCAGCAGGATACCCTCGTTGCCGCAGCTGACCGCCTCACTGCCCGTCTTGCCGAAGGAGCCGGACCACCCGCGGGAGGGACTGCCGATGCATCCCTGCTCCGGGACGGGTATGAAGAACTCGCGGCATCGTTCGATCCCGTGAACGGCGGGTTTGGCCGGGCACCGAAATTTCCCACCCCGGAAAAGATCCTCTTCCTGCTGCGATACTGGAAGCGCACCGCTTCCGGTCAGGCCCTCGGCATGGCTGAACGGACCCTCGAGTCAATGCGCTGCGGGGGTATCCATGACCATCCCGGGGGCGGTTTTCACCGGTATTCCACGGATGCAGGGTGGCGGGTCCCGCATTTCGAGAAGATGCTCTACGACCAGGCGCTGCTCCTCATGGCCTTCACGGAAGCGTGGCTGGCAACAAAAAAAGCGGTGTACCGAAAGACCGCGGAAGCGATCATCACCTACGTGACCCGCGACCTGTCATCGCCGGAAGGCGCCTTCATCTCAGCGGAGGATGCGGACAGTCCCGGCGGGGAAGGGGCGTTTTACCTCTGGACAGAAAAGGAACTGTCCGAAATCCTCGGGCCCCGTGACGGTCCGTTTGCCGCCGCGCTGTTCCATGTCCGGAAGGAGGGAAATTTCGTTTCGGCCGAAACGGGCCCCGGGAAAAATATCCTGTACCTGCAACCGGGCAGCAGGGAACACCCGGAGGACCTGTCCCGGGTTGCAGCAATCCGGGAACGGCTCCTTGCAGAACGGCAGAAGCGCCCGCGCCCGCAGCGGGACGGGAAGGTCCTCGCGGACTGGAACGGGCTGATGATCGCGGCACTTGCGCAATCCTCCCGCGCTTTTCACGATCCGGCACCGTACCGGGCAGCAGAATCGGCGATGCATGTCATCCTGGAGCGGTTGCAGGCTGCCGATGGCGGGCTCCTGCACCGCTATTGTGACGGGGAGGCAGCGATCCCCGCATTTGCCGATGATTATGCATTTGTCATCCGGGCGCTCATCGAACTCTACGAGACCAGCTTCGACCCCGCATGGCTTGCGGAAGCCCTGGTCCTGAAGCGGTACCTGGACCGGCATTTCTCTGATAAAGGCGGGGACGGGTATTTCACCACGTCCGATGAGGGGGAAGCCCTCATTGCCCGCAGAAAAGAGATCTACGACGGGGCAGTCCCTTCAGCCAATTCCGTGATGCTCAGCAACCTCGTCCTGCTGGGCCACCTGACCGGGGACCCGGTCCATGAAGCACAGGCCTCCCGTCTTGCAGATGCTTTTTCCGGCACGGTCCGGTGCTCGCCGTCCGCGTACAGTGCATACCTGTGCGGCCTGGATCACCTGCTCTGTCCTGCCACTGATCTGGTCATCGCGGGGGAAGAAGCGGACCCGGTGGCAGCGGAGATGATCCGGGTGGTCTGCGATACCTACCTCCCGTCCTTGACGGTCCACGTCCGCACGCCCCGGACAGCCGCAGCCCTTGATGCTGTTGCCCCGTTCCTGCGGAGCATGGTATCCCAGGACGGGAAAACGACCGCATACCTCTGTACCGGGCGGACCTGTGCTGTTCCCGTGACAAGCGTGGACGCCCTGAGGAAAGCGATTGGCGAAAAGAAGGAAAATAACGGGTAACGTGCTTATAAAATCCAAAAGTAAATTTTGTGGTCTGCAGAAATCATCGTAAAGTGATTAACCCCCCTTGCGCCAGCCCTGCCCCCGCTGGAGGCTCATGGCGCATGTGATGCCGTCGAATTATCTGTAATATCCTTATTCAAAATTGACCAGCTTATACGGCATTATCGCAATTCGGGGATGCCAGAGCGGCGGGGGCGAAGCACTCAGAGTGTCAGAATTGTACGAAGGATTTCTAAGAGAGCAGAGAAAATTGAATTCTTTGGGACAGAATAATGGGGGTAGGGACCCTTATACCCCAGATTATGATATATGCCGCCGCTCCCGAAGGGACGCCCCCGCGGCGGATCAATGACTGATATTTCAGCGATGCAAAGAAAATCGTTCACGGTTCTGAAAAACACATACAGCCCCGCCGTGCCCCGCGAGGGGCCCTGAGGCGGGGAGCCATCATAATTATGGTTGCTGGTTCTACCCGGAAAAATTACAGAAAATTTTTCGGCCTGCCGTAACGAAAAGAGGTCCTGAAACAGGGATGCGGCTGTTTATCCCATAAAAATTTCCCCGTGTTTTACCCGGTTGGCCGGATGAACACCCCGGAACAGCACTACACCTGGATGCTTCCCGGTCATCAAACCAACGACGTGAGCAGCTGTTCACCACACAGAAATTTTCCTGGTGTTTTGCCCGGCTGGCAGGATGAAGACCCCGGAACAGCACTACACCATGCTGCTTCCCGTTCATCATGCCAACGACGTGAGCGGCTGTTCACCACACAGAAATTTCCCCGTGTTTTGCCTGGTGGACAGGATGAAGATCACCCTAAAAGGCCCCAAATGTCCACGGGGAAACTGATTTTCACGCAACCAGCAATTCCCGGCAAACGGGGGCTGTAGAGCGGTAAAAAAGATTGCTCTTTATCGCAGCACTGACAGGGGAACAGATGGAAAACCAGAGTGCAGGAAAGCACCGGAGCCGGTCGTACTTGGGTTTTTCCGTTCTGGAGAAACAGACATGAACCATGAGTTCACACCAGAATGATGAAAATTGTTGAAAGGTTCAATAATTATAAGGGGGTTGATATTTCAGCGCCTTTTTTCAGAACGGCGGGGCCAGGGGATTCTCTGCGATTTTTCCGACTCATGGATGCCTGAATAGAGATAATGGAACAAACAACCGGAATTATGATGGCTCCCCGCTTCAGGGCCCCTCGCGGGGCACGGCGGGGCAGTTCGGTGTTTTTTTAGAGATATCAGTCGTTGATCCGCCGCGGGGCGCCCCGTCGGGGGCGGCGGCACATATCATAATCGGGGGTATGGGGGTCTCAACCCCCATTCTGTCTCGAAAAAATTCGATTTTCATAGGATATTATCCGGATACCCGACGCTCCAGGGGCTTCGCCCCGCCGCTGGGGCGCCCCGGTTGCGATAGTGCTGCATTACCTGTTCTGACAAAAAATGGACGTTTCAATAAAACTTCATAGCGGGGCATCGCATGCGCCATGAGCCCCCAACGGGGGCAGGGCTGGCGCTAGGGGGGCGATTAAATAACGTTACAATGATTTCTCCGAAGCAGAAAACAGCAACTTCCTAAAAAAAAAAATCAGAGGTTTTTGAGCGCAACGATGTCCTTTACCCCGGCAAGTTTCCAGACAAGGGACCGCTCCTCCTCGGCAATCGCAACCGGGGCATCCATCGGGGAATGGCCGAGCGCTGCGAGGATATTGCAGGAAAGGTTCCGCTCAACGATCAGGTCAACGAATTTCTGACGGATGATCTTCTTCTCGATGGAGTCGTGCACCTCTTCGAGATACCCCTGGAGGGTGACAAAGGTGTAGGTGGAGAGGTCTTTTGTGTATTTCTCGATCTCCACCGACGCATACGGGCTCTTGCGGAAATGTTCGATCTTCTTTCCGTATTTGGTTGAGAGGAAATAGAGAAAGGACCCGTCAAAGACATACAGGAACGGGGCAATGTAGGGATATTTCTCTCCCTGGAACGCGATCCTGCAGACATATCCCCTCTCGATAAGCCTGTCATACTCTGCCTTGTCTGCCCGGGGGATCTTGATGATATCCATAATCGTTCACACTTCCTTCCCACCGCGGCACTATAAATCTTTTCAATTGACGGCAGGAAACAAAACAGGTCAGTGCTCTGTCGGGAAGCCGGCCTGTTTCCACGCCGTCATGCCCCCGAGCACGTTGATGACCGTTTGGTAACCGTGCCGGGCAAGGATGCTTGCAGCAAGGCTTCCCTTGAAGCCGGCATCGCAATACACGAAAACAGGCTCATTCACCGGTATCTCATCCAGATGGCGGGGGAGTTCCCCGACATAGACGTGGTGTGAACCGCGGATATGACCGAATGCGCGCCGGTTCCGGATATCCCGCACATCGAGAAGGAACGGGGTGCCGTCCTCGAGGTGCTGCCTGAGCTCCCGGACCGAACAGGTCTTTGTGGTCCCTGTCTCCCCCCCGCTCTTGTACCAGGTGCCCATACCCCCGGAAAGGATCCCGGCAATCCGGTCATACCCGAGCCGGAAGAGCTGGCGTTGGATCTCCTCAGTCTCCTGGTTGAAGTCATCGATGAGAACGATCGGGTCATCGCAGGTGAGGAACCAGCCGGCATAGGACGAGATCCCGTTCCGCCACAGGGAGATGCTGCCGGGGATATGGCCCCCGGCAAAAGCCGTGGGCCCCCGGATATCGAGGACCTGGCATCCGGCATGCCGGAGACTGTTCAGTTCGGGAACCGTGAGCGGGCGGATGAGCGGGAGGTGGTGCAGCACCGGCGGGCCATCCCGGTTGTACCGTTCCATGGTGCGGAAGTAGGGGGGCAGGTACGGAGATTCGGTTTTCCGTGCAGAGACGAACTCCTCCCTTCCCATGAGGAGGAAGGGATTGGTGCTCCTCTCGTAACCGGCGGTGGTGAACGGGTGGTCAGCGATCTCGCCGCCGCAGACGGACCCGGCACCATGGGCAGGACAGAGGATCACCCCGTCGCCCAGGGTGAGGATCTTCTGCGTGATACTGTCATAGATCTTTTCTGCCATCTCCTCCTTTCGTGCCTCTCCGAAAAAATCGGTCCGCGCAATATCCCCGGCAAAGAGAGTGTCCCCGCAGAATACCATGAACGGCGTCCCGCCACTTTCCCGGTCCCGGAGGACAAGAGAGATGCTCTCCTCCGTATGCCCGGGGGTCTCGAGTACCTGGACCGAGAGGGATCCGAAGGTGAACAGGTCGCCGTCATGCACCGCGGTCCCGTACGCAAAATCCAGTGCAGCCCCGTGAAAGATCCCTGCCCCGCACCGCTCCGCCAGCGCCAGGGACCCGATCACGTAGTCCTCGTTCCGGTGGGTCTCAAAGATGTGCGTGATGGTGCAGTTGTTCCGGGCAGCAATTTCAAGGTACCTCTCACAGTCCCGGCGGGGATCAATGACCGCTGCCTTTCCTGCTGCGCCGATAATATAGGAGTTGTGCGCAAGACCTTCGGAGAATATCCGCTCGAACAGCATCTCTACACCCTGTGTGGGAATACAGCTCCGGTTCGTAAATAGGTTGGGACACGAACAGGCGCCGTCCGGTCACCGCTATCGCGCAGAGCGGAGGAGGACCGGTGCGGGATCTCCCGAGAGCTCGCGGGTACGGATCCACTGCACGATCTCGCGCAGGCTGACCGGCTGATACCCGATGACCTCCGCACTGACATTGATACGGCGGGCGGTCATGTTGATGAACGGGTAGTTCCGCAGGTCGTTGTTATGGTGGTGCCCGTGGATGATCCAGCCGTCATATCCCGGGGGTGCGTCCGCCGGATCGTGGATAAGGAGGAACTGCAGGTTTTCGTACCCGATCGTGAGGGAAGGGACCATCCCGGGACCGGGCTCATCATGGTTTCCGCGGATGAACACGATATCCCCGCGGAGCCGTCTGCGGTACTGCGCAGCCGGAGCGGCATCCCTGCCATAGCTCAGGTCCCCGAGACAGTACACCCGGGTTGCGGGCGAAATGGTATAGTTCCAGTTTTTTATCAGGACATGGTCCATCTCCCCGCTATCGGCAAAGAGGAACGGGCGCGAGCAGTAGCGGATGATATTGGCATGGCCAAGGTGCAGATCTGCGATCAGGAAAATGTCGTCCTCGAGGGGACGTTCCGGGTCCCGCTCCTCGAGACCGGCGTGGTGACGGAACTGTGCAAGGGTGTTCTGCCACCGGGCTGTACTGTGGCGGTGATCCCCGAAGACCCACCGTTTTTCGATAAGATCATATTCTGCAAGGATAGACATGCCCCGCATGACCGTGATCCTGATCCCCGTTTCATCGAGCAGGAGCGGGGGGACGGGGCAGACGGGTTTTTCCCGCACCGTTCCTGCGAGGAATCTCTGGAGCAATCCCGGTTTTTTCGCGGGGAGTTTCTCCGGGTTCCGTGCCTCGTCTGCCCGGCCGTTCAGCCGGGCATAGACCGCGGAAGCCTGGTCAGCACCGAGACGGTTTGCTATCGTTACATGGAACCATTTCTGGTCCGGGTCCCCGTCCCAGGCATTCTGGCTTGTCGCGAGGGGAGAGAGGATACCGGCAATATCGCAGGTGAGCTGGCGGAGCGGCTCCGATGCCCGAACCGGAAACGCGATCACGCTCCCGTGCAGGCCGTCCCGTTTCTCCCAGCCGTCGATGAGGAACGGGACCGGATCATAGCGGGCAGCAGCACGCCCGATTGCATCCAGCACCTGCCGGCCGCTGACGCCCTCGTTCAGGGTCATCGGTCCGAACAGGGTGACGTGGGGGTGCTCCTCAAGGAAGTTCCCAATCCCGAACTCACGGGCAATTTCACTGGTAAGCTTCCTGATGCGCCATTTTGTCCGGGAGAGCCGGATCTCAACAAGGTACGTGGAATCCATACGGGGAAACGGATATTTATCTTCTTTTTTGTGCTGCAAGGTTAAATTCATGCAGGAAACCTGCTCACCCGGCAGAACCGGACCTCTCATCATACATTCCAGCATCGTGCCGGATACCGCTGACGTGAAACCGGTGTTAAACATATCTCCATGTGATTCTGACTGACATGGGTTGCTCTGTTGAAACGGGCATGAACAATGAGTTCACACCAGAAGGATGAAATCGCAGATATGAGGGCTCCCCGGTTCAGGGGCCCCTTGCGAGGCACGGCGGGGCAGGAAGGTTTTCTTTTCATCTTTCTGGCTGGCAACCGCTCTGAAACAAAAAAACGGATTGATCCGCCGCGGGGGCGTCCCTTCGGGAACGGCGGCGTTCATCCCAGGTAATCGCGAAGGTATCAACAATCATCGTATCACACCTGTTCAACGCCATTTTCAATAGAAAAAACCGTGATCGCAGGAAAAATACCCGCAGACGAACGGGATCGTGCCGGCCCCTGCTGCCTCCACCGCGCCGTTCGACCGTCCCCGTTGTCGCTACCAATCGTCTTTTGTCACCCGGGGGTAATGGTACTGTGTGGATCAGGATTTACCGGGGAGGAAAATTCTCAAAAAACCGGTCTCTGCGATATTATTCGATATGGACAACACGCTGTTCGACCTGGTAGAGGCGCAGATTGTTGCCTGTCGTGCCGTCACGCGGTCACTGGGAGTAACGGAAGAGAACCTGCTCTTCCCGTATTTTCTCCGGCCCGTGCATGGATTTGAATCCCATGAGCATATACGCGATTTCATCCATGACCGCGGGCTCTCGGTTCCGGGGTGCTACGATGGTGCACGGCGTATCTATGAACAGGAGAAGATCCGGTCGATCACCCCCTATCCCGGTGTAGTCGGCACCCTGGCCCGGATCCGGGACCAGGGACTGCCCATGGGGATCGTCACCGATGCGCATTCACGCGATGCGGTCATGCGCCTTGAAAAAGCAGGACTGCTCCCCTTCTTCTGCTGTATGGTCACGTACGATCTGGTGAAGGTAAAAAAACCGGCACCGGAACCCTTTATCACGGCCCTCGATATGCTCAAATCAGCACCGGATGAAGTGCTGCTGGTGGGTGACAGCCCGCGGCGCGATATCGAGCCCGGGAAGATCCTCGGTATCCGGACGGTCTATGCACGCTACGGCGACCGCTTTTCGAATGGCCGCTCACCGGTGCAAGCCGATTATACGATCGATACCCTGGCAGAATTACCGGGTATTCTCTCCAGCCTCTCGGGGGCAGACGAGTAACGGGGTTCCGGGATTTGCTGGAGATCCTGTGCGCGTCAACCGCCCCGTCACAAACCGGCAGCACCTGACGAATGGTTTTCCTTCATGCGGTCCGACCACAATTTAAAAAGGCAGGGAAAAAAATAGTCTAAGTATGTTTGTTCCGCAACGGATCTTTTTCACCAAGGGCGTGGGTGTCCATAAAGACCGTCTGGCTTCCTTTGAACTTGCGCTGAGAAAGGCGGGCATAGAAAAATGCAACCTCGTGTACGTATCCAGCATTTTCCCCCCCAACTGCCGGCAGATATCGAAAACCGAAGGACTGAAATGTCTCAAACCCGGCGGGATCACCTATTGCGTCATGGCACGGAACGAGACCAATGAACCGAACCGGCTGGTCTCTGCTGCAATCGGTCTCGCCATGCCCAGCGTTTGCGAAGAGTACGGGTACCTCTCCGAGCACCATGCCTTTGGCGAGACCGAGAAGAAGACCGGGGAATATGCCGAAGACCTGGCAGCGACCATGCTTGCGACAACGCTCGGTATCGAATTTGACGTGAATGCCGCCTGGTCGGAACGCGAACAGACCTACAAGGCCAGCGGAAAGATCATCAAGACAAAGAATACCTGCCAGTCCGCCGAGGGTGACAAGAACGGCCAGTGGACAACAACCATCGCGGTTGCAGTTTTTCTCTGATCATTCATTCACGAATTTTTTTAAACTCGGGTTAAGTATCAACGGGCCCCCCCGACTTCCAGCTCTAACTGGGTCCCCCCTGCGCCAGCCCAGCCCCGCCGGGGGCGGGGTCGCATGCGATTCCCCGCTCTGACATTTACGAAAAATGTCCCGTGTTTTGCCCTGTAGAAATCATTGTAACGTGATTAATCGCCCCCCTTGCGCCATCCCTGCCCCCGTTGGGGGCTCAATCGCGCATGTGATGCCCGGGAACCCATTCAAAATTGACCCGGTAATACGGCGTTATCGCAATCCGGGGATGCCACTGCGGCGGGGCGGAGCCCCGAGAGCGTCAGGTATCTACATGATTTCCCATGAACATCGAATTCTTGCGAGGAGAATGATGGGGGTTGAGACCCCCCATACCCCGGTTATGATATGTGCCGCCGCCCCCGACGGGGCGCCCCCGCGGCGGATCAACGACTGTTATCTCTAAAAAAAACACCGGACTGCCCCGCCGTGCCCCGCGAGGGGCCCTGAGGCGGGGAGGCCTCGTATTATCACCGGGATATGAATGATTTTGATGGTTCGGGTGTGAACTCCCGTTCATATGCGTTTCCACAGAGCAGTTTTTTAGTAAAAACAGGTAATTCCGCACTATCGCAACCGGGCGCCCCCGCGGCGGGGCGAAGCCCCCGGGAGCGTCAGGTATCCAAATAATATCCTGTGAAAATCAAATTCTTTCGGACAGGATGATGGGGGTTGAGACCCCCATACCCCCGGTTATGATATATACCGCCGCCCCGAAGGGCGCCCCGCGGCGGCCTTCATGGACGCTTCATTCGCGATTCCGGTAATCTGCCCCGCCGTGCCCCGTGAGGGGCCCTGAGGCGGGGAGCCATCGTAAAAATTATAAGGTCTTTTTTTGATTTCCATCCTTTTGGTATGAACTCCACCGGCACATCCCCGTTTCTTTGGAGAGCACTTATCCCCGGTTTTTTGCCAGCACCCGTATCTTCTCTGCAAGGTCCCGTACTGCTGCATGGGCCGGACTTTCCGCCGGGACGAGCGATACCGGCATTGCCGTGAGGTCGGCCTGCTCAATGGCCGGATCCTCGGGTATAACCGCTATCGGTCGCCCGGCACCGGTATCCACGGATGCGGTACCGGTCCGGAAACGGTTGAACACGACCTGTATCCGCCCGGGCTCAAGACCGAGTTGTGTGGCAATCTCCCGGATTCGTGCAATGGTGCGCAGCCCGCGTGCCCCGGGGTCGCTGACAATGAGGAGGAGGTCCGGCCTGCCGATCGTCCCGCGTGCGATATGTTCCATGCCCGCCTCGGAATCGATGACAATGAAATGGTAATCGCGCTCAAGCTCCCCCATACATTCGGACAAAAGGTCGTTCGCAAAACAGTAGCACCCGCTCCCTTCCGGCCTGCCCATGGCAACCAGGTCGAAACCTTCCGATTCCACGAGGGCCTGCCGGAAGCGGTAGCGCACATAGCCGTGCCGGTTCATGCCCGGCGGGATGGTGCGGGTGAACGCTTCCTCCCGCATGCTTCCCATGGTCTCCCGGACCTCGACCCCGAGGGCTTCATGCAGGTTCGCATTCGGGTCCGCGTCAACGGCGAGGACCGGTGTCTCGCCCATGGAGAGAAAGGAACGGACAAGGAGCGAACTGACGGTTGTCTTGCCGGTCCCGCCTTTACCGGAAACGGCGATCACAAACGGCTTCCCCGGCATGGTCACCCCCGCCCGGAGCGGTTCCGGATGCGGCGGGAGATCTCTTTTGCCGCGCCCATGATCGCGAGCGAGCCGTCCCGGTCTGCAAAGCGGATACCGCAGCTCGGGGTGATCAGGGACTGTGCATCGAACAGTTTCTCCGGCATGCGGGCACAGATCCGGGAGCGGATTTCCAGGTATTTCTCATAGAGCGAAGCGGTCGTTTCCGTACCGAACAGCCGGGTATCGGCCGGGACAATCCCCCACGCCACGACCCCTCCCCGTTCCATGTAGGATACAACGGCATCGGCATAGAGCAGGAACTCCGTTGCGGTGGCATAGGCATCGATCGAGACAACCGCAGGGTCCAGGTCAAGGACAAACTCCCAGTCGGTGTTTGAGCAGCAATGGATACCCAGGCCGCCCTCGACGAGGGCCGCAATATCTGCCCATCCTGCCCGGACGGTCTCCTGGTCAATCGGGACAACCGAGGATCCCAGCGAGGCAAGGTACGGTTCATTGAGCACGACCAGCGTTTCGGAGACCCCGGTATGCTTTTTCATCTCCTCCTCGCACCAGCGGGCCCTGAGGGCGATCATCTTCGAAAGCATATCGGCAAGCTGCGAATCGTAATAGATCGGCCGTTTGCCGGCGTCCACCACCTGCATGCCGAACGTCACGGGCCCGGTAACCTGGCATTTGAGCACCTGCGCACCGGGAAGCCTGCGGGACATCATCTCGATGAAGGCCGACGCGTACTCTGTATGGAGCCCGTAGCCGGCGAAATTTCCCTCAACATAGTCCATGTACACCGTTTCCATGGCACCGCTCTGGTCTGTTGTGCTGTCGAACAGGAGGCGGTCATCCCGGATCACCCGTCCCGGGAGCTGTTCGGAATCATTGAACACGATACTTTCCAGCAGGCTCCGGTCCGGGAGCGTGGGAATATAGGGAAATTCCGGGAAGAGGGCAAGGACATCGTCGCATGCCTGCTTCGGATCGGTATGGGGCAGCGCACCCACGCCGGTGGCGAATGAACCGGGGGACGGAATCATCTTTGCCATTTCGTCATCCCCTCCTCACCCGGCAGCTCTCCAGCTGCTCCTGCACCATCGGGAACAGGGTCAGGTCAGTGTGCGGGAGGAACGTGCTTGACGTGTATTCGTCCATGAAGGAAGGCTCCGCGTTCAGCTCGATATAGGCAATCCTGTACGCGATCTCATCCAGGATCTTCCGGGCCCTCCGGTTCACGAGCGCGATATTCGCCCCGGCAATGGCGCCGTTCCCGATATTTTTGATCTGCCCGATCGCGATCTCCGGTATCAGCCCGATGGTGGTCGCATTCTTCTTGTCCAGGTAGTTCCCGAATGCCCCGGCAAAGTAGATGGTTGAGACCTCTTTATGGGTGACTCCGGCCTGTTTCATGAGTGTTACACAGGCGGCATGGATGGATGCCTTGCTCATGATCAGGTTCTTGATGTCGTTCTCCGTGATCACGATGTCTTTGCCGATATCGGTCTCCCGTGCCCATACAATGACAAATTCCGGGAAGTGTGCGGTTTTCCGGATCCGCGGGTTGTCGATCCCGGTGTTGATATGCCCGGTGCGGTCGATGATGCAGGCAGTGAGCAGTCCGGCGAGCAGGTCAATGAGGCCGGAACCGCAGATCCCCCGGGGCCTGATACCATTGATCGTGGAATAGCGGGGGTCCAGGGTAACGGGATCGATGGCGATCTTCTCGATGGCCCCGGGGTTCGCCCGCATGCCAAAGAGCACCTCGCCGCCTTCAAGCGCCGGGCCGGCAGCCCCGGCGCAGGCGAACATCCATTCCCTGTTGCCAAGGACGACTTCAAAATTTGTCCCGATATCGATCAGGAGCGAGATCTCCTCGCGGTCCGCCATGCCGCAGGCAAGGATATCTGCAATGATGTCCCCGCCGATGAAGTCGCTGACGGCCGGGAAGAGGAAGAGCCCGCCGTTCGGGTTGCAGGCGATCCCGATCCTCCCGGATGCAACCGACAGGGCCCTGCGCACGACCGGGACATAGGGTTCTGCAATCATGTATGCCGGGTCGATACCGAGCAGCATATGGGTCATGACCGTATTACCGGCAACCACCACTTCGTAGATATCTTCCCGGTCAATGCCGGCCGTGTTGGAAGCGGCAGTGAGGGCCTGGTTGATGCTCTCCACGGCAAGTGCCTGCAGACGGTCGAGCCCGTTTTTCCGGGCAAAGTTCACGCGGGCAAGGATATCCTCGCCGCAACTGATCTGCTTGTTGTAGTTCGACGCAATGCTCACCATTTTTCCGGTTACAAGGTCCCAGAGATAGACGACAATGGTGGTAGACCCGAGATCGACTGCCGCACCATAGACCCGTTTCGAGGTATCGTTCTCCTGGAGGTCGACAAGGCGGTAGCCGCCGGGAACGAGGGCGATCGTCCCGGTCACTTTCCATTCGCTGTGGCGCAGGATGCCGGGGATCACCCGGAGGACCTCGAGAGGCGCGTACATCTTCTCCGCTATCGGCCCGCCGCTCTTCTGGATCCCCCACAACAACCGCGAGAGATCCGGGGAGGGATCTGAAAGGGACGGGGGCTGCAGTTCAACGTAATATTTTTTCACGGACGGGCGGAGTTCGATCGGCTTGTCCTGCCCGTCCACCAGGATCTTCTGTTCCTGGATGAGCGTGCTTTCGGGAATGATAACATGGAGATCGCCCTGGACAAAGGTTTCGCAGGCAAGACAGGCCCCTTTTGCCAGTTCCTGGTCTGAAAAAAACCTCCCGTATTTCTGGACATCGAATTCGGTCCTGCCGGACTGGATGAACACGACACATTTGCCGCATTTTCCCTGTCCGCCGCAGACCACGTTTATATTCAGCCCTGCCCGCTGGGCTGCATCGAGAATGGTCGTGCCCCGTTCCACGTCAATTTTGCGGTAACCGGGAAGGAATGTTACGGTGCGCATAGCCTTGGTACCTACTTCAATCATGGGGATATAAGAATGAAATATCCTGCGGTTCAGGACGGTTCTAAAAGAACTGCGAAGGCCGGCCTGCGGCCTCCTTTCCCGTGGCCGGGGTTTTAGCAAACCTCTTCAACCGTGAGGAGGAGAATCACGATACCGATACTCACGGCAATCATGCCGGATGAAAGAAAACAGTACGCGGGTTCGGGTTTTGTTTTTGGGGTTATGATGATTCCTCTGCTCTCTTGAAATCATTGTAACGTGATCAAATCGCCCCCCCCCTTGCGCCAGCCCTGCCCCCGTTGGGGGCTCAATCGCGCATGCGATGCCTCGGAAATATCTGTACAGAAAATTTCCCTGCGATTGTATACAGGTAATACGGCATAATCGCATACGGGGGATGCCCAAACGGCGGGGGCGGAGCCCCCGAGAGCGTCATGGTTGATATCCAATGATTTCTACTGAGCAATTTACTCTGAAAATCGAATTCTTTCGAGACAGAATAATGGGGGTTGAGACCCCCATACCCCCAACTATGATATATGCCACCGCCCCGAAGGGCGCCCCGCGGCGGATCAACGACTGATCTCTCTAAAAAAAACCCCGGACTGCCCCGCCGTGCCCCGCGATGAGCCATGAGGCGGGGAGCCCTCATACCCGCGATTTTCAGGGTTACGGTGAACTCACGAAGTTCATTTCCGTTTCAACAGAGCAAAAATAAGAAAAAATCAGGTACCGGGTGATTTATTCACCCACTCTTCCTGCAGGA
Organism: Methanoregula sp. UBA154; assembly: GCA_002502245.1. Taxonomy (GTDB): domain Archaea; phylum Halobacteriota; class Methanomicrobia; order Methanomicrobiales; family Methanospirillaceae; genus Methanoregula. Next base: position 85,298 of record DAPW01000020.1, read on the forward strand.
ATTCACCAATCTCGGCTGCGTCCCGGGGCCCGACAAGGACTTTCCAGCCGGTTGCTTCTTCAATCCTGCCGGAGAGCGGTGAAGCATATCCCGGTATGATCAGGTTCCGGTGTGCCACTTCATTCCCGACATCAAATTTTTTGAGGGAATCCTGGACAAGGGTCTCGTTCAGTTTTCCTGCGGCAACGGCCGTGAGTACGGAGAGCCCTTCCGTGTCCACGATCAGCATGAAGCAGGGCACCCGGCTCGACTCCAGGTAGCCCTGGAGCGTGAAGAACGTGAGCGAAAAGTTCACGGTCATCAGGACGGGGGCGTCCTTTCCGGGGTTCCCGACGCGGTACAGGCCGGGGTTCATCTGGATCGGCTTCTGGGGGTCTGTATAGATATTCTGGCGGAGCGTCAGGGAAGCTTTCGCGGGACCCGGCGTGAGCGGTGCGGTGACAAGAACCGATGCATACTTGACAATTCCCAGCACCATCAGGGTATCCTGCTGCCCGGCCACAGAAGCATCGAGGTACACCGGGTACCCGAGCTCCGGAACCGAACGCGTGATCGCGAGCTGCCGTATCCCGGTAGACCGGATGACAAACGCGCCGGGGTTCTCCGGCGCGGGGTCAAGCACGAGATCCGGCACCCCTTCGGCCGTGCAGTCCTGCACGAGCCGGATGAGCCCGTCGAGGGTTGCAGCCCGGATGACGAGCGGGCACCCGTGCTTTTTTGCCAGTGCACACATCTCCCGGTAATTCTCACCGGTCGCCGCATGGAGGAGCGGCCGGTACGAGCCGCAGTGGACAAGGGCCGCCGCGAACGCGGCAGGATCCTGTGCAATGAGCACCGGGGGCAGGTGTGCCTGCTGCTGCTCGACGGCTGCAACCGCCCGGGCAAAGGTTTCCGCCGACCCGCTCGTATTCCTGATGGCTATGCCGCTGAAGCGGAGCTCGGTACCGACGCGAGTGAAGGTCTCGTCCCGCACCCGCCGGGTAACTGCGGCNNAGGACCGTCTCTTCCCCGATCTTAAAGGAGCGCTCACCAACCCCCACCTTCACGAGCCGGATTGGCGGGCGGGTCGTAGCGCCCAGGACGGACTTTGCCTGCTCGTCAAGGTACGGGCAGAGGTCCACATCGGCTTTCCCCCCGGCCAGTTTCATGGCAAACGTCAGGCAGGTCGGGTCCCCGCACTCCTTGCAGTTCTTTTTCGGCAGGAGCTTGTAGATATCGAGTGCCTTGAGGGCCATCTCACGGCACCCCCGCGGGTGCTGCCCGGGTTCTCATGCCGGCAAATGCCTGCCGGAGCAGGCCGATCGTTTTCGGGTGCCGGACACAGATGATCTCGGCACCTGCCGCTGCTGCGGCAATGCCGGTATAGAACTCCCAGCTGACGGCGATTTCGTCCTGGAATGCGGGATCTGCCTCCCGCACTTCCTTGATATTCAGGCTATCGACTGCCGAACAGATGATGGGCATCGCGAGGTCGGTATCCCCCTTGAGGGCAGCGAAGCGTATCCGTTCCATGGCAGAGTAGGAATATTCAAATCCGTACCCAAGGGCCCCGGTATAGGGATCGATGATGACCTGGTCGTGCGGGACACCGATCTCCTTTAGGAGGATGTTGAGCTGTTTTGCCAGGTTGACATCGATGGGCGACTGGGCGATGAGCGCGTGGTGGTAGGCAAGTGCCGCCGCAGCAATGCTCCGGTAGTGGCCCGCCTCGGCCGTGCCGAGGAGCAGCCGTTCCCCCTGGCCGCTCTCCCCGCATCGCTGGAACACCTCGCTGTCGATCTTCGGCTCGTTGCTCCCTTCAATGATCAGCGGAAGACTGCTTGCCGCAAGGACGGTCTCAACCGTCTTTCCCACGGCCGGCATGTCGGAAAAGTCCCGCTGCCGGGTACTGTTCAGGTGCAGGCGGATCAGGTCCGCCCCGTAGGTACTGTCTGCAGTTTTTGTCCATTCTGCAAGGTTGTTCACGAGATCCCCGCAGTAGTTCCGCACGATCGGGGACCAGAAACGGGGAGCATCGCACACTTCAAACGCGATGAGCGGGGATGGTGTGTCTTTTTCCAGGAAGGGGAGCGTGGTACCGCCGCCGATCCGGTAGGAGACGCGTCGCGTCCCCCCGTCAGCACCTGTTGCCCCGAGCGTGACTTTTCCGATCGTGCCGGACCAGCCGAATTGTGCATCGGATACCATGGCTCTCTCACACCAGGGGTTTCATGGCAAGCGCCGGGTGTCCGGCTTTTTCCAGGTACACCATCAGTTCTTCAATGGTCGTTGCTTTTGTCTCGTCAGCGATCTTGTCGAAGAAGCCCGAAAGTCCCTTGCCGGTGAGTTTCTGCACGAGCCGGTTTTTCAGTTCCTCTTTCAGCTGCGATGGCATCCAGACCAGGCGTTCGATACCTCCTTCGCCCTGTAAGAAGCGGTCGGAGAGGATATAATTTTTCGAGATACCGGCAAATCCAGGGGTCTGCGCTCCCCCGCCGATCGTGCCGGCGAGCGTTGAAAAGGACATTCCCGAGGGGGTTATCCCCTTGAACTCTCGGTTCACGACCATGATGCCGTTGACTTCCGGCAGCATCAGGGCAATCGCCTCAAAACAGCCGCAGCAGGTCATGGGATATTCCATGACCGAGTAGAGCGAGCAGCGGTCGACCTCCCCGTGGCTCGCTTTCCGGACAAAGCGGTTCACGCCTTCGAACTCCCCGTTCTTGGGATTGATCGCCGTGCCCTTCTCGATCGGCTGGTTTGCACCGGACGGTGATATCTCGTAGGCAATCTTTCCGTCGAGCCAGCTGATGGCACCGCACAGGGCCGGTCGTTCCGGTGTGATGACGCAGACATGGTTGGGGGCAAAGGTCTGGCAGAGCGTGCAGGAATAATAGGTGTTCACGTCGTCGTCCCGCATCCCCTTGATACGTGCATCGCGTTCATCGTACACGCGTTCCGCCTCTTTCCTGGCTTTTTCCACCTTCTCCGGGTCGGTGATCAGCGTGACCGATACCGCATCAAGGAGCTGGGGGAAGTCCATGCGGAACTTGCTCGCGAGCAGTTTCCCGATATGCTCGATCTTCACCCCCTTTGCCACGACCTCTTTCGAGAGCCTGACCCAGATGAGGTCCCGCTGGGCGACATGCCACGAGCCTTCCCCGTAATTGACAAAGTTATGGATCCTCCGCTCCAGCACCGGTTCATAGTCCTTCTTCATGGTTTTGCCGGAAACCTCGATGATGATGCCAAGGGGGTTTGCCGACCCCTCCTTCATGGCATCGATCTCCGGCCCGATGACCGTGATCTGCCCGTCGGTGACCTCACCCGCGGGACGCATGCGGAGCAGTTCAAACGCGGTGGATCTCCCCCCGCCGAATTCCACGTACATCTCCTCTTTCCTGATGCTCTTCCCCTCAAACGCCGGGGAACATCCCATCGGGATGGGAATGGCGGTGACGATGACCCGGATGCCCTTTTCTTCCATTCCCCTGCGGACAACGTCATCTGCTGCCGCCAGGATCCATGCCCCGCCGCTGTAGTCGCCGAGGGAAAGGATCGGGAACCCCAGGAGGCGCATGCCGTCCACGAGGGCGATCTCGTCATCGGTGAGACCGGGGAAAACAATCACGATCGCTTTTGCCCGCTCGGCGGCATAGGCGAGGAGACGGTGGGCATCCCCGGGCGTCACACCCCCGAACATCATGGCAACGCGGGCGATGATATCGACAAAATGAATCCCGTATGCCGGCGCTGACCCGAGCGGGACGAGGCGGTAATCGAGCCCGAGTTTCACCCCGTTTTCTGACAGGGAAGGAATAACCGGGCCGGCAAGGAACGTGAGCATATATTTTTCCTGGAGTTCGCGGCAGACTGCGGCAGCAGTGCCGGGGTGTTCGGGAGAACCGAGAACGAGTGCAAGGCCAAGGATGCTCCCGTCGACAAGGGAGTACCCGAGCTTGCGGATAACTGTATCGCCGATGAATCCCGTAAAGGGGGGATTCTCCCTGCCGGTTGTTGCGGTTTTTTCCGCAAGGAGGCACTCTGACGCAACAATCGGATTCCTGCCGGTTCTGGCATATACGTCCCGGGCAGTATTCCGGTCGTGCACGGCGGTACCTGTCAGTGCAAATGAGATGGGCAGGTGGTATGCCGTATCATCGTAGGCAAAGGTTTTTGAAATCCCCTGCATGGATTCCTCCAGGTGTGCCTCGCCCCGTTTTTTTGCCAGTTCAACGTCGGTCATTCGTGGTCATCCCTCGCATCATGGGTGAGCCGGTAAGACAGATATAGTTTCGTTATAGGGTAACGGGAGAACAAAAGGGGGAAGCGGTGCCGTGCATTCCCCGGCATAAAAATGTATTTCTTGTTGAAATTTATATTCAGGTTATCGAGAGGACCCTATGAGGATACGATCACTGAACCGGATTTTTTGTCTTTTCCTGCTGCTGTGTGCCGCAGCCTGCATCCTTCAGCCCGTACTGGCTGAAAACGGGATCATCACCATCGCCTACCGCGGATCCGGCGGAGGATATATCGGGGATACGATGGTGTTCGATGGCCGGAACACGTACGGGAATACCACGCTCATAACGATCACCGGTACCGGGCTCCCGGCCGGGGGTGTCCCCCTGGGCAACCTGAACGGGATTGCCGGGACAGGGACACCCGTCGGGGCAGACCAGTATGGCATGTGGAAATATGTCTGGTACGCGTCCGGCATCCCCGGTCTTGAAAAATTACAGACATCCCGGTACACCATTACCGCCTCCGATTCCGCGAACCCTGACAAGACCGCGACCACAACCGTTTTTTTGAGAAAACCTGAATTTTATATCGCCGCATTCCCGAACCCGTCAAATCCCGGCAATTATGTGGAGTTGATCGGGTCTGCGGAACAGGGTATTACGTTTGCGAAGATCGAGATTGCGGATACCTCCGGCAGGGTGCTGCATACCTTCACCTCCCCGGTCAGTTCCTCCGGCTACCTGAACTATGGTTTTCACGTGGATATGGAACCGGGACAATACCAGGTTACGCTCACTCATCCCTCGGTAAAAACGCCCTACCGGACGGTCATGTCCGTTACCGCCCCGGAAGGTACAAAAACCGTGGAGATGACCGGACCGGTATCTCCGCTTCCAACCGCTGGTGTAACCACCGGGGCTGCAACCGGAGCAGCCGGAACAATGCCGGCGAAAACCCCGGTAGCAACGGTAACCGTTCTTGCAGCACTCGTGGCCTGCTGCTGTGCAGCGGTATGCTTACGGAGGTTGTAAGAAATCTTTTTTTTGCCCTGGTGAAACAGACCTGGGCGTGATTTCCCCCCGGAACGATGAAAATCAAAAAAGAGATCATCATTTTCACGAGGGCTCCCCGCCTCAGGGCTTTGTTCGAAATGGGGGACCGGAAGGTTACCTCCGATTTTTCCGGGTCATGGGTCCCTGATTGAGGCAGGAGGACAGCAAACCGATTTATGATGGCTCCCCGCCTCAGGGCCCCTCGCGGGGCACGGCGGGGCTGGAAGATTGTTCTCTCAACCGCTGTGGTTGGAAACACTGTCCATATGGAAAAGATGGAGCATAGTGATCCGCCGCGGGGACGCCCCGTCGGGGGCGGCGGCATATATCATAATCGGGGGTATGGGGGTCTCAACC
>DAPW01000019.1 GCA_002502245.1 Methanoregula sp. UBA154
CGGTCGAGATCAATGCACTCTGGGTACGCATCCTGGCGGAGGCGGAGTCAATGGGAATAGAAACACCGGTACCGGCTGAGTCCGCACGAAAAGCATTCAAAACGTTCTGGAATGAAGACCGGAAATGCCTTTTTGACTGTATCGATCCCGGTGATCCGGCCGTACGGCCGAACCAGGTGGTTGCCCTTGCACTCGGTCTGGTTGACCGGGAACAGGCCACCATTGCCCTGAACACTATCAAAACAGAGCTGGTAACTCCCTATGGGCTCCGGAGCCTCTCCCCGCTGGATACACACTACCAGGGTCATTATTCCGGTGACCGGAGTTACCATAACGGGTGTGTATGGCCATGGCTGACCGGCTGGTACGTCCACGCCCTCATAAAAAACGGAACCCGGCGGGATACGATCGCACCTCTGCTCATGCCGATCCTCCACCATCTCAGGGAGGCGGGGATAGGGTATATCTCCGAGATCTTTGATGGAGATCCGCCCTACCTCCCGCGGGGGTGTATCGCCCAGGCATGGAGTGTTGCAGAGATTGCCCGGGCATGCAGAATGGTTTTTCCCTGACACGGGAAGACACGGAAAAGGAGCTGGTTTTCCTGCATCATTTTGGTTTTCAAAGATACCCTCGCGAGGATCCCCGTGCATCGTTACCACCGGGGGCCGGCGATAGTGGACCAGGAATGACCGCGGTTACCCGCGGGGCCAGGAGCATCCCTGGTGAAGATTTGTAATCAGCCATTGCGCCGGATGATTCCCAAAGTCCCGACCGATCCGGGCGCAAAGTTCAGGGGATTACGCCGCCCGGGCTGATCGTATCGATCAACTCCACGGCCATCCGGGCATTGCATGGATCCGGGCTTCCTGCACCATAGTATACTTTCGAGGGAAATCCGGATGGTATCAGGAACCCGGATCGGGCACATTCCCGGTTTACAAGAAAAATATCCTCAGGCCAGCGTGATCTTTTTAAAAAAAAAGTGCTCTGCCGTAATCATTGTATCGTGATGAAATCGCTCGCCTGTGCCAGCCCTGCCCCCGGCGGAGTTGGCGCGAAGGGGGGGCGATTTAATTTCAATGATTTCCCGGGAAAACCGATATCTTTCAGACACAATAATGGGGCTTTGAGACCCCCATACCCCCGATTATGACAGGTGCCGCCGCCCCCGGCGGGGCTTCCTGTGCGGCGGATCACTATGCTTCATTTCTTCCGGATAGACAGCGTTTCCGGCCACAGCGGGTGAAAAAAACCTTCCTGCCCCGCCGTGCTCCGCGAGGGGCCCTGAGGCGGGTAGCCATCATAATTCCGGTTGCATCTTCGACTATCTTAAGTCAGGAATCATGACCCGGAAAAACCACAGAAAATTCCCCGGCCGCCGTTCCGAAAAGAAGCCCTGAAACAGGGATCCCTGATAATCATTGGACCCTTCAACAATTCTCATGTTTCTGGTGTGAACTCATTGTTCATGCCCGTTTCAACAAAGCAAAAAAAAAAGGAGGAAAAAGAAGGGGAATCAGACGGGAACTACCGACTGTTTTGTAGAAACGATCGCGTCCCCGTTCTCCCACCGGCAGTAGTCGTTCGCTGTTGCGGTTTCATCGAGGGTGCACGGATAGAACCGTATCTGTAAGAGTTTCAGGTTCGCGTTGTCATAATCCCAGTAGTACTCGAGCAGTTCAGGGATATCGAATACCCAGGTGTCGGTGTAGGTGGTCTCCTCGGTACAGACACCATCCAGCATCGTGGTGCAGATCGTGACGTCGACATAGAACAGGTTGTTGATGTTCAGGTTCTGGGGTTTTCCCGTGCTCCTTGAGATATCAACGTACCCGAGCATTTTCAGGGTCTCACCGGTAACGGCATCATCGAAGGTCCCGTTTGCCTGGATATGCGCGGCGCCGTTGGGTTTACCCAGCGCACGGGCATAGACATTGTAGTGTCCCGGGGCAATGTTGAACTGTGTCTGCCCGTCAAGACCGTTCCGGTCAACAACCTGGAAGACACCGCCTTCGTCCTGGGTCATGATGATCTTGGTCTTTCCACTCAGTTTCACAAACATCGTGTGACCCATGCTGTCGCCTACTTCCTTGATCTGATCAGAGGTTTTTACACCGATGATGTTCAGGTTGTAGTGCGCCCCATTGACCTGGAAGGGGCTTACTGCTGACACAGCGGGGAAACAAAATCCCACGATGATCAGTAATCCAATAACTATCGATAGTCGAGTTCTCATGTATATTCTCCATCCAGGGAATCTTCCTCTTGCGGGAGATTCTCCTATGGCATCACATCATCTGACCCTGAGCCCTTTTGAATTTTTTTAACCTCAGGTATCGTGCAGCTAACCTGCAGGTTATGACGGAAATCCGGTCTTTGTTTTTCCAGTACTGATTCCCGGCCCGCGGGTCATCCCTCCATCCATATCAGTCATGCTGGTAAGCGTGCCTTTTCACCGGGCGCTGAATCGCATTGTGCTGCTGAAGTTGTCTTTTGTACCAGTGTCTGATGTTGCTCCCCTACAGCTGCAGCGGACGGACACCGGAAGAGGGTGATGCGATGGTTGAATACTCATCCGTCCTGGATCCCGTTGGTTCTTTCGTAGAACCCCGGGGTTATCCATGATAACCCGGGTGATCTGGCGAATTTATCTGCCTTCCGAGCGGTGATCAGGATCTGTGGAGCGCACGACTATTCTGGCGTGCCACCCGCACACATCCATTCCAAGGTTCCTCAGAAGGAGTTCCGTCATTGAGCATCCCGGGGCTTCTCTCTGAGGAATTATTGCATCATATCCGGATTTTATGATTTTTTTATTGTCGGGGTCTGAATTTTCTTACTGAAAGCGTAGTTGATTGCTTTGTGGAAATCATTTCAAAGCAATTTTCCCGGTGAAAACCGGATTTTTTCAGACAGAATAATGGGGATTGAGACCCCCCATACCCCCGATTATGATATCTGCCGCCGCCCCCGGCGGGGCGCCCCCGCGGCGGGTCAACGACTGCCCCGCCGTGCCTTGGAGGGGCCCTGAGGCGGGGAGTCCTCGTGAAAATTATGATCTTTTTTTTGGATTTTCATTGTTCCGGTCTGAACTCCACCGTTTCATACCCGTTTCTCCAGAGCCCAAAAAAGAGAATTTCATGATTTCTTCGGGGGAATTGCCAGCAGGTCGTCGTGCTCCTCCGGCTCCCGCTTCTGCATTGACATTCCTATGAAGATCACCACGAACCCGGTGAACATGACGATCCCCAGCAGGATGGTGGTTGTGGTGTTTTTTGGTAATGCATAGGCGAGGAAGAGGTAGACCGGGACCAGCCCGATTGCAATCATCTTCAATTGAAGCTGGGTAACTTTCACGTGTGCATTCCTCCTTTTTCTCTCTCCGGAATGTAATAGTCGTTCGCTTCAGAACCTCATATGCGTATCGCGTGTGCACGGTGTCGTTCTGATAACCTGCAGTACCTGCAGTCCATTCCGCAAAACCCCCTCTTCCGTCACCGGTTCCCCGTTTATGGGACGGGGTGCATTCTGATGAACCGGCCTGGCTGAGCCCGGAATTACGAAATTTTTTCCGCGTCATACCGCCCGACCGCATCTGGGGATGTCCCCGGGGCAGGGGATCCCCCTGTGCCTCCACGAGCGTCAGGGTTATGCTGCATGATTGCACCACCGCCTGATCTTGTGAACATTTTTCTCTCTGGCGATGACAACCCCTTGCGGTAGTCACTGGTATTCAAAGGAGAGCCGCAATGCAACCTCAATCGGCCGAACGGCAGCATCAAAAACAAAGGATTAATAAAGATTTCGGGAGAATCACGAGTATGTTCATTTTCAGACGATCGTTTCTTGTTCTCATGCTTCTGTACGCCCTGCTCCTGGGATGCGGGTGTGTCACCGAACAGCCTGCCGGCAGTGTGCCAACCACCGCGGTTCCTGCGACCAATCCTATCAGTAGCCTGACGTTCTATACGGAGCAGTTGCCGCCGTACAGTTATCTGGAGAACGGCATTCCCCGGGGCATCTCCGTGGATCTGCTGGAAGCGGTCACGGAAAAGATGGGGGCACCGCTCTCCCCGGGGCAGGTGCACGTCGTCCCCTGGAACGAGGGCTACCAGGCCGCCCTCACCGGGAAGAATTCGGTCATCTTCTCGACCGCGAAGCTTCCCGAACGGGAGTCTGCCTTCAAATGGGCCGGCCCGATAGCGTTCGAACGGAAAGTACTCTTTGCCCGGCCGGACCGCGGGATTGTTGTCACGGGCCCGGCGGATCTCAAAGATCTTCGTATCGGCGTGATCAAGGACGATGTTGTGATGCAGCAGCTCCTTGAGGCCGGGGTCAACGAGAGCCGGCTGGTGCAGGAGACCAATGCCTCGCTCCTTGCAGAGCAGCTCAGGAGCGGCGGGATCGACCTCTGGGGTATTGTTGAGACCCCGGGCCGCTCTATCAGCAGGCAGGTGACCGGAGACCCTGATGCCTTCGTCGTTGCCTATGCCTTCCCGACAGCCTCCTCCTATTATGCGTTTTCACGGGATGTGCCGGATGCTACCGTCCAGTCGTTCCAGCAGGCCCTCGATTTCATCAAAACCGACAAGAACGAGAAGGGTTTCACCGGGTACGAAGGGATCCTCTACAACTACCTGGGGGTCCGCTGCACCCGGACAACTATTACGGATGCAGAGGTGATGAACCTGGTCAACACGACCGCGGCGGCTATCGCACAGAACACCACCGATACGTTCCGGCGGATCAATGCGGAGGAGGCACCCTACCGGGACTCGGTGAACCCGGCCCTGTATGTCTTTGTCTTTGACACCAACACAACCATCGTGGCCCAGGCAGACAATGTCCGGCAGGTCGGGGTGAATTTCCGGGGGAAGACCGACGTGACCGGCAAAGCGTTCCGCGATGAGATCGTGAGCGGGGCACTCCGGAACGGGAGCGGATGGGTGGATTACGTATTCAGCAGCCCGACGGAGACCGGCCTGTACTACAAGACCTCCTATTATCGCGCGGCCACCGGCAGCGATAACCAGGTCTACATCATCGGCAGCGGCATTTATAAGGCCTGCGAGGCCTGATCCTTTCACCGTTTTTTTCGCTGTCTGGTGCGGATATCATCATTCCCGTTACCCTCCTTTCGCGGAATTTTTGGGAGTATCATCTGGCGGGGATTCGCCCCTGCCCCACGGTGCAATATTAGAGCGAAGCGGGCGATTTTATCAATTTACCATGATCTCCTTTGAAAATCGGATTCTTCGGGACAGAATAATGAGGGCTCAAGACCTCCACACCCCCGATTATGATAGTTGCCGCCGGCCCCGGCGGGGCGCCCCCGCGGCGGATCAGGGACAATAAGCATATCTGAAAAACACGGCACTGCCCCGCCGTGGCTCGGAGAGCCCCTGAGGCGGGGAGCAATCATAGTTCGGGATCCCTGGGAACATATCTGAATCCGGGTATTCATAATCTGGAAAAATGAAGGCTGGAAAACCCCTCCCTCCCGCCTTACCCGGGAAATCCCTGAAGCGGGGGGCCTTCGTGAAAATTATGATGTCTTTTTTGATTTTCATCGTGCCGGTGTGAAATCACGTTCATGTCTGTTTCTGCAGACCAGAAAACCCGGTACCACCGGGTCCGGTGCTTCACGGTACCCTGGTTTTCCTCCTGTTCCCCTGCCGGGATGGCAGGAAAGAGCAATATTTTTTACCGCTCTGCTGCCCCCGTTTGCCGGGAAGTGCGTTTTGCATGAAGATCATTGTCCCCGTGGACATTTTGGGGTCTTCCGGGCGATCTTCAGCCTGTCCACCGGGCAAAACACCGGGAAAATTCCGTGCGGTGAACAGCCGGCCACGTCGTTGGTATGATGAAAGGGAAGCAGCTCGGAGGAGTGCTGATCCTGGAGTCTTCAGCCTGTCGGCCGGGCAAAACACCGGGAAAATTCCGTGCGGTGAACAGCCGGTCACGTCGTTGGTATGATGAAAGGGAAGCCACAGGGAATCGGGCTCGGGACGACGGACATGAGATTCCCCTTTATTGCACCTCCTGCAAGGGAACATTGGGGTGAGCTTTGGTACAGATCGTGAAAAAAACAGGAGACTGTTTTTTCCCGGCGGCCCGGCCCGATCAAGGGGTCAGGTCTTGGAGAAGTGTCAAGTTTTCATGCAGGAACCATCAGAGTACGGCTCAGGTCCCCGGGGAGCGCCCGAACCCCGCAGTGAATCCCTTTCTTCATTCTCCGCAGTGACCTGCTGTTCACCCCTTGGCAAATCCTAGGTTTTCTGTCCCGGTGGACAGGTAGAACATGGCCTAAAATACTTAAAAATGTCCACCGAAGAAACAATCTCCCCGAAAAGAGGGTGAACTAGATTACCTGTACGAGGATCATGAGGTTCCCCTTTATTGCATCTCCCGCAGCGGAACAGAAGGAATAGCAGGATACTCATGGCTGCCGGGCATGAAAGCTCGGGATTTTCCTGCAACCGCCGATCTGTCCGGGCCCACTAATCGCCTGCGGAACATTTCAGGTACCTTGGAAATAACCCAAAATTGCCGTCATTCAGGCCTGTATTGCCTCAAATGGGCTGTGTTTCCCGAGATTTTCTGTTATTAATACAAGCATTTATATGAAGGGGACCTATGGGTATCTGCCACACGGCCCGGCAGGCACTGGCCGGGGCGGGCGAAANNCAGAAAGAGATCCAGGCCGGCCAATGTATTGAATGAAGAACAGAAAGCCGGGCATACACCCGGACAGTCAGTGCCTGAGGATCGGCAGCTGCAGATTCCGGTTGAGACCGGAAACAGCGGGCAACAGGATCCGGCTGGAAGCGGGTTGGGCACGACCGGGTGCGTGGAATCTGCGAACAGGAATGGTGATGCCCGATGACCCGGGGACACCCGCCCCACGTGGCAATCGGCGAGGCCGGGCGGAAAGCAAAAGCCCGGGGCTGTCTGGTCCTTGTACTAGAACCAGCCGGAGAACTCCCGTTCCATTTCGTGACCTGCAGCGGCAACCGGATCAGCCTTATCCGGGTGAGACGGCTGAAGTACCCGGGCTTTACGGTGGAGGAGATCGAGCATTCCTGCAGGAATGATATTGCAGCCCTCCGGTCTGTTACCGTAACGGCGGAGATCTTCCGGGAACTCTGGGTACGGGGGCCGGACCGGCACTGGTACCGGTATTTCGTGCAACCGGATTCCCTGGAGGTGATAGAGGATGATGATGTGCCGGATATCGTCAGCATGGATGATAAGCCGGATAGTGTCAAACCGGATGGTATCAAACCGGATAGGAATGAAGACGGTGGTGTGAAACCGGTGACGATGGGGGTGACGAGCGGGGGAGTATCGAATATCGGTGTTCCGGCCGTCGACGCAGACGTTCTACCTCCGGCTGAGCGGGTAGCCCAGGAATCCGACCATGTCAATCAATTGGGGTGCAGGCACTAATAAATTGGTGTCCGGCAAATGGATCTGAAAAGTTACTCACCTCTCTTTTTTTCAGGATGATCCAGATCCCGGCCTCCTGAATTTACCTGCGGTATAGTAAAACACATGAAACCCCGGAAAAACCGGGAGGCTGCCCGGGTTCCTGATAAAAAGGATCTTTGAACGCTCAGTCCTTCTTTGTCTGATACATGTGCCAGATCTTGCACGCTCCCTCGTGGCTGACCATGCACGGGCCGACCGGCTTTCTCGGGTTGCAGACCTTCCCGAAGAGCCTGCAGTCCGGTGGCTGGGCAAGCCCCCGGAGGATCTTGTCGCACATGCAGGCCGAGTGCTTGGTTACGTGTTTGAACTCGATCCCGAATTTCTTCTGGGCATCATACTGCCCGAACTCCTTCCTGAGCCGGAGGCCGGAGCCGGGGATGACCGGGAAACCGCGCCACTCAACATCCGAAGGTTCGAAGACCTCGTACATGATCTTCTTTGCCTTCACGTTCCCTTCGCGGCTGACGGCGCGGGGGTAGGCGTTGTCCACGCGGTGCGTTCCTTCCTTCACCTGCTGCACGAGCATGAGCAGGCCAAGGAGGATATCCTCCGCCTCGAACCCGGCCACGACCTGCGGGACCGGGAACGGTTCGTACTCCTCGTACCCCATGACCGTGCAGACATGGCCCGGGAGCATGAAGCCGTGGAGCTGTGCCTCGCCCTGCCCGAGCAGCCACTTCATGGCCGGCGGGACGATGCGGTGGCAGGAGAGGATCGAGAAGTTTTCCGGGGGTTTTGCAAGGAGCATCGCGGCAACGGTCGGGGCGGTGGTCTCGAACCCGACCGAGATGAAGACCACCTCCCGGTCGGTCTTCTCTGCGATCTCCACGGCCTTGTGGATCCCCTGCACGATCCGTACATCCCCGCCGCAGGACTGCAGTGACCCCTGCGACCCGGGGACATGGAGGAGATCCCCGTAGGTGGCGACGATACAGTCTCTGGTCGCAAGGTCAAGGGCTGCATCGATCTCCCCCTGCGGGGTGATGCAGACCGGGCAGCCCGGCCCCATGACGATCTTCAGCTGCTCCGGGAGCAGGCTGCGCAGTCCGGTCCGGGCGATCGCCGCCTCGTGCGTGCCGCAGATATGCATGAACGTCATATCCCGGTCCACCATCCCGTGAAGTTTCCGGGCAATCTCTTTTCCCGTCGCCATAAAAGATTCAAAAGTATTAATTTTACGATAACATAAGTGTACGTGTATGGATCTCGGACTATCAGGACCCGGAGTCAATTATATCCTTGCAGCCTTCACCTTCCTGCTCGGAATCATACTGGCCTTCCTTGCCCGGCGGGCAGTCCGCTGGCTGGAATCGAGGGCGGGGAAGACCGATACCTACTGGGACGACATCCTCATTGCCGCGATAGGTACGCCGGTCCAGGTCACCATCATCGTGCTTGCGCTTTATTACGGGGTTACCCTGTTCGATATTCTTCCGGAAAGCCTGCACTGGATCCTCGATCCTGCCTATGCCCAGGCATTCTACATTCTTATCAGTGCATGGATCCTTGCAACGTTTCTTCACAGCATCATCCATATCTATGGCCGCCGGTATGCGGAGAAATCAGACACCGACATGGATGACCGGCTCGTTGACCTGCTGGAACTGGTTATCCGGTATGTGATCTGGTTTGCGGCAATCCTAGCCATCCTCAGCGTCTTTGACATCGATGTCACCCCGCTGATTGCCGGTGCCGGCATCGCTGGCATTGCCATTGCACTGGCAGCCCAGGACTTCATCTCCAACTTCTTTGGCGGCGCCATCATCACCGTCGACAAACCGTTCAAGGTCGGCGACCGCATCAAGGTGGAAGATTATTACGGGGACGTGCTGTCGGTCGGCACCCGCAGCACGCGGATAAAGACCCTGGATTACCAGATTGTCACCATCCCGAACAACAAGCTGACCACGAATATCATCACCAACTATTCCGAACCCGACCCGAAGTTACGGATAACCATACCGGTATCGGTTGCCTACGGGACCGATCCCCGGCGGGTCAAAACGATCCTTCTTGAGGTCGCCCATGCCGCGATACAGGATACCGACTACCTCCTCGAAGACCCGGCACCAACGGTCTTTTTCACCGAGTTTGCCGACTCAAGCCTCAATTTTATCCTCCGGGTCTGGGCGCGGAAATACAATCTCCCCGAGGAAGTCAGGGACGCGATCAACTGCCGCATCGCCGAGCGTTTTGAAAAAGAAGGCATCGAGATCCCCTTTCCCCAGATGGACGTGCACATGAAACAGTGATGTTCCCGGTTTTTTCCAGGGAACATTTTTTTGTCAAAGGCGCTGCAGAAAATATCCGGCAGGCGCGATCACCGAATCTCCCGTGCGTTTCCGGGATCTTTTCAGATGAGGTTTTTCTGGTTTAACGCAATCTTTCCGCAATGTTTTATAGGGAGTACTCACAACGTTGTTAAGCAACCTGTCAGGGGCAATCCGCAGTAACTTTTCCCAGACCAGGCCGCTGCAGAATCTCCAAAACCAGTGCCTATGTGACACAGCCCGGCAGTGTGCCTCCTTGGTAAGGAAGAAGCCGCGAGTTCAAATCTCGCCACAGGCTTAATTTCCAAAAAAAGTATGCATGCAGATCC
>DAPW01000006.1 GCA_002502245.1 Methanoregula sp. UBA154
ACAATGACGGGGTTTCGACACATTTAACTAATTTTTTCGTCCAGTACCTGTATCTGGGGGGATTTCGGCGCGATTCGTTCCGGATAACCCACCCCGGGAATAATGAGGGTTGAGAACCATGAAAAAAATTGTATGGGTTCTGGGAGGGCTGCTGCTGCTGGCACTGATACTACCCGTTGCGGCGAAACCTGCAGTTGTCGTGACTGATGAGGGCTGTAATTTCTGGACGGATTATGGTCATGTAACAGCATCCTCAATTCAGGTGTTTACAATGAATGAGAACGAAATCGGGATGATATCCTGTAAAGGCGTTCTTCCGTATCCTCCGCTCTTTCCCAAAGAAGCAGTAGTAAATAAAAAGGTGATTTGCGGCTATGTAAATACCGAAACAGGTATGTTTTATTTCACTCAGGATGCGAGAATGGTGATAACTCCCGGCGGGCAGGTCTCAGTAACGTGCAACTTTGTGCCTCCTCTCTCCTCTATTCCATCATAACTGATTTTTTTTAATTTTTACAAACGATTACCAGCAAATCTCTCTGCATTTCCCCACCCTTAATATCCCTTCCAGCCCTAAATTTCTCAGCATGAAAGTCCCGCTCACCGAACTCACTGACCGCCTGAACCGCTTCCGGGCCCGGATGGACAAGACACAGCCCGGCTGGGAACTTGCCGCCATCACCGACAAGATCCCCCTCTACTACTTCACGGGCACGATGCAGGACGGCCTGCTCGTGATCCCGCAGGGCGGCGAAGCGATCTTCTGGGTCCGGCAGAGCTACGAGCGGGCTACCGGGGAGTCGCTCTTTCCGGATATCCGGAAGATGCGGAGTTACCGGGACATTGCCGCCGGCATGGGACGGCTCCCGTCAACCGTGTACCTCGAGACCGACCTCGTGCCGATCTCCCAGCTGAAGCGGATGCAGAAGCATCTCCCGTTCACCGACGTGAGGCCGGTGGACGGGGTGGTCTCCGCGGTCCGGGCGGTGAAGAGCCGGTACGAGCTTGCGCTGATGGAACATGCCGGGAAGATCCACCGCCGCGTGCTCGAGGATCAGGTGCCCGGGATGCTCTCCGAGGGAATCGACGAGATCACCTTTTACTGCGACCTGTACTCCCGGATGATGACGGAGGGGCACCAGGGGATCATCCGCTTCGGCGGGTTCAACGAGATGGTGCTCGGCGAGATCGGGTTCGGCACGAGCACCATCTGCCCGGTCTGCGTGGACACGCCCGGCGGCGTTGCCGGCATGCACCCGTCGGTCCCCCAGATGGGGAACCCGGAACGGAAACTCCGGAAAGGGGACCTTGTCGTCGTCGACATCGGGTGCGGGTACAAGGGCTACCAGACCGACAAGACCCTGTCATACATGTTCGGAAAACCCATCCCGGAACAAGCGATCGAGGCGCACCTGCGCTGCGTGGACATCCAGGACGAACTGGCGTCCATGCTCAGGCCGGGTGCTGTCCCGTCCGAGCTCTACCGGAATATAATGGCAGACCTGGAACCGGAATTTCTGAAGAACTTCATGGGGTTCGGCGAGCACCGGGTGAAATTCCTCGGTCACGGGATCGGGCTCTGGATCGATGAGACGCCGGTGATTGCGGAAGGTTTTGATGAACCGCTCGAGGAGGGGATGGTCATTGCCCTCGAGCCCAAGAAAGGGATCCCGAAGGTCGGCCTTGTCGGCATCGAGAACACCTTTGCCGTAACCCCGCAGGGCGGCCGTTCGCTGACGGGGAAAAGCAGCGGACTTATTGAGGTATACTGACGGATACTGACGTCATCAGCGCGGCTGGAGATGCGGATACCGGGGGCTCTTCACTCCTGCAGGCGACCGCTCACTTTTTTGCCAGTTTTTTCAGGGTCTCTTCCGGCAGCAGCTTTGCGATGCTCGACTTTGTCGGGCAGCGGCCAAGTTTACAGCCCAGTTTCCTGGCTTCTTCCTTGAGCACTTTCGTGTCAATGTCCTTGATCAATGCATTCAGTTCCTTTGGCTCCATACAGATCGGTGAGTGATAGGAACAAAGGGACGATAAGGGTTTGCCCAGTATACTATACGACATTGATATCCCACCTTCAGATGTTATCCTTGAATATCCTCGATTTTTCCTTAAGACGTTCCATTCCAGATTCGGTAAAAGTAACCAGAGCATGTTGAAGAACTCTGATGAAAATTTAAAATAAAAACAAATGCGCGTTTTCAGACGTTAACACAAAAATACAAAGTTCAAAGACTTTTACCGTGAGTTTTTTTTAAATAATGTCCGATTTGGCGTTGTAGAAATCATTTGAAATTTTAATGACGCTCTCGGGGCTTCGCCCCGCCGCTGAGGCACCCCCTGTTGCGATATTGACGTATTACCGGTTAACCTAACTCGTCCAATCGCAATGCGCCCCCGCCCCATTGGGGGCAGGGCTGGCGCAAGGGGGAGAATAATTTCCGAAAAAAAAGGTTTTCTACAAAGCCTCCGATTTTAAGATGCCCACCAATGAAGAATTTCCTCATGTTCCCATTCTGTGAATGTGCCTGCAGGAAAAAAGGGAGTTACGATGGTAACCGGTCACGTGCCGGTGGAAGGAACGTACTTCCGTACTATCCTTTCATAGGTAGTGCTGCCTGCAGGGTCTTTCACGGTTTTCACCTTGTCAAGAGCCCGCTGGAAGGACTGGACGGTTGCATCGGGAACATCATTATTGAACACATAATAGCCTTCGAGCGAGGGAAGGGTATAGACATTGGTAAAAGTTTTGGTGTTTCCGGTTACCCGATCAATGAAATACCAGCCAGCGGCCTCCTGGTAGCCCCAGAGATCGATCTCGCCGCTCTCGAGTCTGGCAACCAGAACGGAGGCATTGGTCTCCAGCACGAACTGGCTTTGATCGATCCCGAGCGCCTTGAGCTGCGTACCGGCAATGTCATCGGGAATGACCCCGATACGATACCCTTTCAGGTCTTCAGGGCCCCTGATGGTGATATTCCGATCCTGCCGGGCAAAAAGGACATTGGTGTAAGGATAGACCGGTCCGGCCCACTTGAACGACTGTTCCCGGGCAGGCAGCCGGGCGGCGGTGAAGAGCACGGTATTATTCCTGGTGAGGGCTGCCTGGTAGCCGTCAGGCCACGCAACCAGATGTACCTGATCCCGCAGCACTTTCTGGCCCATTTCCCCGGTGATCGCTTCGAGAAGATCGACGCCGATACCCTGTAACGTTCCGTTCTCCATGTAGTTGAAGGGCGGGTTCTGTTCGGTGTAGTATGTCAGCGGTGCAGGGGGCAAACCCGTTGCCCGTGTCTGCTGTATTATCCGATCGTAGGTGCTGAGACCGGCAGAATCTTTCTCGGACTTAAGGGTGTCCAGGGCTTTCTGGAATGCCTGTACGGTTGCATCCGGCACATCCCTGCTGAATCCGTAGTAGATCGGGATATCCGAAAACGTGTAAACAACCTGGAACGTGGAGGTATTACCCGTTACCTGCCGGGCGGTATACTGACCCGAAACTTCCGAGTCCGCCCAAAGGTCGATCTCTCCGTTCAGAGCCCGCTTTACCAGCATGGATGCATCCGGTTCCTGTACCAGCCGGGTCTCGTTTATTCCGATATCCCGCAGCTGCTGGACAGCTGCATCATCAGTGACTGCGCCGATGTGGTAGCCCTGGAGGTCTTCCGGATTGTTGATGACAATCCCGCTGTCTGATCGAGCAAAGACGACCGTGACAATTGGAGGGAGGGGGCCTGCCCACTTGAAGGAGTTCTCCCGCGCCGGTATCCGGGCAATGACGAAGATCATGGTATTGTTCCCGGTAAGGGCAGTCTGGTATCCCTCGTTCCAGGGAACCAGGCGCACCTGGTCCCGGGTCACGTTCTTCCCCATCTTCTCCGTAATCGCTTCAAGGAGATCGATGGAGATTCCCCGCAGGGTTCCGTTCTCCTCATAGTTATAGGGCGGATTTTGTTCGGTATAGTACGTCAGGGAAGGGGTAGCCGCGGGCGTGATGCCAGACATGCTCCCGGAGGGTTGTTCTGTCAGACATCCGCTTGCCAGGAGCAACACTCCCAAAAGGAAAAGAATGAGATAAAAAAACGAAGAGCGCCGGGAAATTGACATAGGAGTAAAATCTTCGGCAACAATAATTAATCCTTTCTTTTTCTTCAATTGTATCGGGCGACGGGTGTGTTCCGGGCTTTTTCGGCAATCGGTTCAACGACACGAGCCAGACCAGGAACGGAGGAGACAACTCTATCGACAACGGAACAAACGATGATACGCCCAACGATGAGACCCGATGACAATCGTGACAACGCAACAGACTCCCGACCTTACCGGTACTCACCGGGGCTGTTTCCCGTTTGCCTGAAATCCGGGTCGGAACCAGAATTTCCAGGGTCCGGTTTCAAATGGTGGCCGATGTAAAATAATATTCATTGGTCAGAGGCGTTTTCCGGGAATTTATTTAAAATAGGTGATTCCTCAACAAAAGCCACCAATAATAATAACAGGGATTTCCTTAATTGAGAATTTCCTGAATGAAAATTTCTGCTCTGTAGAAAACCTATTTTCTGGAATTTTATCGCCCCCCTTGCGCCAGCCAGCCCCCGTTGGGGGCGGGGCACATGCGATGCCTCGGAAATATCTGTACAGAAAATTTCCCTGCGAATGTATACAGGTAATACGGCTTAATCGCATCCAGGGGATGCCCAAGCGGCGGGGGCGGAGCCCCCGAGAGCGTTAATATCCAATGATTTCCCATGAAAATCGCTTCCTTTTAGGGATCGATTATGGGGATTGATCCCGATACTCCCTGTTGCGATGAACGCCCGCCGCCCAAAAAGGGCGCCCCGCGGCGGGGTTCCGGACGGTTAAAGAAATCTGGGAGATTGAACCGTCTTGCCCCGCCGTGCCTCGGAGAGGCCCTGAGGGGGGGAACCCTCGTAATCTCCACATTCTTTTGCCGATTTTCATGGTTTGAGTGTGAACTCCCGTTCATGTGCGTTTCTACAGAGCAAAAATTTCTTAACGTTCTCGGGGGCTTTCGCTTACGCTCTGCCCCCGCCACTGCGGCATCCCCAAAATTGCGATGACGATATATTACCTGCTTTCTTAAACGGAATAAGCGGTCGCCGGTTCAAGGTATCCGGATTGAAGCCGCCGCGGGGCGCCGTTTTTTTGGGGGGCCCCCTCATTATCGGGGTATGGGGGTATCAGCCCCCAGAGTAATCAGTGAGGAATTTGATGGATCCATAATTTTTGCATTACTCACCTATTTTTAATAAGATGGCTCTCGGTAATCAATCACCATCTAAAAAAAATTACATCTTGATCTGCGCCAGTGCATCGTATGCAATGCGGCGGAACACGGCCGGATCGATGTTCGGGTACTGCTCCTTTGCCTTGATGACATCTGGCGAAGTACTGTCCGTATACGCGTCGATGCGGTCCAGCGTCTGCTTCGCCGCGTCCAGCACCCAGAGGTCGCGGGTCTCCTTGTCCACGACCGTGATCGACTCGACCCGAACGGAGTTCATGAACGCACCGTCCGGCTTCTGGTACAGGTTGGGCTTGCCGATGACCGCCACGAACTGCGGGGGCTCGATCCTGGCGAGCTGCTGCATGGCCTCGGGCTGGTAGCTGCCGGCCATCACAAAGAAGGTGCCGGTCGGGTCAACCACGCGGCCCCGGTAGAAGATATTCTGCTCTCCCTGCCGGGTCTTCTCAGTCAGGGTGCCGACCAGAAAGACCCGGTTGGAGCGCTCTCCCGTCGGGAGGAGGACGAAGGTCGGGCTCTTCTCGTCCTCGCCATCCTTGAACTGGTACCGGCACTCGCGCAGCTCGGACGCGAAGATCCGGCGTGCCGGTTCCCGCTCGAACGCCCCCTCCCGCTTCGGCATGTCCCGGGGATTCGTGCTCATGATGCACCCCCCGCCCGGTTCAGCAGGGCAGCATGTTCGCCTGAATCGAACTTCACCCGCTCGCACGTGTTGACCAGCAGGCGGCCGTCGATCTCACGCCCTTTGCAGACAATATACCGGCCAAGTACCGCATCCCGCATCCGGAGGAAGACCTCATCCATGCCCAGCGGGTTGTTCTCGGCGATCTCCTTTGCGGCATCGAGCGTGATCCCCGTGAGCGATTCCACGGCGTCGCGCTGGAGCAGGATGTTATGGGTCTTCTCCCCGTCATCAAGCCAGCCCTTGATCCGGAGATCATACACGAACCCGGGCTGGATCTCGTGGATGGGGCAGTAGTTCTGGCGGGAAAGGGCACGGTTGCACCCCTCAACCGGGCAGCGCTTGATGATACCGGAGCCGGGCGCGATATGCACGATGGAACCCCGGACCGCGGCCTCACCGCCGCTCACCGGAATATCACCATCTTCCTTCATGACCGTTGCCGTGGTCAGGTTCAGGGAGAGCCGGCCATTAAACTCGTCGACCTGGGCATAGAAGATGGTATATACGGCCCCGACCGTGAGTTTCTCCTTTCCCGGTTCCTTCCAGATCACGAACTTGACCGTACCGCTCTCGTCGCCCAGCAGGCCGGACTGGAGCATCCGGTCGTGGGTTGCGTCCCACTCCTGGATAACCTTGGCGCGGACACCGGCGATACCGGGATGAAGGTCTTTGACGGGCACCGGCGCAGGAATGAGCGAGCGGTCCTCGCTGATCTCCTTCACCGTGGTACCCGAGTGGATCTTCAGGTTGGGGATCCCCTTGAACTCGTCCACCACCGCGGACTCAATGCGGTACCACGACCCCTCGGCCATGGCCGGGGCATTGGATTTTGCCCATGCAACGAACCGGATCGCGCCCGACTCATCGGCAATGATGCCATTTTGTGCAATGGACGGCGAGACCGGTGCCGAGAGTGCGACCACCTTTCCCTCGATGGTGACCCAGTCCCCGGGCACCCCGTCAGCGATCTTCTTCTGCTCGGTTCCGCCCCCGCTCTTTCCGGCGCTGCCGCCGGAGCCCGCTGTGGGGATATTGAACTCCTTATTGAGTTCATTGGTCACGCTGCGTTCCGCTTCCTGCGGCTGCACCCCGAATTCATCCACAAGCCTGCGGAGTTTGCCCTCGATCTTTTTTAGGTCGACTGCCTGTCCGCTCTTTGAAAACTTTCGGGAGATTCTTTCTGCTGCTTCGGAATAATCCATGTTCATACATCTCCAATTATCCTTCCGGTTTTTTCCTGACTATATAGTGTAAGCATGTGTAGTGAAAGTGTCGGATCAGTTTTTTCATCGCCGCGATGGTGAGGTTTATGAGACCCGGAGCTAACCTAGATCACTATGACTGAAATAACCGCAGACAGTACCATTTACGATCTCCTCAAGGCCAAGCCCGAGTCTACCGAGGCCCTCTTCAAGTTCGGTATGGGCTGTGTCGGCTGCGCCATCGCCCGTGGCGAAACCATCCGGCAGGCTGCCGAGGCACACGGCATTCCCCTTCCTGAGCTTCTCAAGGCACTTGGCATCAAGGAATAATTCCACAACTCTTTTCGCCAGTCCTTACGGACTGGACTAAAACAGAAGATTTTCGTATTTTTTTGTCTTCAGATATGTTCTTCAAGGTCAGAAGAACTGAATCACTCTTCTGTCACAAAGCCGGAAAAAGTTTTCGGGGTGATGGACTTACTGTTTCTTTATCTGTTCTGCAAGACGCAGCAGCTCCCCGCGGGATGCCCCGGGATATTTTTTCAGGTACGCGGCAACCTCCGGTTCGTGCAGGAGGGTGCAGCATGCGCAGTTCCAGACCCGGCCCCCGTTTGAACTCTCCGCCCACTGCCCGAGACTCTCGTCCCGGCAGGGATAGAACGGGCAGTAACAGAAATCGCAGGACTGCCCTTCGAAATGGCAGGGGTAATAGGGGCAGTTCTCCGGAACCCACGGGACCCAGTGCTCGCCCCGGAACCGGCTGAAGATGAAGAATGCCGGTCGGTCGGCCTTCACTCCCCTGTCGTGGCGCGTGAGTGCTTCCGGGATGCCGTGGAGCACTGCTTCGCGCACCCTCTTTCCTGCGTCTGTCATCCGGCCGGCATTCCGATGGCTCGTCTCACCTTCGCACGCAGCAATGACCGCATCGGCCGGTGTCCCGGTCAGCGGAAGGTCGAGCGCCAGCAGGGCCTCGGTCTTTGCCTCGGTCGCGACCAGAATGGTCTCAAGGAGTGCCGCATCGCTCAATCCCTCGCTGCTGTTGATAAGGATATTGATACTCCCGGCACCTTCGGGCCCTTCGCGACGGATCCCGGCCGTGATGAAGACCGTGATAAAATCGTACTGGAGCACGCAGGCCTGGCCGGCCGGAACCATTGTCAGGAGACCGAAATAATCCCCTCCGATACCAGCGCCGGCCGCCGCGATCCCGAGTTTCTTTGCCGCGTCCTCAGGATCCGGGACCGATCCGGCGGTATGGTTCAGGAGCGTGGAGACCGTGCGGATGCCGCCGTTGATGCCGGTGCTTGCAGCGCGGAACGACCCGCGGACGAAAAGAGTATCGGATTCGGTATAATATCTCATGCAATGGAATAGCGCATGCGATCCTTGAGCTCCTGCTGTTTGCCGGCATTCCAGCCGGAAACGTCCTGCAGGTACCCGGTGACGCGGCTGACCTGCACCACATCGTGCGAACCGCACTCGGGGCAGACCGCCTGCCCGCAGAGCGGGCAGTACTCGATGCCCGAGATGATCTCGTGGTTGCAGTGGCAGTGATCGAGCGGGCACATCAGTTCAAGGTGCGTCTCACCGCAGTTGGGACAGGGATTTTCATCTACAATAAGGTGGCAGGTATGGCACTTGTATTTGCGCTCCTTTTCCGGAATATCAT
This sequence comes from Methanoregula sp. UBA154, assembly GCA_002502245.1. GTDB lineage: Archaea > Halobacteriota > Methanomicrobia > Methanomicrobiales > Methanospirillaceae > Methanoregula. The sequence continues at coordinate 8,826 of DAPW01000006.1, forward strand.
CCAGATTCTTATATTTATCTGCTATTTTCCTCTGTTCTGCTGTCCAATCCATACTATAACATTGCACAGGTCATTAATAAATATTTAGAACCAGCAGGTTCGGTGGACTGCGATTTCATGGATAAAAAAGCGCGCATATTCAGATCTGGCCGCAAAAAGCCCGTCATTTAAATACAACAATACAATCAGGGTAAATATCAGGGCCGGTTATGGGATCAGGGCGTAATTATTCCCCTGTGCCGGATCGCACCAGATCGGTTCCCGCTGCCTGGATATTGCCGGTAACGGCCCCGGATCCCTGCTTCCGGGATTATCCGGTGCGGACGCGTGCAAACATTTCGGCAGCTGCTGCCGGGTCTTCTGCCTCGTAGATCGCGCGGCCGACAATGATCCCGTCTGCGAGTGCTGCAACGGCTGCCGCATCCCCGCCCTGTGCACCAATGCCCGGTGAGAGGATCTTCCGCTTCCCGACAATCTTCCGCAGTACCTTCACGCGCTCCGGGCGGGTGGCGGGGGCGATGATCCCGTCCGCCCCGCATTCCATGGCAAGGCCCGCGATCTTCTCTGCGGCACCGCCATGGAAAAATAAGGGTGCCCCGGGATGGCTCATCTCGGCAACCACGAAACAGGCCCCGCCATAGTCCCCGGCTACATCGACACAGGCCTGCACCGAATCTTTTCCGGTAAAGCCATGGCAGATAAGGGAAGAGAACCCGGCGTCAAACACCTGCCCGGCGATCAGCCGGTTCGTGTTCGGGATATCGGCGACCTTGAAATCAGCGATGAGCGGGAGGTCAAGCGGGTCGAGTTCCTCCGCAACAGCAAGCCCGCAGGAGAGTATGAGCGGGTAGCCGAGCTTGATCGCATCAAGGTGGGGAGCACAGGCATGGGCAATTTTCAGCGCCTGCTTTTTTTCGGTCACGTCCAGCGCGAGGATCAGTTCAGCCATGGTGGAGCCGCTCCATGACAGCCGCAGCCAGCACGGGCAGGGTGATCGTAGCGTCGCCGTACACGGTCACTGCCTGTGCCTCTTCCGTGATCTTGCCCCACGACCGGGCCTCGTCCAGCGTTGCGCCCGAGAGCCCGCCAAGGTCCGGGCGGTCCCCGGTCAGCTGGATCGCATAGCTGAACCCGTTCGGGGTCATCAGCATGCTCTGGAGGATGAAGTTCTTCGGCACCCCGCCGCCCACGAGCATGGCACCGGCTTTCGTTGCGGTGAAGCACCGGTCCATCAGCGCCGGCATGTCGGCAAAGGCATCGACGGTCACCTTGTTCGTCTGGGAGAAGAGCCAGTACTGGAGGCCTATCATCGAGTCCTGCACCGCGGGATTGTACACCGGGACCCCGTTCCGGGCAGCGGTGTGGAGGATGCCGGATTTCGCGTGCTTCCCGATATGCTCGAGAAGGCCGGAGATTGAGATCGTGGAGCCCGGTTCGAGTTCGCCGAATACACCCTGCATGAACTCCTCGAAGTGCTCGAAGGCCTCGTTCGGGAGGTAGACATCATAGATGCGGTTGATCTCGTCATGCCGGAGTTCGATGTCATTGCAGAAGGCCGTGCCGTGGAAGTGCCGGCACCCGATCGCCTCGATGATGTCATGGGTCAGGTTGGCACCGGTCGAGACGAGTACATCGATGTGGCCTTCCCTGATCAGGTCGGAGACAATCCCGCCCATGCCGGCCGGCACCATCGCGCCGGCAAGCCCGAAGAACTTCGTCGTTCCCTGTTCCCGGAGCATCTGCTCCCAGATGTCTGCGGCGCGGGCAAGCGATCCGCCATTGTAGGCGCCGGCCCTTCCCATCGCCTCCACCAGTTCGTTCACCGTCATCTTTTTGCTCACATGGAGCTGGGTGACCGGCATCTCGCAAGGTTGTGTCATACATTCCCCGGAATTATTGCAGGGATATTGGTTTTCTTTAAAGATAACTGTGTTTCAGGAAAAAACTGCTCTGGAGAAACGGGCATGAACTTTATCAGTTCGCAATGGAATCATGAAAATTGCAGATATGAGGGCTCCCCGCCTCAGGGCCTCTCGCGGGGCACGGCGGGGCAGTTTGTGTATTTTCCAAAATGCTCCCGGTAATTGATCCGCCGCGGGGGCGCCCCGTCGGGGGCGGCGGCAACTATCATAACTGGGGGTATGGGGTCTCAACCCCCATTATTCTCTCTGAATTAATTCGATTTTCATAGGAAAACCTTCGTACAATTCTAACGCTTCACCCCCGCCGCTGTGGCATCCCCGAATTATAATAATGCCGTATGAGCTGGTCAATTTTGAATGAGGACGTTACAGATAATTCCAGGGCATCGCATGCGCCATGAGCCCCCAACGGGGGCAGGGTTGGCGCAAGGGGGGCGATTTAATAACTTTATAATGATTTTTACAGAACAGAAAAAACCGTAACCGTCCTGATGTACTGCCTGGACCAGAAGTACTATCGTTTAATGCCCCGGAGATCAACAATAGTGAACCGGAATTTCCGGGTGAGAACACTGACTGCAGGCATGATGAATACAGGGATCCCGGTGGATGCTCCACTCAGACAGGTGATCCGGGATGAATTAGCGGGTGTGCAGAAGAGCCGTGCGGACCTGATGACACCCCACAGTCCCGGGGGAATCCACCTTGTTACTCTCCTTGTATGCCTGCTCATCAACGGGATCTTTTTCCTGACCCGGTCTGATTATTTCGGGCTTTTCATAGCGGCCAGCTTCTACCTGAACATGTTCTATTTTATCACCCTGATTATACCGACAAATTTTAAAAAAACCAACCTTCCGGCAGCAGACCTCTCGCGGCTCCAGGCATGGCTCAAAGAGATCGGGGTAACCTCAGGAACAACCCGGTTTACCCGGCTGTTCATCAACGCGCTCTTCATGAACAGCCGGGCACTCTCGCTGGGGATCGGCCTTATCTTCTCCATTGACATTGCATTCACGCTCGTCCATTATTCCCAGGGGCTTCCGCTCATGACAACGGCCATTGTCATCACGCAGTGCGCCATCATCGTCATCTTCTACCTGCTGGTCTGGAAGATGGAACCCTTCTCAACAACCTATGTAAAAAAAGTGGAACAGGTGAAAAGGAGGCTCCACCGGCAGAACCTTCCGCCACAACTCGTTACCGCCATGTTCCTGTTCGGCTTCCTGCTCGCAATATTTTTGTTTTTAACCACCATCATCTACCTGCCGGGCGTGACGCTGAACGCCTTCCTGGACCAGTCGCAACTGAAGGAACTCGGGCACCTCTTCATCCTGCTTGCCATCCTTGCGATCAGCCAGTATTTCATCATCCGCTTCATCCATGGGATAACCAGCAGGGCGATGGCAGAGCGGCTCTTTGACTTCAAGGAACATTCCCTCCACGACCTTCTGGATGCAGAGACTGAAACCCTGTCCGGAACAGCGGATACGGGCGAAAATCCCCTCGAGACCGGAACGCTCCTGCTCGAATCAAAGATTTTCATCGTGAGGCGCAGTACGTTTGCCGGAGCGTTCCCGGTCTTTATCGTGGACCTCGATTTCTCTGTACTGATGGATACGACGACCCTGACCGCCATCAGGGGCTATATTACCGAGCGACAACGATAAACGAGCGGGAGACTCTTTTTTAGCCATGCTCTTTTTTAAAAAATCGTACCGTCTGGTGTCTGTGTTTTAGGGAACGATGAGGGATCGGTGATGGTGAACCAGCCCGCCCCGTTCAGGAAAGTACTCCCCCGGACCGTGAACGCTACAAAGTTATCGGTATACGAATCAATTAGTATCTCAATGCCGGCACCGATCGGATCCGAATTCAGTATGTCAGCAGGCCTGTCCCCCCAGGGCACGGCGCTTCTCACCACGCTTGAGGCTGCACGGGATCTTCTCTCCCGCCACCTGGTCCGTGAATATCATGCTGTCAGCGATCCCGACCTGAATTACACCATCGTCTCATCACTCCTCCAGCTCCTTTTTCTCCGGACCGGCCAGGAGTGCGGATTTGTTGAACCGGAAACGCTCACGCTCCTTTCCGAATGCGACGGGATTGCCGGGCGTATGGCGCGGGCCTGTTCCGATGCCGGGCTCAGCCCGGACGCCTTCCTTGAGACCGGGCACCGTGGTTCCCATGTCGTTCCCGTCTCCCCTGACGCGCCGCTTCGTGAGCTGCTCATCCGGATGAATGGGCCGGAAGTTCCCGTGCCCACTGTCGGGCTTCCTCTGGAGGAACTTGTCCGGGTCTTTGAGCACTTCCTTGGAACAAGGATACAGGCGGCTGAAGGTCACCGGGTGAAGCGAACCGGCAAATCCGCACTGCTCTATACCGGTACTGTGGATATTCCCCCGCAGGCCGTTATCGGGTATATGGTATCTGCCATTGCCGGTGAAGGGACAGAGGATGCCGCATTCAACGGCCGGCCGGCGCGCAGGATCCTCGACCCGGCATGCGGTGCCGGGCTCTTCCTCCTTGCAGCGTTCCGGTTCCTTGCCAGCAGAAAAATCCCTTCCAACGGGCAGGACCCGGAAGGCGGTGTTCCACGCTCGATCCTCTGCAGCTCTGTGTTTGGTACGGATATCGATCCTGAATCCGTGTGTGCAGCACGTTTTATTCTCCTGCTTGCATTCATCGAAGAAGAGCGGTGCTCAGACTCCGGACTTCTCTCCCCCCATCAGATATCCGGCATCTGTGCATGCCTGACAAGAACCATCCGGTGCGGCAATGCACTGATTGGGCCGGATTATTTCTCCGGTAAACCTGTGTACCCGTTCAATGCGGAGGAGCGCCGGAAAGTGAACCCGCTGGACTGGACTACAACCTTTCCTGAAATTATTGCTCAAGGCGGATTCGATGCGCTGGTCGGGGCTCCGCCACCGTACCGGCCGTTTGCAGTGCAGGCACGGGAGGAATATTTCCAGATGCATTATGATACCTATGCTCCATCGGCCGGCCTGTATGGCTACTTCCTTGAGAAAGGGATCTCGCTCCTCCGCCCGGGCGGGCTCCTTGCATTTCTCGTCCCGTCAACCTTCCTGCGATCCCGGCACGCCCGGCCTCTCCGTCACTTCCTCCTCGCCACCCAGATTGAGAAGATCGCCGGCACCGGCAGAACCCGCACCCTGCAGGAAGGCCCGGCGCAGGTGTATGTCCTCTCTCTCCGGAACCAGCCGCCGGCCCGGCCGTTCATCATATCACCGGAGGGGCGTGGATCCGGACCACTGCAGAACGCTTTTTCCGGCACCCGGCATTTTATGCTCGACCAGCGATCGCTCGGTGACGGGGGCTGGAACCTTGAAGATACGCGCGAAGCAGACCTCTTAAAAAAAATACAGGTGGCAGGGACCCTGCTGGATGATTATATTCTGGGCCAGATCGATGCAGGGATTCACCGGATACGGAAGAACCCGCGGGTCGTGGATCCGGAGACCAGAGATCATCTGACAAAGAACGCATGGTGGTGCCGGCGATTTTTTATTCCGCTTCTGCAGCCGGCCGATATCCGACGGTATGTGCCGGCGAGACCCGCGAATTTTCTTATCTCAATAAAAAATTCCCGGGACCTCAGGAAGTGCCGTGCAGTATCCGGATATCTCGAATCGGCTGCAAAACAGATGGATCCGGGCCCCGGTGCTGCAGATGGGATGGATGACCACGACTCTCCTGCAGGAATTTTTGCACAGAATGAGGAACAGGATCAGCTCGTGCCGAAGATCATTTTTTCTCCTTACCAGCAGTGCCCGGCATTCTGTTACGATCCACAGGGTTCCTATGCAATTACGGGCACGCTCCTGACGATTCCCCGGAACGATCCCTTTCTTGCAGCAGTCCTGAACTCAACGCTTGGCAGGTTCATCATTACGCATACCTTTCCGCAGACCGGCCGCGGATTCCACGTGAATCATCCAACCCTGGGAAAATTCCCCCTCATGACGCCGGACTTTGAGAAGCTCGCGGACAAGACACGTCACGGAAAAATTGTGGCCCTCGTTGCCCAGCTCCTCTCGCTGCACGATTATGTACAGAAGGCCGGAACCGACCAGGAGCGGCGGCTCGTGCAGCAGGAGATCGATGCAACGGACGTGCGGATCGATGCGCTGGTGTACGAGCTGTACGGGCTGACCATGGAGGAGATTGCTTTCGTGGAATCAGCATCCCGGTTGTAAAAGGAATCACGAATCTTAAAAAACGGCCACCTAATGCCCGTTTTGGGAAAACCGGAACCTGTTGCGGGAACACTGCCGGAAAAAAGAAAAATTCCGCCCGGTAGAAACAGGCATGAACAATGAGTTCGCACCAGAAGGATGAACATTGTTGAAGGGTCGCATGAGTATCAGGGATCCCTGTTTCAGGGCCTCTTTTCGTAACGGCGGGCAGGGGAATTTTCTGTGATTTTTCCGGGTAGAACAAGGACCAGAATTATGATGGCTACCCGCCTCAGGGCCCCTCGCGGGGCACGGCGGGGCAGGAAGGTTATTCTGTCACCCGCTGTAGTTGGAGATGCTATCCATAGAGAAAAGATGGAACGTAGTGATCCCAAATAATTGAGAGAGTAAAAAATCCTAAAATCACATTTGTTTAATGCAATTTTCATAGGAAATCCTACGTGTAATTCTGACGCTCTTGGGGGCGTCGCCCCCACCGCTGTGGCATCCCCGAATTGCGATAACGCCGTATTACCTGGTCAATTTTGAATGAGGACTGTACAGATAATTCCAAGGTATCGCATGCGCCATGAGCCCCCAACGGGGGCAGGGCTGGCGCAAGGGGGCGATTTAATCACTTTACAATGCTTTCTACAGAGCAGATTTTTTTGAGGATCCTGTTTTTACACGCACCTCTCTTTTGAATCCGGTGGATTTCGTGTACGTTTCTAAAAAAAATACGCCGTCTTCCGGTCGTTCCGGTGGAATTCCCCACACGTTTTTCCATGACGGGATATCATCGGGATACCAGGACCCTGGTTCTTTCTAAAAGGTACTATCACCATCCTCTCTACCTGGAAATGGCTTTACGGCTACTATAAAAAGATCTGCTCCGTAGAATTCATTTTTTAAAAACTCTGACGCTCCCGGGAGTTTCACCCCCGCCGCCGGAGCATTCCCCAATCGCGATGACGACGCATGAGCTGCAACGGAATCCAGGTCATCCTCATGCCCCCCGTCCCAACTGGGGACATATTGGCGCAGGAAGGCGGAATCCTGCCCCCTGAAAAACCGGGTTTTCCTTGGAGAGCCAAAATTCCCGGCATTCTTTATCGCGCGCTTGTCAGCAGCGCTGCCTCAAATGCCGACTCGAGCAGCACCGGCGTCACCCGGCATTCGACAGCAGCAGCAATCGCCATAAGGAAAAAAATGAGGAGCCCGGGCTTCCACATCCGGCCGAGCATAAATAGGCTGATGTCCCTGGGACGGAGCGTGTGCGAGTTCCCGTTTTCCTGCAGGTACGTTCCGAGAGCATCGATGCAGAGGAACGAGGAGGTCCCGGCAAGGACAAAGGCGAGCATCTCCAGCCAGCCGTGGGGAAGGTACATGGTTGCGATCATCTGCCATGAGAACTGCCGGTAGGTGATGTAAATTCTCGTAAACGAGTTATGGCCAACCGCCCAGATCAGGAGACAGACAGTCCCCTTCATGAACGTGATTGTCATATCGGGAAGATCCTTCCTGATCCACCAGGTCCAGACCCCGAAGAGCGGGACCATGAGGATGAAGAGCGCAACGATAACGTTCAGGAACAGGAGCCCCGGGAACGCGTTTGCCATGAACGGCATGACCGTGTTCGTATGATAATCGGCACGGGCCTGCAGTGCTGCGGGATCGAGCGGCGCAAGACCGGGGTTTGCCACGGCGGTCTGGATGAGGACAACGGTGATACCGGATATGAGGATGATCGCGGTAATGAGGAGATACCGGAAGAGATGGTCTGGGAGCTTCATGGATGCGGGAGGATCGTGGAGAAATCCGACAGGGCAGTTCACCAGTGGAACCTGGTTATCATAATTCAATACGCCGGTTCGCCCCGGCACAATGGTCTCGCACGAAGGCTTCCGCCTCAGCAACCGGGGCGACCGTTCGGTTGCCAGTCATCTTAATAACCGGGCAGTCCCCGGCAGAGGGGTTTGGCGAGATGTCTCCGGGCAGTCGGCGGCACCTCATACCATCCCGTTCCAAGGGTGCGGGGAATTTCCTGTACATCCGGGTTGTCTGACCGGGCAGTGCACTTTTTACACTTGTATCCCTTCCCCTTGCCATTGCTGGTCATCCGCTTGTTGCACGCGGTGCAGCGTGGCGGCCGGGTGATCACCGGGCGGGTGAGCGATACGATCCGGATTTTCTCTAAGTTGATGCTCCCTTTCTTGAAACTGCCCACTGCGATCACCTCATCGCCCGGCATGAGCTGGCGGATAATCTGCCGGAAATTCTTGGTCGGCTCGTAAGCCATGCACCGCGCTGCATGACCACCGTCCTGTATCGTGAAAGAGACGTGCCCGCCCGTGCCGGTTTCCGGAGGATCTGCTACCATCCCGCGGACGCTGTACGAGAGCCCTTCACGTAAATCTCCGATGGTGCCGGCAAGCAGGTGGGCGTCCGTGCCCTGGTTGGTCACCCAGATCTGTTCGAGCCCCGGCTTTTCGGAGCTGACCATCTGCCGTGCCGTCATTACCGCCAGAGGGCTCTCGCCCCGGATGCCGAACAGCACCGGGTCGGGCGTGTGCGGAACGCAGACCACAACATCGTTGATCGTATCAACGGAATCCCACGTGTGCGGGAAGGTTGCGGCCTCGGCGTCAAACAGGCTCTGCCGGTCAACCGAGCGGGATGTGTTGAACCGGGCCGGCTCGCGGTATACCAGGATCTCGGACGTCCGGTCAAAAAGCTCGCTTGCCACTGCTGCTGTTGCCCCGATGAGGCCACGCCGGTTCTTCCAGCCCCGGTACTCGGCGCCGGCATCGTCAAGGAGGGCAACTGCCTCTTCTATAGTACAAAAGTCGGTGACCGCTTTCCGGTAAAATGCCGTATCAGGTTTTCGTTCAGTGACCACGACACCGGGATTGGTATTCTCACACGGGAAGTCTGCGAGTTCTTCCACAAGAGCGCACGCGATCGCGAATGCACGGCCGGGATCGCCATCCACGTCGAGCATCACCGCTGCGTTCCCCCGTGTCTTGAAGGTGACGTTCGGGTTGAGGCGGACGAGACGGGCCTCGCGCACCCGCATATGCTCCCGGATCAGCCTGCGGGCAAGGACCGCCCCAAGGTAGGTGGTGCACATCCCGGCTGGCGAATCCGTGTCATCGATCCCGATCAGCATGTCTATATTAATATATGGGCACGCTCCATCCATTTGTAACCACATGTCCCAGGACCGCCAGCTCCAGCTGGTCACCAGTGTCATGATCACGGCCGGTTTCGATGTCTCCGAGCGCTTTACCTTGCGGCCCCGGAGTTTCGATCTCATCGCCCGTAACGACGGGACGCTGCTGGTCATCAAGGTTGTCGCCCACATCGACTCCGTAAGTGAGGAGGTGGCGTTCGACATCGAGCTCATCTCCCGGCTCCTGGGCGGGATCCCTCTCATTGTCGGGGAGCGGGCGCGGGACGCGGAGCTGGAACGCGGGGCGGTGTACGTGCGGTACGGCATCTATGCCATCAGCCCCGCGACCCTTTACGATTATTTCGTGGAGAAGATCCCCCCGCTGGTCTATGCATCTCCCGGCGGATTGTACGTCAACATCAACGGTGACGTGCTCCGGGAACTCCGCGAACAGCGGAACATGTCGCTTGGCGATCTCGGGAACGTGCTCGGTGTTTCCAGGCGCACGATCAGCAAGTACGAGTGTGGCATGGGCACCACGCTGGACGTGGCAATCCGCATCGAGGAGTTCTTCGACACCGGGGTTGTCGAGTCCATTGACCTCATCCGGCACGAGCCTCCCAAGGCAATGGATGCCGAGCAGGAACAGACCGGATTGTTCATGCAAAGCCCGATGGATTTCCTGGAGAAGATTGGAGTAAAGCTCCATACCCTCCACGGTGCACCGTTCCAGGCGCTCCTCACGTTCAACAAGCAGACGATCCTGACCGGGTACGGCCCGGCCCAGAAAGTGGTGAAGCGGGCAGCTCTGATCGGCAATCTTTCCCAGATTGCAAAGAAGCATGCAATGTGTGTGATCACCGATTACCACAAGGAGAAAAAGATCGGCAAGACGCTGGTAATAGGTGAGCAGCGCCTCCATAAAATCGAGGACGGTTTTGAACTCCTCGACCTGCTGGGCGAGTAACTTTTTGAGAACATTTATATAGAACCACAAACCAATTTTAGTGCTAAATTAGTGCGAAAAGTGGTGAATTTTATGTCACAGCAACTTGGAGGACAGCAGATACTTATTCTCAAGGAAGGCAGCACCCGTACCCGCGGCCGCGACGCCCAGGGTATGAACATCACCGCCGCAAAGGCAGTGGCAAGTGCAGTCAGGACCACACTCGGTCCCAAGGGTATGGATAAGATGCTCGTCGATACCATCGGCGACGTAGTGATCACAAATGACGGTGTCACGATCTTAAAGGAAATGGACATCGAGCACCCGGCCGCAAAGATGATGGTCGAGGTTGCAAAGACCCAGGACGATGAAGTCGGTGACGGAACCACCACCGCAGTTGTCATTGCCGGGGAACTCTTGAAGAAGGCAGAGGACCTCCTCGAACAGGACGTCCACCCGACCATCATCGCAGCAGGCTACCGCCAGGCTGCCGAGAAGGCGCAGGCACTCTTAAAGGACCTGGCCTTTGATGTGAAGGCAACGGACAAGGTTCTCCTGAAAAACATCGCAGGTACCGCCATGACCGGCAAGGGCGCAGAGGCAAGCAAGGACAAGCTCTGTGACCTCGTTGTCCGCGCAGTCATGATGGTAACTGACGATGACGGTAAGGTCGACATCGAGAACATCAAGGTAGAGAAGAAGACCGGCGGCTCGATAGAGGACTCCGAGATCGTTGAGGGCGTACTCATTGACAAGGAACGCGTCCACCCCTCGATGCCCAAGAAGGTCGTCAATGCAAAGATCCTCCTGCTCAATGCAGCAGTCGAGTTCAAGAAGACCGAAGTTGATGCCGAGATCAACATCACCTCCCCCGACCAGCTCCAGGCATTCCTTGACGAGGAAGAGCGCATGGTCAAGGGTATCGTTGACAAGATCGTCAAGAGCGGTGCAAACGTCCTCTTCTGCCAGAAGGGCATTGACGACATTGCACAGCACTACCTGGCAAAGGCAGGGCTCTTTGCAACCCGCCGCGTCAAGAAGAGCGACATGGAAAAACTCGCCCGGGCAACCGGTGCGACACTCGTCTCCTCGATCGACGCGATCAGCAAGGAAGAGCTCGGGAAGGCCGGCCTCGTTGAGGAGCGCAAGGTCAGCGGCGAAGAGATGACCTTTGTCGAGCAGTGCAAGAACCCGAAGGCAGTCTCCATCATCATCAAGGGCGGCACTGAGCACGTTGTCGACGAACTTGAGCGTGCCATCCATGACGCACTCCGCGTTGTCGGTGTTGTTGTCGAGGACAAGAAGGTCGTTGCCGGTGGCGGCGCAATCGAGACCGAGCTCTCGCTCCGTCTCCGTGAATATGCAGCAACCGTTGGTGGCAGGGCACAGCTAGCAATCGAGGCATTCGCATCAGCCCTTGAAGTCATCCCCCGCACCCTTGCAGAGAATGCAGGGCTTGACCCCATTGACATGCTTGTCGAGATCCGTGCAGCCCACGAGAAGGGCAAGAAGACCCACGGTCTCAATGTCTTTGAAGGCAAGGCAGTTGACATGAAGGCAGCCGGCGTTGTCGAGCCGCTCCGTGTCAAGACCCAGGCCATCTCCTCTGCTGCAGAAGCAGCGGTCATGATCCTGCGCATCGACGATGTCATCGCCTCCTCCAAGAGCCCGATGCCCGAGGGCGGCATGCCCCCGGGTGGCATGGGCGGCATGGGTGGAATGGGCGGCATGCCTCCGGGCATGGGCGACTACTGATCCAATCCCTTTTTCTCAATATTTTTTTTTGGATTTTTTTGCTCTGTAGAAACGGGCATGAACGGGAGTTCACACTCAAACCATGAAAATCGGCAAAAGAATGTGGAGATTACGAGGGTTCCCCGCCTCAGGGCCTCTCCGAGGCACGGCGGGGCAAGACGGTTCAATCTCCCAGATTTCTTTAACCGTCC
>DAPW01000007.1 GCA_002502245.1 Methanoregula sp. UBA154
CGTTGAGGTTTTCTACCGAGCAAAAAAAAACACAAACTGCCCCGCCATGCCCTGGAGGGGCCCTGAAGCGGGGAGCCCTCGTGAAAATTATGATATCTTTTCCGATTTTAATCGTTCTGGTATGAACTCCACAGGTTCATGCCCGTTTCTACAGAGCAGGAAACCATACCATTTCCCGCAATCCAGACCACCGTATCCCGGCCACACTCGGGGGATGGTGGCACAAGGGGGGTTCATAGGATAAGAACGGGGGTATATACTAAGAAAAAAAAGAACGTGACAGGTTCACCCTAGTACTTATTTTTCTGTGGGTTTCCCGTCGTAATGCTCTTCCCGCGCAAGGGCCTCCTGCTTCGTCTTCCGGACAACCTTGTCCTGGTGCTCGGGCGGGGAGTAGATCGTATACAGTTTGAGGTTTGTGGTCTTTGATGTGTTCACCACATTGTGTTTTGCGCCACAGGGCACGATGACGCCGCTGCCATCTTTCACCTTGTTCTTCACGCCATCGATCTCAACCACCCCTTCTCCTTCTTCGAAGCGGAAGAACTGGTCAACGTCATCATGCGTCTCTTCCCCGATGTCTTCCAGCGGTTTTAAGCACATCAGGACGAGCTGGCTGAATGAACTGGTATACAGTACCCGGCGGAAATCCGTGTTCTTTGTTGTCTCTTCCTCAAGATTTGCTGCAAATCCTTTCTTCATGATGTTTCCTCCTTTCTGACTGGTTCATGGTCCTTTATATCAGTTGCCCCTTCCAAGTGTCAGGAATGTCATCGTATCACATATTTGATAAATGACATGCACATAGAGAATACCACAACGTGAGCTGAACCGTGCAGGACATACCATCACTCCGGCAGGAAATCCGGCGGCTGAAGGAAGAACGGAACGCGATCCTTCTCGTGCACAATTACCAGCCGCCCGAGATCCAGGACATCGCCGACCTCACCGGCGACTCGCTCGAACTCTCGCGGGCGGCGGCGAAGATGACGGGAGATGTGATCGTCTTCTGCGGCGTGGACTTCATGGCCGAGACCGCCGCTATCCTCTCCCCGGACAAGACCGTCCTCCTGCCCGCGGAGGATGCCTGCTGCCCGATGGCGCAGATGATCTCAGCGGATGAACTGAGGGAGGCAAAGGAGCGGTACCCCGATGCTGCCGTGGTCTGCTATGTCAATACCACCGCGGAGGTGAAAGCGGAGAGCGATATCTGCTGCACCTCGTCAAACGCGGTGAAGGTGGTCAATTCCCTGGAGCAGGAGACCGTCATCTTCGTCCCCGACCGGAACCTTGGCCGGTATGTCCAGCGCTTCACGCCAAAGACGGTTCTCCCGTGGGAAGGATTCTGCATTGTGCACGACCGGATCACCCCCGGGCACATCCGGGAGGCAAAACAGCTGCACCCGGAAGCCGTCGTCCTGGTGCACCCCGAGTGCCGGCCGGAGGTTATCGACCTTGCGGACCACGTGGCAAGCACCTCCGGGATCATCCGGGAGGTCTGCACTTCAGGGAAGCAGGAGTTTATCATCGGCACGGAGACCGGCATCCTCCACCGGCTGAACCGGGACTGCCCGGGCAGGCAGTGCTATCCCCTCTCCCCGGCAGCAGTCTGCCGGAACATGAAGAAGACGGACCTTGCAATGGTGCGGGACTCATTGAAAACGCTCAGGCCCCGCATCACGGTGCCGCGGGATATTGCAGACCGGGCACGCGGTGCGATAGAACGGATGCTAGCGCTCTGAATTCTTTCCCACAGGGCAGAAGTTCCTGTAATTCATGGCGAGGGAATCCACCATTTTCGCACCAGCGGGGATATCACAAAAGGGGGGCGACCTGCACAAGCCACAAAGACAACGAGCAGCAGAGAACCGGAATTATGCCTGGTTGCCCGTTCCTGCTTCCCGGGCCTTCACCTGCGCCATGATCTTGTGGTACGTCTCCTCGCCAACGCACTCCTTTGCATACCGGCACCACTGGACGCAGGAGAGGGCGTCGTTGTAGACCACAAAACCACAGTTCCTGCATGCAACTGAGGTGTCGTTTGAGAAGACCTCGATCTCTTCGCCGCACTGCGGGCATTTCTTGATCGAGAGGGTGGGGGTGCGCAGGTTCGCCGCACCCGGGCAATGGTCCAGCATCATGACTCCGGCAGGTGTGTCTGTGCGCCGGGAAATGAACCCAGCGGCTCGATCAGGCGTTCGTCATCCGGCACCGGGCTGTTCACCCGCTCCGAAACCGGTATGGCTTCCATGCAGCCGGCAGGGTACGGGACAAGGATCCGGTTCAGCTCCCCGCGGGGGAGCGGGCAGGCGTCCAGCCAGCGGTCCTCGTCTTCCCGGGAGAGGATGACGGGCATCCGGTCATGGAGCGGCGATACAAGCTCGTTTGCCTCGCAGGTAACGATCGTATAGGTGCTGACGGTCACCCCCCCGGGGTGCTGCCACTGGTCATTAAGCCCGGCAAACGAGAAGAGCGGTTCACCGGCAAGCCGGATATAGTGGGGGACTTTCCGTTTCCCCTCATTCTTCCACTCAAAAAAACCGCTCGCCGGCACCAGGCACCGGTGAGAGGCAAGGAGCTCCCGGAACGCGGGCTTCTCCTCAAGCGTCTCCGCCCGTGCATTGATCAGGGGTTTTGCCGTGCGGATATCCCGGGTCCAGCGGGGGATGAGCCCCCAGCGCATGACCGCAAGGTGGTTCCGGTCCGAGCGGAGAATGACCGGCATCTCGCTCGCCGGCGCGACATTGAACCGCGAGCGTATGCCGATCATCGGGTCGAATACCCGGAAGCGGTTGCCGAGGTCATCGATACAGATGAGCGAGTACCGGCCGCACATGGGTGATCGTTTCGGATCTTTGCTGAACAGATATATCATGCTGCCGCAGGTGCGGTGAAAATGTCGTGCCGGAACAAGGGGCCGGTGATTTTACCGGCCACGAAGCGGTGTTCCGCTGTGGTAGTAACGACCGTGTGCAACCGGCCGTGGGTTTTGCAATCTGCCGGAAGGACCTGGTGGCGCTTGCCGTGACTCATCTCTGGTGCGATCCGTTGTCAGGAGGACCATTCCTGACTGCTACTCAGGCAGCACCAGGCCGGTGGCGGAGATGACGCCCGTGCCGGTCCATCCAAAGTTACAATATCAGCTGCCGCCAAGTAACCGGCAGGTAATGAACGAGAACGATCTCATCAGGGCCCTGAAATCTGTTGCCGAAACAAAACCGGTCTTCCGCCTGTCGGAGATCCTGCCGTATCCCGATGAGCCGGTGCCGGTTGCGGAACTGTTTGCCATGCTCTCACCGCACCTGCCGGCACTGAAGCTGCGGGCAGAACAGAGCGGCGGCGATGTTATCATCTCCCGGATCCTGCCTTCACAAACCTATCTCCTGAATCCGGGGGAGTCGGAACGACTCGCAAAGTTCTTTGCCATGCGTTCGATACCCTCTCTCCTCCAGCAGGGTATCGAAGACTATATCCTGAAAAAGAGCGGGAAGGAGCGGGACGACCCGGCCATCCTCGACCGCCTCCGGAAGGCCATCGTTGCCCAGAAGGACGATTACTGGAAACCGGTGCAGAAACGATTGCTCCGGTATACCCGGGCATACACTGTGCTCGGGTACCTCGCGTACCATTTCCCGGTGTACTTCCTGCAGACAGAACACCTGCTGGAGATGCTTGCCCGTGACGGCCTCTTAAAAAAGAGCATGACCATCCTTGATATCGGGACCGGCCCGGGCGTGGTCCCGCTCGCCATCGCGGACTTCTGGTCCCGGCTCGACGGCGCGAAGGCCGATGTCTATTCAGTTGAGCGCTCGGAGGAGCACATCGAGGCGTTCCTGTACCTGCGGGACCAGTTCGTACCCAAGGGGGGGAAGGTCTCGGTCAAACCCCCCGTCAAAGCGGATATCACCACCCCCGGCCTGATCAGGATCCCGCCGCAGGTCGATCTCCTGGTCTTTTCCAATGTCCTCAATGAACTGAATGACAGACCCCCTGCAGAGCGTGCGGACCTCGTGATGCAGTACGCGGAACGGCTTGCACCGGATGGCACGATCCTGATCGTCGAGCCTGCCGAGGAGGCGGTCTCCACGCAGCTCCGGCTGCTCACCCTTGCCCTCAAAAAGCGCGGGCTCACGGTCCACAGCCCCTGCTCATTTATCTGGGGCACGAACTGCACGCCGGACCGCTGCTGGAGCTTTGCCACGAAGCGGAACATCCTGCCCACCCGGCTCATGGGAAACCTTGCAGAATGTTCTGAGCCGTTCCGGTATATCAACATCGATATCAAGTACAGCTACGCGGTGCTCCGGAAAGACACCCTGACCCGGCACTGCTACCGGGTACCGCCCGGATCCCGGGTGCTGCGGTTATCCCAGATCCGCCGCCATGTTGATAAGCGGATCAATCTCATTGCCGCAAAGATGTCGGAAAACCTCGGGGATGCAAAGAACCTGATGTTCCGGATCTGCGACGGCACCGCGGATACGCCGGTCTTTGCGGTGGTTCCCGCGTTCCAGGTCACTCCCGAAAACGAGCGGATCGTATCGGCACCGTACGGTGCAATCCTCATGCTGCGGGGCGTGCACGTCCGGTACAACCCAAAGCACGATGCCTATAACGTGCTGGTGAGCCGGCAAACCATCATCGATAATGCGGAGTGACCCCGGGGAGCGGTGACAGCAGAGGGGGGCCACGCGGAACAGAACCGGGAACCCGGGGGAGCCGGACCCCCCGGTACGGCGTTCCGGTAGTACGGTGCCGGAGCGTTCTGTGCGCGGGATGACCGGCGCAGCGCACAGCTGTTCGTCATAATCCTGACGAACGGCGAATCATCAGGCGGGGATCGCACCGGAAACGAGCCCGGGCATGCATGCAGGGTCCGGCACTTCCGCATTCGGTCAGAAGTGTTTTCTGCTCAGCTGTCGAAAATTAGTGATACATTCCGGGCCGTTCCCGGTCCGGGTCTCCAGGAAGATCATGTCACTCTCCAGAGGTTGTGTTCTCTGCCACCAGGGCGCAAAGATGGTGCTGTTCGTTACGGGACGCTGCCACCGCGCCTGCTGGTACTGCCCGCTCTCCCGCGAGCGGAAGGGGACCGATACCGTCTTTGCCAACGAGCATCCGGTGGATATTCCGGCCCAGATCATCCAGGAAGCAGAGAATATGAGTGCCCTCGGGACCGGCATTACCGGTGGAGAACCGCTCCTCTGCCTTGATAAGGTGACAGAATACTGCCGGCTCTTAAAGGAGCATTTCGGCCCGGAGCACCAGATCCACCTGTACACGGGAAAGGCCCCGACTGATGCTGAGCTGGCACAGATGCAGGGGCTCGTGGACGAGATCCGCCTTCACCCCCCGCAGGAATGCTGGAGCGAGATCCTCACCTCGGAGTTCCTCGTTTCGGCCCGGCATGCAAAAGCAATGGGGTTCGCTATCGGTATCGAGGTCCCGGCACTGCCCGGGCTCGAACTGCTCATCCCGGCACTCCCCTCCCTCGACTTCCTCAACATCAACGAGCTGGAATGGGGGGAGAGCAATGCGTACAACATGCGGGAACGCGGGTATGAGCTCGCCGATGAACTGCACAATGCTATCGAGGGGGCAGAAGGCTGGGCAGCAGAACTCTGCCGGCACGAGAACGTGCACTGGTGCACCTCTGCCTTCAAGGACTCGGTGCAGCTGCGGGAGCGCCTGAAGCGGGTTGCACACAACACGGCCCGGCCCTTTGATGAGATCACCGATGACGGCACGATCGTGTACGGGGTCTTCGAACCCGTTTCCGGCGGAACCGCCGATCTCGCACCGTTTTTTGAGGAGCGGTTCGAGCCGGATAGTTTTTCGGTCTTCGAAGACCGGGTCGAGATGGCATGGTGGCTCCTGGAGAAATATGCGGACGAGCTTGCGGGGAAGAAATATGTTATCGAACGGTATCCCAATGGTGGCATGGTCGTGGAGATGACACCCCTGTGATCGGGAGGGCGCTGATAGAACCGCTCTACGAGCGGTACCTTCGCCTGCAGGAGCGGCATGTGCCCAACCATATCGCCATCATCCAGGACGGAAACCGCCGGTATGCGAAGCTGCTGGGTATCGATACCGCAAGCGGTCACCGTGCCGGTGCGGACAAGACCGAGGAGATGCTCGACTGGGCCCATGAGATCGGCATCCGCCATATCACGCTCTATACCTTCTCCACGGAAAATTTCTCCCGCCGGAAGGATGAAGTCGGGCACCTTTTCGCGCTGTTCAAGGAAAAACTCTCCCTGGTCGTGGAGGACAAGCGGGTAAAAAAATACCGGATCCGCATACAGATCGTGGGCGACCGCACGCTCCTCCCGGATGACCTCCGGTCAGCAGTCGATGCGGCCGAGGCGTCGACAAAGGACCACGACGGGTTCTGCCTGAATATCGCGCTTGCCTACGGGGGGAGGAACGAGATCGTGCTGGCTGCCCGCAAGATCCTCACTGACGTTGCCGGCAGGGGACTGGACCCGGAGAGCATCGATGTCCGGATGGTGGAGCAGCACCTCCACGGGGGAAAAGGAATACCCCCGGTGGACCTGATCATCCGGACCGGTAACGATTACCGTACCTCCAACTTCCTGCCATGGCTTGCAAGCGGGCACGAGTCGGCGGTCTACTTCTGTGCCCCTTACTGGCCGCTGTTCCGGAAGATCGACCTTCTGCGGGCTATCCGCATCTACGACCAGCGGGTGGCAGCCAGAAACGGCGGGACTGCCAATTCTTAAAAAACCGGATCGCGTACTATATTTCTCCGGGTGACAGATCAGGAGATGATCGGGTATGACGGGGAAGAGAGAGAGCGGTGCGTTCTGGCACCACACGACGGTGGTCCTGCAGGCGGACATTTACCGGCAGGCGCTCGAACGGGGAATAGATATCAGCGATGCCTGCAACCGGGCGCTCGCCGGCCTGACAGGCAGTGAATACCACCCGCAGCGGGAAGATGTCCCTGCCCCGCCACCCGTTATCATAGCCAGGAATGGTGCCTCCCCGCAGTCCCCCGGTGAGACAAAAAAAGTCCCCGCCAGGAAGCTGCCGCCGGTCATCAACGCGGATGACCCGGCTGCACCGGTACGGGTCGTGCAGGCAAAAGCCCCGGTAAAAAATGTCCCCCCGGAGACTCCGGTACCTGCACCTGCCCCGGAGGAGGCGCCACCGACGCTCCCTGCTGCCACAACGAAAAAAACAGCGGTTCCAAAAGGTGCTCCTGCATCCGCAAAGAAGAAGTCCCCGAAAGATGCGCTGAAGACATTCTTCGCCGCAAAGATTGTCCGCACGGATGAAGCAGGGGACGTGGTGGATAAGGACGAACTCTACGAGCTGTTCGCCCGCTTCTGCCGCGAGCACCGGATCACACCGGTACCGGAACGAAAAAAGGTTACCATTGCGCTGAAGAACCAGTTCGCCCTGACGGAAAAGGTGGTGAACGGCACGCCGTCCTGGACCGGTATCCGGTTGAAATAACTTTTTTTCTATAGCTTCCTGCCCGCAGGAACAGGTATAAAAAAACTGCCCGGTAGAAAACTCTTTTAAAAAGATGAGGTCCCCCCCTTGCGCCAGCTCTGCCCCGTAGGGGGCGGGGGCGTATGCGATGCCCCGGTATGACTTTTATTGAAACGTCCTGTTTTTTTGTAAAACTACACGGTAGAGAACCTCTTTTTAATGTGAGATCACCTCCCCCCTTGCGCCAGCCCTGACCCCGTCAGGGGCTCAATCGCGCATGTGCCGTGGGATTATCCGTACTGTCCTCATTCAAAATTGACCAGCTCATACGGCGTTATCGCAATTCGGGGATGCCACAGCGGCGGGGGCGAAGCCCCAATTAAGCGTCAGAATTGTGCAAAGGATTTCCCATGAAAATTGCATGAAACCAATGTGATTTTAGGATTTTTTACTCTCTCAATTATTTGCGATGAACGCCGCCGCCCAGGGGCTTACTTCCCGAAACGGCGGATCCGCGACTGGTAATCCCGCAGGATCCGCAGGAAATCCACGGAGCGGAAGTACTTCCAGTTAACATCGGAGAAGAAGAGCTCGGAATAGACCGACTGCCAGATAAGGAAATCCGTTAAGTGGTCGCCCCCGCTCTTGATCACCACATCGGGCGTGTACCGGAACGTAAGATAGGATTCAAGGAGCTGTTCATCCACGGTTGCAGGGGGAACACCAGCCCGTGCCATCTTCCGGATGCACTCCGTTATCTCCTCCCGCCCGCTCTTGCCGACCGCCACGACCACGTCCATGCCGGACCCGATAACCTCCTCGCGGTCGCCATAATGGAGGATGAGCCTTGAGATGGTGCCAATCTTTTTGATGGCCGGTAAAAATGAGTCGGCTTCGCCCGGCGCCGGGGTGGAGATATGGAAGGTGAGGCCCCGGATCCCGCCGGGATTTGAGGGGTGGTGCTTTGCCACGTAGGCTGAAATGTCAGTGCACCAGGACGTGACGTGATAGAGTTTATCCGGTGCGTCCGCCATGTCCTTTGCATCGATCATGAAACACACGTGCCCCGGCAGCTCGGTGATCTGCCGTTTGAGCAGGTGGGCATACAGCCAGTAGATCATCTCTTCCACAACTATGGGAGCCCATGCTTAAATAGGCTTGATGATGAGACCGGACCGGCTGCTGGTTCCCGCAGGCCGGAACAGAAAAAAAGGGTAACGTATCTACTTAACCCCTGACTTCCCGCTCTGACAGTAATATCCTCTTGCGCCAGCCCTGCCCCCAGTGGGGCGGGGCGCTTGCGATTCCTCTATCACCCAAAATCACGGTTTCCGTACTACAGCACTATCGCAACCGGGGCGCTATAGCGGCGGGGCGAAGCCCCTAAGAGCGTCAGCATTTTTCGATCATCGGGAGTGCACTTTTTCGCCGTCCATTTCGGGCAGGCAATTTTTCTTGTTTTTCTCTCGTAAAACCTTTTTGAACTCAGGGATTAAAATAACACGTTACCCAAAAAAAAAAAAGCGCGTTCAGAGGACCAGCCCCAGGAGCCGGAACGCCACGGCCCCGAGAACAACCGCAAGTGCGGTCTCCAGGACCGTGATCCCAAGCGCCCGCCGCCAGCCAAATTCCTGTGCAAGGGCGAGGATGGTGGAGATGCACGGGACATACAGCATGGTCACAAGCGCAAAAACGATCAGCTGCACCGGTGTCATGATCGTCGAGAATACGGTAGTCCCGAAGATGGCAGCAAGGGCAAGGAGAGTCATCTCTTTTCTGATGATCCCGAATACGAACACCACACCGGTCCAGAGCGGAAGGCCCAAGAGGAGCACGGTGACGGGGGAGAGGATGGTATTAATCGGTTCGAGGAGCCCCACCGCATATGCAGCAGTGATGGCGATACTGCCGGCGATATAAGCGGGGAGTACGATCCAGATGAGCGATTTTGTCCTCTGCCAGGTCTGCTTCAGGACAATGGGGATGGAGGGGACATGGTAATCGGGCATCTCCATGATCATACCAACCGATTCTCCGGGCAGTACCCGGAAGGCGATGCGGCCGAGAATGACGATCAGGATGAAATCAAAGAGATAGAGCGCCAGCGCCCACCAGATGTTCACAAATGCCGCGACCACGCCGAGGATGACGATCGTGCGGGCCGAGCAGGGGACGAGGGTGACAAGGAATGCCGCAAGGAACTTCTGCTTGGGTGACTCGATGATCCGGCACGAGAGGCAGGCCGGGACCGTGCAGCCGAAACCGAGCACGAGCGGGATAATCGCCTTGCCGTGAAGCCCCATCTTATGCATGCCCCGGTCCAGCATCAGGGAGAAACGGGTGAGGAACCCGGAGTCCTCGATCAGGGCAAGGAAGAGGTAGAAGGGGATCACGTACGGGATGATGAGGGTCAGGGCGGCGACCAGGCCGGTCCATACCCCGGCAAAGAGGATATCGGCAGCTGAGCCTTTTGCCAGGGGCTGGATGGGGGCGATGCCGGAGAGGTAGGAGGTCATGAGCTCCGACATCCAGGCGCCAATGATGAACGTCCAGACCAGAAGGCCCCCAATGGTCAGGACGAGCAGGAGATAGCCGAGCACCGGGTGGAGGGCGAGGCGGTCGATCCGTGCCGTGAGCGGGGTCTCCTGGTCACCGGGGGTATGGATCTCCATCACCTCAGCCACCATCCGCTCGGCAGCATGGTAGCGCTCACCGCTCAGCACGGTACCGGCCGGTTCGCCGTGGATCTTCTCCAGTTCCCGGGTATACGCCTGTGCAGCAGCAACCGCACCCGGTGCCTGTTTCTTTGCTTCCCAGACCGTGTCCGGATCGCCTTCCAGCAGCTTGATCGCCGTCCACCGGGGGGGATAGCCCCCGGCGCCGGCAGGGAGCAGCTCCATGATTTTGCCGATCCGGTCCTCCACTTCCTTCCCGTACGGGATACTGCGGGGTTTCGGACGGTCCTGCACGGCATGGACAATTGCGTCCGAGAGCGCAGAAATCCCCTTGCCCTGGATCGCGACCGTAGGGATGACCGGGACCCCCAGCAGCGCCGAGAGTTTTCCGGTATCGATACGGATCCCTTTCTGCAGGGCAAGATCCATCTGGTTGAGCGCCAGGATCAGCGGGCTCTCGAGTTCCACGAGCTGGATCGTGAAAAAGAGGTTCCGTTCAAGGGCTGACGCATCCAGCACGTTGACCACGACGTCCGGGTGGTCGTGGGCAATGAATTCGCGGGACACCTGCTCCTCGGTCGAGAGGGCGGTGATGGAATAGATGCCCGGGAGATCGATCACCCGGATCCGCCGGCCCCGGTGCTGGAGAAGGCCTTCGGCCCGCTCGACCGTCTTTCCCGGCCAGTTGCCGATCTCCTGGTCAACACCGGTCAGCTGGTTGAAGGTCGCACTCTTGCCGACGTTCGCATTTCCTGCAAGGGCAACCATGTACTCGTATTTGTCATCCGGCCGGGCCGCGGCCGGGCCGCAGGTGTCACAGTCGCTGCACCCGCTCATCCAGCCTTCTCCCCGCCTGCGGTGACAAAGATGTGGTCAGCGATCGCATGATCGATGGCAAGCCGGGTCCTGCGCACGGCTATCTCGACCGGGCCGAGGAGGGGGGCTTTGCGGACCAGCTGGATCTCGGTCCTGAGGGTGAGCCCGAGGTCGGTGAGGCGCTGCACGACGCTGTTGTCGCCACGGATGAAGGCGATGGTGCCTTTCTGGCCGGGGCTGAGGGAGGTGACCGGGACCAGGGGTTCGTCCCGTGTGCTCGTCGGAGACGGCGTATTCTCCTTCAGGCAGGCCGAACAGCTCTCCACGTCACGGTCGCAGGCTTCGATCAGGCTCCCGTGGGGGCACCGCGCCGGGGCGTTGAGCATTTTGCAGAGGGCACATTCCGTCTCATCGGATAACGTGTGCTCCATCTTACAGGCCTCATCGTGGACATTGTCCCCGCTGATGTGGAGCACATCGCTCAGGAACACCTCGAGGAGCCGGTGACGGCGTTTCACTTTCCGGGCCATCTCCCGGCCCTGGTCGGTCAGGTACGCGCCCTTGTACGGCTCGTAGTGTACAAATCCCTTGTCTGAAAGGGTCTGGAGCGCCTCGGTGACGCTTGCCGGGGCAACCTTCATGCACCGGGCAATCGCCGAGGTCTTGGCAATGCCTTCCTTCTCCACGATATCCAGGATGCTCTCCAGGTACTCTTCCAGCTGTTCTGAGGCCATTGCATACTATTTAGGATTCCCTAAATGAAGAATATTTCGGAGCCCCTAAATCTTCGGTCCCCCTGCAGGAGCCGCCAGGGCCCGGAACCCGGGAGCCGGTGTCCCGCCCGGGTCCTCCCCGCAGCTCCCCTCCCGTATGCCTGATCAGGGCAACAGGAGCACTTATAACCAATCTCATGAAATGATCAACCGATCCATGTACCCTTATGAAACGGGGATTCCCCGGAACAATGATCTGCACGGAGGCTTTTGTGCAGGCACCACCAGGCAGATCCAGGCACCGCCTGCAGCGGACAGGTACGATCTGCCGGGTATTGCAGCTGAACAGAAAATCCGGAGCTCTATCGCGGTTGCCGCCGACACCCCGCTCTTCCTGATATCTGCGCAGGAAAAGACGGGTGCCCGCTGCGCACCGGAATCCACAGTCAGGCACGGTACGCAGGTTTCTTACTGATGGCGGGGAAATGGCGATGAATCCGGACCGGTATTCTGTTTTCGGGGAACGGCCATGCTGACCTTTGTCGGCCTCGGGCTCTTTGACAAAACGGATATCTCGGAAAAGGGCCTTGCCTGTATCCGGCAGGCAGACCATGTCTTTCTGGAAAGTTACACGTCCTGCCTCATGGGATCAGCCGTTGAAGAACTCGAGGAGTATTACCAGAAAGCGGTCCGGCGGCTCTTCCGCGAGGACGTGGAGCAGCACCCTGACCATGTTCTTGCGCTGGCAGAACAGGGGCGGGTGGTATTCCTCTGTGCCGGTGACCCGATGGTCTCCACAACGCATGCCGACCTGCGGATACGGGCAGCGGAGCGGGGTATCCAGACATCGATCATCCATGCGGCTTCCATTGCCAGTGCAGTCTGCGGCCTCACCGGGCTCCAGAACTACCGTTTTGGGAAGTCCTGCTCCCTCCCCTTTCCGCAGAAGAACTGGTTCCCCACCACACCCTTCGATGTGATTGTACAGAACCTCGATCGCCGGCTGCACACCATCGTGTACCTCGATATCCAGAAAGACCGCTTCATGACGATCCCCGAGGCGGTCGGGCTGCTGGAGCAGATGGCGCAGGAAAAACAGATACGCGTGCCGCTGTACGTGGGCGTGGCCCGGGCAGGTTCAGACGATGTCGTTGTACGGGCCGGGCCGGCGGAGAAGGTCCGCGCCGAAGAATTCGGCCCCCCGCTCCACATCCTTGTCATCCCCGCGGAGCTGCACGATATGGAACAGCGCTACCTGGAGATGTTTGCCGGTTTATGAGACCAGAAGACTGCCTGGCCCTGCTTGCCACGGTGCTGGAATCCACCTCCGTGGCAGTGCCGGAAAAGAGTGGCCTCGGGCTCAGTGCCCGTGCCGTGCGCACGATGGCAGCAGCCTATGAAAGCGACGGGCGGACATTTTCTGCAGCAGACGACCGGGTGAATGCCCTTGCCAGTGCCTGGTACGGGTTCGGCTGGCTCCATTTCGGGATCACCTTCGGGCTGCTGGAGAGTACCGTCCCTGCCGGCTGCCCGTTTTTCTCACCCTGCGACGCCCTGCCACCACGGTTCCGGGACCGGCTCCTGGAAAAGACGGAACGCTACGAACGCCTGCTGGATACGGCAAGGCACGCGGTACGACCCGCTCCGGAAGCGGGCACGGCAGCCGGCGGTTTTGCTGACCGGGTCCTGATGATCACATCGGTCTATGCCGGGAGCGGAAACTATTGCCAGCGATCAGGAGCACCGGAAGATGCGCTGGCCCGGTACAGTTACGCGCATGGCTGGCTCGATGCCGGGGTCACGGCCGGCCTGTTCTGCATAACCGGCCACCGTGAACTGTTCACCGTCTGACACCGCTCTGCTGGGGTGCCGGCGCTTTTTTTTGGAGGGATCTTCATTTTGATAATTTTCTCCCCGTTCCTCCGGCAGTACAGGGTGTAAAAGCGTTTATACTATGCACAATAACTTCTAGAAATACCTGATAATCCCGTGCAGGTTTTTTTTGAGGCCCGACAGACATGGATAAATCACAGCGGAAATGGTTGTTCATCTCGGTCGGGTTCTCCCTGGTCGTTCTCGTCGTCATTCTCTTTTTCACCATCAATGAAAATACCCTCATGTACCTGCAGAAGATGAATCCATGGTTTTTACTCCTTGCGTTCCTGACCCATGTGCTCACCATGTGTTTCTGGGCATGGCGTGTCAAGAAGATGGCGGGATCGCTCGGGTACTGCATCGGGTTCTTTTACAGTCTCAACCTCGTCTTTGCCAACCTGCTCGCCGCGGCGGTGACACCTGCCCAGGCCGGCGGTGAGCCGGTCCGCGTCCACGAGCTCTACAAGGCAGATGTCCCCCTCGGTGACGCCACCGCCATCGTAATCATGGAACGGGTACTGGACGGGATAGCGCTCGCAGCCCTTGCAGCCTTCTCCATGATCGTCCTGACCGACCAGTGGAAGAGCCTTGGCACGATCTCGGAAGTCATGGTGTTCGTTACCTGGATATTTGTTGCAGGAAGCATCTTTCTGTTCTTCCTCGCGGTCCGGCGTCCGGATGTGGTGAAACGGGTAGTGAACCGGTGCACCCTGTTCCTGACAAAGAAATGGGAGAATAAACGGGTGGAAGCACTTATTGCCCGGGCGGACAAGGAGATCGATAATTTCCAGAGCACCACCGTCCGATTCGTCCACACGGCAAAAAGCGGGCTCGTATGGGGGATGCTCTTTACCCTGCTCTACTGGGTGTCGGAGATCGTGACCGCATCCCTCATCCTCGTCGGACTCGGGCAGCCGCCTCTTATCCTCGAATCATTTGTCATCCAGCTCATCCTCGCCATCCTGATGATGATGCCACTGACCCCCGGGAGTTCCGGCATAGCAGAAGTTGGTGCCACTTCCATGTATGCCCTGTTCATTCCTGCCTCGATCGTCGGAATTTTTGTCGTCATCTGGCGGATAGTTCTCTATTACTTCAATATTGCCCTTGGCCTCCTCTCCAGTCTCATCATCGTCCGCAGGGAGGCAAACCGGCAGTGTAATCCCCCGCTTTCCCGACCTTAATCCTTATCACGGTGAACACCAATCACTCTTGCACGGTATGACACTGGTGCGGTGTGAAGTCAACGGGGTATATGTCGCCTTCAGCGATGCCACGACCGTACCCCTGGTAGTCCTTGCCGACGGGGACGGTCGCGTCCTCCCCATATTCATCGGTATCTGGGAGGCGATCTCGATCAACAGTGCAAAGATAAAAGAGGTGCTCCCGCGGCCGTTCACCCACGATCTCTTCGTGGACCTGTGTGTAAAATTTACCATTACCCTGCGTTCCCTGCAGATCGACAGTATTGAGAACGGAGTCTATTATGCGCAGCTGGTCCTCGTTTCGGACCACCACGAGGAGTACCTCGACTGCCGGCCCAGCGACGGGATCGCCCTTGCCCTCAGGGCGGACATCCCGATCTTTGTGGACGAGAGCGTACTTGCGGCAGCCGGGCAGAAGAGTGACGAACTCCCGGAAATAATGGACCTGACAGCCTTCCTGCAGAAATAAGGGGGGAGGATCAGGTGCGTCGCCGCTCCAGCTCGGCGATCACATCGGAGAACTCGACACCTGCTGCACGGAGCGCAACAAGGACGTGGAAGAGCAGGTCGGACGTCTCCTCGACGGTCCGTTCAGGAACGCCGTTCTTGACCGCGAGGATAAACTCGGTCGACTCCTCACCCACTTTCTCAAGAACCTTGTCAATGCCTTTCCGGTCGGTCAGGAGCCGGCTGGTATAGGAATCGGACGTGGGATGTTCTGCACGACTGCAGATCACGTCCCAGATCTCGGCAAGGACCCGGGGATCAACCGGCTTGTTCATCCTTCCTCCCGCGGGAGGAGGACTTCGCCGATCTCAAACCCGCAAAAGCGACGGCAGAGTATGCGCGCTTTTTCAATATTGCAGCCGGCCTTGCCAATCGCAATCCCAAGGTCGCTCCTCTGCCGGACGAACACGTTCACCGGCCCCTCATCTCCCCCGTGTTCGATGCCAGTCACCTCAGCCGGCTTGAAGATATTGGTGATAAAGTCCTCGGGTTTTTCTGCGTGTTCCACCATCTCGATCCTCTTCCCGAGCACATTCTGGAGACGCCGGATATTGTCACCTTTCTTACCGATCGCAAGTCCCATGTCCCCCTGACGGATCACATAGATGACCCGGTCGAAACGGTCATCGATCACGCAGTCGAGCGCTGTCGCCTTGGTAAGAATCCGCAACTCCTCAATGTACCGCCGTTCTTTAAAACCGATATTGCGCTCCATGATAAAATCAATCCTATTGTATCCGCTGTTTTTAGGGATATTCGAAATTTGATATCTTCGAAGGTTGTCCGAACCGGATATGATTTTATGAAATGATCACGCTGCTATTTTAAAAAAGTTGTGAAAGTGAACCGGGAGCTCAAGCGATGAGGTAGGTGATGGTCACGGTTGCCGAAACTGTGATATCCCCCGACTGGATGGGAGTCGCGGCAGCAGCCCTTGGTGCCGCGGCGTCCAAGGCATAGTTCTGGAAGTACACGGGCGTATACCCGCTGCTGGTCTCTGCTCTCTGGACACCGGTGATGGTGGTCCCCATGGCGGCCGAGATGGTATCCGCATCCGACCAGGCGCGGGAGACCGCCTCTTTCAGGGCTTCGGTCCGGAGGACCTGAGCCTGTTCATCGGAGAGCATGAACTGGATTGAAGAAGCCTGGTTGATACCGTTTGCCACGCCAATATCGATAATCTCGCCGGTCCTGCTGACATTATGAAGGGTGACTGTCAGGGAGTTGGTAACCTGGTATGTCTTGATCTTTGGTTTCAGGAGACCGGTGGAATCCTCGTAGACCGGGTAGATGTTGTAACCGGTGGTCTTGAGCGCATCCCGGGGGATACCGGCGGCAATGATGGCGTTTTGCACTATGGCCATTTTGTTGGCATTATCGGACTGGGCCAGCCGTACATCGATATTCTCGGTCTGGACGGAGAAGGTGACCTGTGCCCGGTCGGGCGTCCCGATGACGTTGCCGGTACCGATTGTCTGGATCACGTGTTCATTCACAGTGTCAGCGGCTGCCGTTGCACAGCCAACAAATGCCAGGGCTATGATCAGAAGGCCCAGGGTAAGGAGTCGGATAGTTCGTGTCATGATGTTCGCATAATCTGCTCCTGAATCGGTGATTAAAGTTGCTTTGAGTACAAAAAAAATCGCAGTTATCCTCAAAAAAGCCCGCCCCAGCGTCTTTATTGCAGGTTTCCGTTGATTTTTTTACGGGGTGCACCACTGCCAAACTAGATTATGCCGTAAGGTCAATACCTAAGACGATTAGAGCATGACAGCGACAATCGTAGAGAAGATATTCTCCCGGAAATGCGGCAGCGACGTGAGGGCAGGCGACGTGGTCATGGCCCCGCTTGACGGGGCGATGATCCATGATATCACCGGCCCGCTTGCCATCCAGAAGTTCTACGAGATGGGCGGACGGAAGGTCTTTGACCCGCAGCGCGTTATTATGCTCTTTGACCACCAGATCCCGGCGGATTCGATCGAGGCGGCAACCATCCATGTCTATATGCGGAAATTCGCCGCAGAGCAGGATATCCTCAACTACGATATCAACGAAGGGATCTGCCACCAGGTGACAATCGAGAAGGGCCGGGCAGCGCCGGGCGAGATCGTGGTCGGCGCTGACTCCCACACCTGCATGTACGGTGCAGCGGGGGCTTTTGCTACCGGCATTGGTTCCACCGACATGGGTTTTGCCCTGAAGTTCGGTGCCCTCTACTTCAGGGTGCCGGAGACCATCCGTGCCGAGGTATCAGGAAAGTTCCAAAAACGCGTCGGGGCAAAAGACCTGATCCTCTCGATTGCCGCTGATATCGGCGCTGACGGGGCTACCTATAAGGCAATCGAGTTCACGGGAAAGACCGTGCGGAAACTCCCCATGGCAGGCCGGATGACACTCTGCAATATGGCCATCGAGATGGGCGGAAAGGCCGGCATCGTTGCCCCGGACAAGGTTACATGGGAGTATATGAAAGGGCGGCGGAAGATGAAACCGTTCGAACTCGACAGCGACGAGGATGCACGGTTTGCGGAGCGCCGCTCGTATACTGTTTCGGACCTCGAGCCGCAGGTAGCCGTACCGCACAATGTTGATACCGCTGTCCCGGTCAGCAGGGTTGCGGGAACGCACGTGGACCAGGTCTTCATCGGCTCGTGCACGAACGGACGCTTCGAGGACCTTGAGGAAGCAGCAGAGGTGCTCGGGAAGAAGAAGTTCAGCCCGACGTGCCGCGTCATCATCATTCCGGCCTCCCGCGACGAGTACCTCAAGACGCTGCAGGCCGGGCTTATCGAAAAGTTCGTCAGGGCCGGAGCCCTCGTCGAGGCACCGTGCTGCGGGCCGTGCATGGGTGGGGCGTTCGGTCTTATCGCGCCCGGCGAAGTCTCGCTCTCCACCTCGAACCGGAACTTCAGGGGCCGTCAGGGGAGCACCGAGGGCAAGGTCTACCTCTGTTCCCCGGCAACGGCGGCAGCGAGCGCGATCACGGGCGAGATCACCGACCCGAGGGAGGTGTAAAATGGCCGCGAAAAAGACCGTGACGGTCAGAAAAATCATAGCTGCAGAGGGGCCCGTTTCAAAGAATGCCCGGGTCTGGAAGTTCGGTGACGATATCGACACCGATGCCATCATCCCGGGACGGTTCCTCACCATCAATAACCCGGACGAGCTCGCGCAGCACGCTTTCGAGGGCACCCGGGACGAGTTTGCAAAAAAGGTGCAGCAGGGGGACGTCATTGTCGGGGGACGCAACTTCGGGTGCGGTTCATCCCGCGAGCATGCACCACTCGCCCTGATGGGGGCCGGTGTGAAGGTCGTGATCGCCCGTTCATTTGCCCGGATCTTCTTCCGGAACGCGATCAATGTCGGGGTGCTTCCGGTAGTCTGCCCGGAGGCGGACACGATCACTGACGGGGCGAAGATCAGCCTGCATATCAAAGAGGGTTTCCTCGAGGCGGACGGGAAGAAGCATACAATCGAGCCCGTGCCGGCGTTCATGCAGGGCATCATCGATGCCGGCGGGCTCGTGGAATATGCAAAGAACATCAGGGAGCTTCCGGTATGTACAAGATAGCTGCAATCGGCGGGGACGGGATCGGCCCGGAGATCGTGGCCGAGGGAAAGAAGGTACTCGAGGCTGCAGGAGAGAAGTTTAACTTCGACATCCAGTGGACGGACTTCGATATCGGGGCTGACCGTTACCTTGCCACACGGAACCTTGTCACCGAGGAAGACTTACAGGAACTGAAGAAGTTCAAGGCCATTTACTTTGGCGCTATCGGCGATGAGCGGGTGAAACCCGGGGTGCTGGAAAAGGGGATCCTGCTCGCACTCCGTTTTCACTTCGACCAGTACGTGAACCTCCGCCCCATCAAGCTCCTCAAAGGCGTCGAGACACCGCTCGCAGGAAAGGGCCCTCAGGACATCGACTTCGTGGTAGTCCGGGAGAACACCGAGGACTTCTATGTCGGTATCGGCTCCCGCTTTAAAAAGCACCAGAAGATCGAGCTGGACGTGGTCCGGGACATCTACCGCGTGAAATTCGGCCTCGATGTGGAGAGCGACGCCGAGGAGATCGCCTACCAGATCGGGGTCATCACCCGCGAGGGTTCCCGGAGGGTCCAGACCTATGCCTTCGATCTCGCCATGCAGCGGAAGAAGAAACTGACATCGGTGGACAAGGCAAACGTCCTCTCGGACGTGTACGGCCTCTGGCGGGACGTGTTCACCGAGACGGGGAAGAACTACCCAGACGTCACCACCGAATTCAACTTCGTGGACGCCGTCACCATGTGGTTTGTCAAGAACCCCGAATGGTTCGATGTCGTGGTCACCCCGAACATGTTCGGCGACATCATCACCGACCTCGGCGCCATGATCCAGGGCGGGCTCGGCCTTGCCCCGGGCGGCAACATAAATCCGAAGGGCACGTCGATGTTCGAGCCGATCCACGGCTCGGCACCGAAATACAAGGGTATGGGAGTTGCAAACCCCATCGCCACCATCTGGGCCGGCTCCCTCCTGCTCGACCATCTCGGCGAGCATAAGGCTGCGGCGGCGATTGTGAGCGCGATTGAGAAGAGTATCAGAGACGGCGTTGTGACCAGGGACCTCGGCGGCAGGGCGGTCAGCACCTCGACAGCCGGGTCGTACATCGCCAGGTGCGTGAAGGAAGGGATATAATTTTTTGCGCTCGGTAAAAACGGGTATGAACTGGTAGAGTTCGTTCGTAACGATGGAAATCGGAAAAGTCATCATAATTTCACGAGGGCTCCCCGCTTCAGGGCCCCTCCGGGGCACGGCGGGGCAGTTTGTGTGTTTTTCAGAAATATCAGTCGTTGATCCGCCGCGGGGGCGCCCCTTCGGGGGCGGCGGCATATATCATAATCGGGGGTATGGGGGTCTCAACCCCCATTATTCTGTCTGAAAGAACCGACTATCACAGGAAAACCCTTTAAAAGATGGGATCACCCCCCTTGCGCCAGCCCTGCCCTCGTTGAGGGGGGGACGCCTGCGATTCCTCTGTATTACCCAAAATCACAGTTCAGGTAATACAGCATTTCACCATGGAGCGCCATTGCGGCGGGGCGAAGCCCCGGAAGCATTGGCGTTTTTCGATCATCGGCATATCCACTTTTTCACCTTCCATTTTAGGCAGGCAATTTTTCTTGTTTTTCTTTCGCAAATCCCTTCTTGAACTCAGGGATTAAAATAACACTTTACCCTAATTATTTCTCAAAAAAACAGAACCGTCCGGCAATCCGGGTTTTATCGGCTTGTACGAACCTGTTGTCCAGCAGAATCACACCGACTCTTCTTCCGCACCCTCGTCACGGGCAAAGATCGAGCGGATTGCCTTGAACGGCGAGCGTCCCCCTGTCCGGGATTCCTTGGGGCGGACGCCCTTGAACAGGATCTCGGCCTCGGCAGCTCCCTCCTCCACATACATCTTCTCCGTGACATCAACAAGGGAGCCGGCAATTGCAATGGTCTTCCCGTTCTTGACCACCGGGATCTCGTTCACCTCAATCCAGATCCGGTTGCCGTCCCCGGTCGCCATCTCCAGCCGGTACGGGGGTTCCCGTTTGCCGGTTGAGACTGCCCGCAGCGTCCGTTCAAGGCCGGCGGCATTGACCGGGTTGTCGGTCAGGTAATCGGTCCACGATCGTTTCTTTGAACCGCCCGTACACTTCAGCAGGATACGGATCCGCGGGCTGACATACAGGGTCCGGTGATCGGGGGTATGGGTATAGTACATCTGGCTCCCGCTCTCGATGAGGAGCATCAGGTCCTCATCCCGTTTCCGCATCGCCTTCTGATCGTTCTTGACCGGCGTCACGTCACGGCCGGTGGCAACAAGGGCAACGGGCGCCCTGTTCCCGTCAAGCACGGATTTTATCGACCAGCTGATGCACCGCAGCCCTTTCGGTGTCTGGAGCCACTGTTCCACAACACAGGTATAGGGAGGGCGGAAGAGCTTGGTCATCTGGGTCGCGATAACGTCGGAGTAACGTTCACCCGAGACCGGCATGAACACGCTGCCGCACAGATCCTCTTTTGTCTTCCCGAGAAGCTCACCGTATGCCGCATTCGTAAAAAGGAGCCGGCCTTCAAGACTGATCTTCACGATGAGATCCTGCTGCTGTTCCACAAGATCCCGGTAGACTGCGTCCGATGTATCCATGGTCAGAGCCCCGTACTCCTGTACCGGTTCACGCCAGTTGTCCCGGATAAAAGAGGAGGATTTGTCTCCACACTTAAGTCATCTGCTGTCGAACTATTAATGTTGTACGATTTTCCCCGGGTATCCCGCCATCCCGGGCCGCATTTCCGGCAGGGGCTGTCGGCGTCAGGGTGCAACCGCCGCCAGTATGCGTGGATAAAAAGGGGGACGGGTCAGATGCACGCGGGATTATTCCGCACAACCGGACCCGGGTGCAGCGGGTCCGCTCCTGCATGGTGTACCGCTCTCACACTATTGCACCGATCGTCCGCTGCCCTCCGGCAACCCGGCGGAATTTAAAGCCGGACTGCTCCGGGATCCGTGCAACCGGTGCTGTCCGCTCCTTACCGAAGAGGATGGCCCGGAGGGTGACCAGCGAGATGGTAAAGCTGCCCGCATTGAACAGATCGATATTCAAGGCTTTTCCTGACTGAGAGATCTGTGCAAGCCCCCGGGTAATCCCAAGGTAGTATGCATAGTGATGGGTAAGCTCCTCCACCTGTACCGCTACACTACCGGAAACTGCACGTACCAGATCTGAACGCCGGATGGCAAACCGTTCGCCGCAGATATGGAGGTCCACCACTTCGTGGAGCATGCCTTCGCTGTCCACAGCCCTGCATCCGGTCCGCTGGAGATATCCCGCTTTTTCCATCATACACGACCACCTTCCGTCGTATACTGGCGTCAGTTCCGGGGGTATATAACGGGTCGGCGTGTGCGGGGTGAAAGTGAACACCTGCCAGGGATACCGCAGGCCTTAGGGTATTACGGTTGCGTCCGGGGGTGATCCATGCAGGCATTCAGGACCTGTTCCATGAAAAAGAGCGTCCCGTTGATCCCTGCAAGGGGAACCGGTGCGAGCCTCACCACCCCTCTCAGGGGAGGCGTGATACCCAAAAATGCCCGGTTGCCCCTCACGGACCGTTCAAACGAGGATCCCAGGACGAGGTCAGGATTGTGCACCTCGATCAGCTGTTGTGCTTCCTTCAGTCCGGTCACCCGTGCAGCCGGATAGTGCAGTGTACTGTCCTGGTTCCGCAGGCCGATGAACCGGACATCAGCATCAAGGAAGTGTTCAAGCGCCTCTGCAGCAAATTCCGCGTACGATGCCCCGGCAAAGATCACGACGGACGGTGGATCGAACCTCCGCAGGAACTTGTCGCAGACGCGGACAGTCTCCTCCTCCATCAGCGAGAGTTCCCGCAGGACAGGGCTGGTATCCGATTCCTCAAAAACCGCCCCCAGCCGTTCAAAGGTGGCCCGCAGGGTGCCGGAACCAAGGCTTCCCCCAAGATACTTCCCTACGCCGCTTGAGAAATCCGCGTTTGTGCCGATCGTGCAGGTCGCGGCCGCACCGGTTTTTTTCAGTGCATCGCGGCAGAATACCGTTGCAACCGGAATGGATGCCAGGGCAAGCAGCCGCCGGATCTCCTGCAGGTTGCCCTTATAAAACGGATCAAGGAGGCAGATACCGTCGATATTTACGCCTTCTGCTGCCGCATCGGTCTGCGGCGCAAGAAGCGAGAGGGCCTTTGTGTAACCGGTCTCCACGTCTCCCGAAAAACCCGGGCTGTCCACGAGAAGCACATCGTGCTCAGCGAGCATGGACTGGATGTCCTCGCCAAGGATCGCGGGGACGCAGGTCGTGATCACCGCAATCCGGTTGCCGGTACCGGAAAGCCCGCCAATCACCTCGCGGAGCCGCTCTTCTGATCCGAAGATCACCTCGTTTTCGAGGATGAAGGTGCCGTGGAGGGGGGCATGCAGGAGCGTTGTGGGATAATAGTAACAGCCGCTGGAGCCGTGGATCACGACGCTCACGCCCTCGAACCCCGCAAGGCAGGCGGCAGCCCCGGTCATGGCACAGGGCCAGAGAGGGTTGTCGCACTCAGGCATGGATCGCGCGCCTCCAGCGGTGGAGCATCCGCCGCACGCCGCTCGTACCGACCACGGGATGAACCGGCAGCGGGTGCGCTTCCCGGTTACTGCTGACCCTGATGTGCAGGGCATCGGCAGCTTCCCGTGCTGCCCGGGAACTCCCTGTGTCCATGACCGGCCCGCAGAAAACGCCCTCTGTATCGCCGATATCCGCAAAGTCTGCAAGGATCTCGGCCTGGAGGGCCTGTTCGATCTCCAGTGCCCGCTTCGGATCGATCCTGCAGGCTGCTGCAACGGAACGGATGAATGCGAGGGTATCCGAGAGCCCCGTGGGAAACGATGGGATATACGGTGTCCCGAACCGCTCCCGCAGGTGATCCCCGACCGGCACCAGCGACGGGTCACGGAGGATGCTGACCTGTGCAGCGCCGAGCGCCGGCATGTCGTCAGGTGAGAGATGGCGCACGAACCGTATCCCCACCGGGAGCCCGAGAAGGGTGAGGAGGCGCACCACTTCGGTATAGTTCTCATCCACCTCGTATTCAAGATTTTTTTCCCCGATGATATTCACGCACGGGCGGGTCGGAGCGGGCGCTCCGGCATCCGCAAGCGCGATCAGGGCATTATTGACGCCATCCTGGAACGTTCCCCCAAAAAAACCGGCAGTCGGGACGGGGATGACCGGTACCGGCCAGTCCCGGCCGCAGACTGCCTCCACATCATCGCCGATGGTGGCGACAATGCAGGTGGAGAGGACAAAGACAGTAGAGACATCCCGGGAACAGACCGACCGGATTGTCCGGGTGAGCGCGTCCTCGCCGCCAAAAATAATATCGCACTCACCAAGAGCGGAAGAGACAAGGTCCGGGAGGACTGCCTGATCATTGTCGGGCAGGGTTGCGTGAAAGAGGGAAAAATTATGGTGGGCGCACCCCTTGGGCCCGTGGATGATACTTGCGGCACCCCGGACCTGGGTCGTTACCGAGAGGGCACCCGTGAGGGTACAGCCCCCGGACCTAGATATAGGCGTAGGCGAGGGTCTCAAGTTCATCGATCTCGAGGGGGGAGGGGATTGTCAGGCTGGTGTTCTCCATCACCCGGGTGGCAAGCGAGCGGTAGCAGGCTGCCTGGGCGGAGGCAGGTTCGTACTCGATGACGGTCTTCCGGTTCAGTTCGGCAAGCTGCACCACGCGGTCACGGGGAATGAATTCGATAAGCCTGCTGTTCACCCGGCGGGCGAACTCGGCTACCAGCTCCTCTTCCTTCGGCTGGCCTTTGGCATTGCAGATGACACCGGCGAGCCGGCACTTGCTCTTTACCCGGGACGCCAGCCGCTTTATTGCCTTGCAGATATTGTTGGCAGCATAGAGAGACATCAGTTCGCCAGAGGTTACAAGGTAGATCTCCTGTGCGTACCCTTCCCGCATGGGCATGGCAAAGCCCCCGCAGACCACATCACCCAGCACATCGTAGACGATAACGTCTCCTTTGAGCGCCCCGAATTTCTCCAGCAGCTGGAAGGTAGCGATGATGCCCCGGCCGGCACACCCGACCCCGGGTTCCGGCCCACCCGCTTCGACGCACCGGACACCGTTGTAGCCTTTGAACACGATCTCCTCAAGCGAGAGGTCTGCATCGCCCCGTTCCCGCACCAGATCCATGACCGTAGGGATGAACGTCCCGTGCATCAGCATGCGGGTGCTGTCCCGCTTGGGATCGCACCCGATCTGCAGGATATCAAGCCCCATACCGGATAATGCGGCTGAAAGGTTGGCCGATGTCGTGGATTTCCCGATACCTCCCTTGCCATACAGGGCGATCTGCTTCATTGGCGTACTATGGGACGGCCGTTTATATGAGATTTCCTGCGCAATTTATCTTTCCCTTTCTAAAGTAATATTGCGCAGGGGATTGATCCGCCCTGCCACGCTCTCCCGCGGGCGCTGAAATTGAATTTTACCATACCTCCCGACGGATGATCGAAAATTCACGACAGTGCAGAGAGGGTTTACCCGTAATAACGTGTTGAGAGGCACGGTCCCGCCAGAGCATTTCTTTGAATATTCCCCGTGACAGAAAGTATTTCGTGAAGTACAGACCAAATTTAATGACTGGAGGAATAGCCAATGAAAAAATGGATTGCAATCTGTATGCTGACCGTTCTGGTTATTGGGGTGGTTTTCATGGGCGGATGTACAGACACGGAATCCACGAAAATTGGGTATGAGGCACCGACAACTGCGGTGCCTACGACCAAGGTGACCGTAATAAAAACAACTGCCGTGCCTACCACCACGGTGACGGAAGTACCAACAACTGCGGTGCCTACGACCACGGCGACCGTGAAGAAAACAACCGCGGTGCCCACCACCACGGCGACCGTGAAGAAAACAACTGCTGTACCCGTAACCACTGTGGCCGGTATCGGCTCGCTGGTGATCGTTACCAATGGTGGTCTGGGTGGCGAGGTTACCGCGTATGTCGCCCGTGCAGGGACCGGCTTTGATCTCTACGGGAATAGTGCGGCATATACCTCCGTAACGATCTTTCCTGACGGGACCTCAGGGTCTGTAAGCCTCGAACCCGGCCAATATACCGCGTATCTGCCGGACAAGCTCGGTACTCAGCAGCCGGAGCAGCAGTCCTTTACGATCAATCCCAATTGCAATACCGTTGTACAGTTCTCCGGTTATTCCTACCGCGCTGCTTCCGGTGGCGGATGCGGCGGAGGATGATTCCGCGGGTGTAACCGTCGGACTCCGGTGCGGCGACCGGGGGGTTGGAAATCCCCATCCGGCTGGCTGCGCACGAGACCTTTCCGGGCGATACGGTTTTTTCCTGTCTGCCACAACCTTTTCCGTTCTTGTGGCAGACCGGGCATATCAAGCGGAAGTGCGTAGGATAATTTCTCTGTTGGCATCGTCTCCTGTTGGTATTTTCTCGCGAAAGGTCTCTTGCCGTGTGCCAGGTCGTTTTTTACCATGCATGCGGGGGTGGTTTTTCTTGATAACTCTTCTCTGTAAAGGCAAAATCAAAATTCCTTTCAGATAAGTTAAGGTGTGGCATGAGCCGGAATACGAAAGGATCTGCTCTGTTGAACCGCACATGGAACGGGCGTTCACGCCCGGACCATGAAGATCTGAAGTAACAGGGTGATAGTGCGAGGGTTCCCCGCCTCAGGGCTTCTCCGAGGCACGGCGGGGCAGGAGGGTTCAATCCGCCCAGATATTTTTTCAATCGTCCGGAACCCGCCGCGGGGTGCTCTTCGGGGCGGCGGGCGTTCATCGCAACAGGGAGTATGGGGGATCAATCCCCATCATCGATTCCTGAAAGGAAGCGATTTTCATAGGAGAACCTATTTTTTTGGAAATTTATCGCCCCCCTTGCGCCAGCCCAGCCCCCGATGGGGGCGGGGGCGCATGCGATGCCTCGGAAATATCTGACCAGAAAATTTCTCTACGATTGTATACAGGTAATACGGCATAATCGCATACGGGGGATGCCCAAGCGGCGGGGGCGGAGCCCCCGAGAGCGTCATGGTTGATATCCAATGATTTCCCTTGAAAATCGTTTCATTCCGGAATTGATGATGGGGGTTAAGACCCCCATGCCCCCGAATATGATATGTGCCGCCGCCCCCGAAGGGACGCCCCCGCGGCGGATCAATGACTGATATTTCAAAAAAAACACACAAACTGCCCCGCCGTGCCATGGAGGGGCCCTGATGCGGGGAGCCCTCGTGAATATTATGAAGTGTTTTTTTTTTGGATTTTCATCGTTCCGGTGTGAACTCCACAGGGTCATGCCCGTTTCTACAGAGCAAAAGAATCCTCATTCAGGTTCCCGGACAAGCGCGATAAAGAGCATGACGACCGGTATCACCTCCAGCCGCCCGATCCACATCACCCCGATAAAGATCCATTTGGAGATCACCGGCATATCCGGCGAGACATAGCCGGTCGAGATACCGCTGGTCGAGAACGCCGATACGATCTCAAAGACCACTTCCGTGAAGGTGAAGGACGTGAGGTGGTACTGGAGGACCGCGAGCGTTGCAAGAAAGACCGTGATGACCGACAGGATAATGACCAGCATGTTCTTGGCAGCTTCCAGCTCTGCCGTTGCCTTCGGGATAATGCGCCCCTCAATCTTGAACGGGAGCAGTATCTTGCCGCTCACGAAGAGACGCCGGAACCACCAGACGAGTGCCCGGATGGCAAGTGCGATCCGGGTGAGTTTGACTCCTCCGGCGGTGCTGCCGGAACACCCGCCGATGAATGCGATCATGGCGAGGAACAGGAGCGTGACACTGGCCCACGTATGCGGGTTTGCGATCTGGAAACCGGTTGTCGTGATCGCCGAGACTGCCATGAAAAGCGCCTGTTCAAGTGCCCGGGTGAATCCAAGGTCCTCAAAGAACATCAGGTCATACGTCAGGACCGCAATACCGATCGCAAGAAGGGCGAAAAAGAGCTTGACCTGCTCGTCGCCGAAGAGGCTGAGGCGGCGGTTCTCGATGACCAGGTAATAGAGCTTGAAGGGCAGGGCGCCGGCAATCATCACGGGGATCAGCAGGAGCTCTAGGAGAAGGCTGTCGTAATAAAGGATACCCTGCTGGTGTATGCAGAATCCCCCGCTGGAGATCGCTGCAAGGGCAAGGTTGACCGATTCCCAGAGCGTCAGTCCCGAGAACAGGATAAGCCCGATTGCCATGAAGGTTAAAAAACCATAGATCTTCCAGAGTGACCGACCGGTTGCAATCACGCTGGGCATCAGCGCTTCATCCCGGCTCTCGGTGCGGAAGATCTTGGACGGGAACAGCCCGGTGCTGCTTGCCGTGGTGATGGCAAATGCGATGATCCCGATCCCGCTGATCCACTGCATATAGGACCGCCAGAAGAGGAGGGTATGGGGTGCCGAGTCAACAGCCGGTATCAGGGAAAATGCGGTCCCGGTCCACCCTGCCATCCCTTCGAAGAGGGCATCGGTGAAGTCCATCCCCAGACCAAGCATGAACGGGACACCGCTGATCATGGCACAGAAGAACCAGAAGAGGGCGACCGAGCACAGGGCCGTGGAGAGACGCACTCCCCGCTCGCTGCGGTGAATGCTCCTCAATGTGATCCCGAGAAGAAAAAAGATCACCGGAACCGCTGCCATGGGAAGGAGCATGCTCCATTCAGAAAAGAGTACGGCGACCACCAGAGGGACGCAGGTAACGGGGGCGACAAAGACGAAAATATCCCCGAGATCGGCAATTATTGTCGAGAGGTGCTTCAGCCGCCGCATCACTATTGGGTTACTGTCGCCACGCTATTAGTGTTTGCCAACAAGAAAAACTGGTGGAACAGGGGGGTCGGAGCGGCCTGAATGGTCGCGGGCGGTTTTGTCCGGCCGTGGACGCTGCACTACGCCCTGCATTACTCCCTCTTCCAGAGCGGGATCAGAGGATGTTGTTCTCCTGGTGCTTCCGGGCAATGTCATCCGCCAGCCGGTCGAGCGCCTGGAGCGTCTTCTCGTCCGGAAGACCCTTCACCATGACCGGCTCGAGGACCTCGACCTTCAGATGATCGAGCATCTTCACGATGGTCTCTGGAACCTTGCCCCCCCAGCCGTACGAGCCGATAACCGACGCATACCGCACCTTGGGCCTGAGCAGGTTTGCAAGGTACGTTGCATAGACAATTTGGGGGTGCGGACCGAAGAGCACGGTCGGCGTAGCGACAACGACCGTGGCCGTATCCACGAGGGAAAGGGCGAGTTCACCAATGTCCGTGCGGGTCAGGTTGAACGGTTTTACCGTAATACCCCGGGCAATCAGGGCGTTCGTGAAATGCTCAACCATCTTCTGCGTGCTGCCATGCATGGACACGTACGGGATCACGACTTCATTTTTCACCTTATCGGAAACCCAGTCCGCATAGGCATCGAGGATCAGATCCGGGTTCTTGTGCACCGGCCCATGGCTCGGGGCGATCAGGTCGATTTTAAGCGCCCGGATCTTTTCAAGGTGCCCTTTAATACTGCCCCGGAACGGCATCATGATCTCGGCATAATACCGCTTTGCCGGCGTATAGAAGTCAGCCCAGTCCGTCACGTAAAGGTCACTCGTTGCCATATGGTACCCGAACAGGTCGCAGGGGAAGAGGATCCGGTCTTCCCGCAGGTAGGTCACCTGCGTCTCGGGCCAGTGGGTCCACGGGGTGAGGATGAATTCAAGGGTCCGGTCACCCAGCGACAGGGTTTCCCGGTCAGTGATGATCCTGAATTTTTCCAGAGGGAGGTGGAGCAGGGCGATAAGGAGGTCCCGGCACTTCTCGTTCGTCACCACCATTGCATCGGGGAAAAATTCGAGGGCCATCGGGAGAGCGCCGGCATGGTCCTGCTCGGCATGGTTAATGATGATGTAATCGATGCGGTCAATCCCCAGCTTGACAAGGTTGGAGATCAGGTCGAACTCTTTCGTTGGGTCGACGGTATCGATGAGCGCGGTCTTTTCACTGCCACGGATGAGGTAGGCGTTGTAACTGGTGCCGTTTGGCAGGGGGATCAGTTCGTCAAAGATCCGCCGGTCGAAATCAAGTGCTCCGACCCAGTCAATACCGGGAACGATTTCACGGGATACCATGGTATCTTACTCCTGAACCTCTTTGAATAATCTCTTCTCTGCACCGCAGACAGGGCATACCCAGTCTGCCGGCAGTGCCGAAAA
Organism: Methanoregula sp. UBA154; assembly: GCA_002502245.1. Lineage (GTDB taxonomy): Archaea > Halobacteriota > Methanomicrobia > Methanomicrobiales > Methanospirillaceae > Methanoregula. The sequence goes on from DAPW01000007.1 coordinate 30,072, forward strand.
TGGTGTTCCGGGCGCTATTTTCTGTGTCGGTTCACCCTTTTCCGGATTGTACTCGTGCCCGCAGATCAGGCAAACGTATTTTGTCATCAGATAAAACCCCGAAATACTGGTTGTTACAACAGTAACGCGGAGAATTGCAATAATGATTTCGATAGTGCCGGCTCTCATGGGTGTGGGGGGAGTGCCGCCGGATCTTCGAGATAATACCGTTCAAAGAAGTACTGGAACGACCGGTTACGCCGGACTGCTGTCGCCGGCGAGAAGGACTTGAGGATCTCGAACATGAAATCGATCCGCGAATCGAACGCATGCGGGATACGGTCATTGAAGTCCTCTTTCGTCAGCCCGTCGGTCGAGGGGAAGACGGGGAGCCCGAATTTCTGCAGGACTTCATCCGGCAGCCCGGCGTAATACCAGCTCTCGATCTCCCTGATTACAATCACGATATTACCCCCGCTCACCTCAGGAAACCAGAGATAGAGGAGTTGTTTTTTATCCCTCACTGACCGCTCCGCGTCTATGTCGGCGACAAAGATGTAGTCATTCTTCATCTGAACAACGCTTTTTAAGAAATTGTTCACTTTCTGGCGCTTGATACTGGCATAGGGGAGGATCTCGACCGAATCGTAGCGGGGGACAAAGAGGGGTTTGATGATACGGCCGAAGAAGCGGACATCGTCTTCACCCTCAACGAGAATGAAAAGGCGTTTTTTCATTTTTCAGAGTCCCAGCAGGTTCTGGACATAGAGTTCTTCGATCCCGATCTCGTTTGCAAGGAAGGTCCTGACCTCTTCCTTGTCGCCAGGCCGGGAAATGATCGAGAACCCTTCGCTGTCCCGCGAGATGAGCAGGAGGTCGTCAAGCATTGCATACTTGACCACTTCAGTGCTATGGGTGGTGATCATCACCTGCTTTTTCTCCGAGGCCTCTTTCATCATCCTCATGAACCGGGCAACGAGGAACGGGTGGATATGGCTGACGGGCTCCTCAATGATGATGAACGGTTTTTCCTCGAAATAGAGCGCGATGATCATGGCAAAGATCGCGATCGTCCCGTCGGACAGGGACGAGGCCGGCAGGTCACGGCTCTTCGCGTACCGCTCCCGCATGGTGAGGATCAGCGAAACGTCCATGAACTTCTGGACGGAGAAATCCTCGATAAATGGCAGGACGTCGCGGAGCAGGTTGGAGAATTTCCGCTTCTTCTCAGGATCCTCGAGGATGGTCTTTACCACGAGGGCAAGGTTGCCGGCGTTCTCGTCAAGTTCGCGTTTACCGGTGATGACCACCCCCCGCTTGGGGAGTTTCGGGTCGATATCATACACAGCGATACGGTCGAAAAATTTCTCAAAGTGGGGGAGCGGGTACCCATAGAAGGTTTCGAGGAGAAGGGCCCGTTCCGGGAGCCGTTTTCCCCGGAAAAAGAGGGGGATTACGTCATTTTCCGTCAGGGGGCACCCCGGTGGCATGTCCACGAGATACCGTACCTCCCCCTTCTCGCTTGACACCTGGACTGATCCCCTGCCGATGAGCTGGTTTTTATCCTTCCGGTTCTGGCCGTTTTTACAGGATGTGACCTCGCAGCCGATGATGAGCCGGTCGCGGACAATGGAAAAACCGTCTCCGGTTGCATTGAACCTCAGCGCAAATTCATAGGATGACTCGCAGGACCGGATCTCAAGCACCAGCCCGTCCCTGCTGGTCCGGTCCAGAAAGTCCCTGGCAGGGTCAGGTGCGTAGATAACCTGCACAACGAGATCGCGTTCACTCCCTATCTTCGTATTCCTGATGTAATCCGCTCCCCCCTGCATGGCGATGGCGTTGATAAGCCCGTGACGGGCGATATCGCGCAGGAAGCGGAACGCACTGATGAAATTGGATTTTCCCGCTGCATTGGACCCGATCACCACACTGAACCGGGACAATTCCACGTCAATCTCAGAAAAACTCTTGAAATTCTCGATATGGATCCGCTTTATTGGCATACCTGCTCCCTACGTCATCGTTACCTTCCGACAAAAAGAAGGTATTGGTCAGGGTAAAAACCCGTCAGATAACGTAAACGGCGTTATTGAGGACCATCATGCCGTAATTGAGATATGCGAGGAAACAGACCCAGATGAAGTACGGGACAAGGAGCATACCCCCGTTCGCAGAGAACCGGAATACCTGGATGACGGCAGACAGGAGGGTTGCCCAGAGAGCGATGATGCACATGAAGGCAAGGAAGAGGGAATGGAGGCCGAAGAATGCAAAGGCCCAGACCAGGGTAAACAGGAGCTGCAGGATGAACAGGATCAACCCGAAGGTGACTTCATGCTGCTTGATACCGGACTGAAGGATAAAGAAGAGAACGAGTCCCATGAGGACGAAGGATGCAATCCAGAGCGGTGAGAACACCCATGACGGGGGTGAGAAGAGTGGCTTTACAAGGCCGGCATACCATGCAGGCATCCCCGGCAGGGCGGGATACCATCCCATATACCCGGCAAGCAGGCAGATTCCCAGGGAACCCACGAGCGTGAGGATACTCTTCAAGACACCTTTTACCGTCATATGTTTCCTCATATGGATACGCAAGAATATATATTTACTTGAACCACAGGGTTAGATTCGGAAAAAAAATCAGAATTATGGTTATTTTCCTTTCCGGTAAAAACGGAGCGAATCAATCCACGAGAAAAACCCCCGCGAAGTCTTGTCCGGAAACACTCCCTCCGCCACGGATTTCACTTCTTCAACCGAGTAAAAGGCATTGGGATGGAACTCCTTGATTATGCCGACCACGCGGGGGAGGTCCTGCCTCCGTATGATGGTAAAGACCATCTTCACCCGGCCGGTTGCACCCTCCCCGTCCACGCTCGTTACTCCGTAGTTATGGGCTCGCAGGTACTGCATGAGCTCCGTCTGATCCTCCTTGGTGATAACGCGGATACTGGTCAGCCCGAGGGAGATCTTCTCCTCGAGGTACATGCCGATATACGTCCCTGCGGCAAAACCAGCACCGTAGGCAACATACGAAGCGGCATTTGTCAGGTTGTTCATGACCTGCCCGATGGCGAGCAGCCATATGATCACCTCGAAAAAGCCGATAATGGGTGCAAGGTAACGGATCCCCTTTGATATGAAGATGACCCGGATTGTCCCCATCGTTACATCAACGACACGGGCACAGAATATCATCACCGGCAGGATGACGTAGGCAACGATCTCCGGAGAGAGAAGGGATCCATCCATGGTAATATATTTTTTGCCGGCAGTCGGAATTAATAGTATCGCGTGGGGTTGTTATCCGTCGGGAATTTTGTAAAAAAAAGGGTAAAATGTTATGTTAACCCTTAAGTTCAAGAAGGATTTTCAAGGGAAAAACAAGAAAAACCGGCTACCCGGAATAAAAAGGCGAAAAAGTGCACCTGCCGATGATTTAAAAAACGCCGACGCTCCCGGGGCTTTGCCCCGCCGCTTTTGGAGCCCCGGTTGCGATAGTGCTGTATACCTGAACCGTGATTTTTGGTAATACAGTCGAATCGCATGCGCGATTGAGCCCCAATGGGGGGCAGGGCTGGAGCAAGGGGGGCCTCCTGTTTGAGCTTGAAGTCAGGGCCTAAGTTGATACTTCACCCAAAAAAAAAAGGAGAGAAGTTCATGCCACATAAAAAAAAGGGAATAATCGGCTCTGTAGAAATGCTAAGTTTACAGAAGTAAAAATCTGACCACAAAAGCTAAGGTACGGCGCCTCCTTACTTTGTTATGTTCAGTAACCATAAGGAGGCAAAATAATGTCAGCAAACCGGTATATCAGGTTTGTTGAATTATCCTCTGGATTGATCCGGGATTCGCGTATTCCTCTTTTCTCATCCAAATTTTCCAAAAGAACCTATACCCAGCACCAGTTACTCATTCTTCTTCTCCTGAAAGAGTATCTATCAGAAGATTACCGGGACACTGTAGAACATACAGAAATCATGGACTCGATCCGGGAAAAGATTCATCTCAGGGAAGTTTCTCATTTCACGACGATACATAAGTTCTGTCAAAGGATCCGGTCCTCACTATTTACCCGGTTACTGAACAGACTCATGAAAATGTTCTACGACTGGGGAGAGAAGATTCCCTGTACCGCTATCGATTCATCTGGATTCACCAGCTCATATGCCAGCCACTACTATTCCTGGAGAACCGGGAAAACAAGAAAACGGTTCCTGAAAACTTCGATCTCCGTCGATACGGATCAACAGATTATCACCGGTCTGAAGATCTCCCAGCATCCGGTCCACGATATACCGCATGCCAAGAAACTCCTTAGACAATGTCACCGCACCAGGTATTCTGACCTCTATGTCATGGATAAAGGATACGACTCCGAAGAGATCCATGAATTAATCCATGATACCCTGAGCTCATCATCCCTCATTCCCGTCAGAAACCGAAAACGGAAACGAATCTCCGGGTATTATCGAAGGAGGATCGCTCTCATGTTCGATGATGAGAAATATCATCAGAGAAACAAGGTTGAAACGGTATTCTCCGTCCTGAAAAGAAAATTTGGAGAAGCTCTTAAAGTTCGTAAATACCGTTTACAGATCAAGGAGATCAAAATCAAAGTAATCCTCTACAACCTCTCAAGGATGATCTCTACTTTGTCCCTTCTGATTCTTATTGAGGAATTCTACAGAGCCGAATAATCAATCCTCTTCTGGCGTGGAATTCAGGACCACGAATTTTTTTACCCATGTGCCTTTCTGCTGGTCCCGGATGTTCAGGACGGTGACCGTCCACTCCCCCGCGGAGGCCCCCCGGGTTGTGGTCAGGTCAAGATCGCAGGAGATCCTGGTAGAATCCATAGCAAGCGGTTTATCGCAGACCAGTTCGGCTGAGCCCCTGAATAAGCTGACTTTTACCTCATTCCGGAAGTTCTGACCGCTGATTGACACGGAAACCGTATCGTTCAGCGCTGCGGTAACTGGATACATCCCGGCGATGACCGGCGACGCTGCACCGATGGTAAATACACCCGCCAGTGAATCCGACTGCCCGTCGGGATTCATCACGATAAGGTTGTAGCTGCCATCACTTTTGCCGTCAAGGTTAAAGAAACAGGAGATTTCCCGGGCTGTTGCCGATACCCCGTACGCGGTGATGGGAGAGGACCCGGCCTTGATGAGTTTGACCGTTGCACCGTCCTGGAAGTCTGTCCCGGTGATGGTAACGCTCACGGTCGTGTCGCGGGCAGCAACGCCGGGCGAGATTTTCGACAGGGAAGGGGCATTTCCAGAACGGGTCTGGGTGGGTTCCGGCAGGAACGTCGGGGTGATAACCGGAACAGACGAAACCGCTATGCGGCCAACCCTGACGGTATATACTTTTTCCACAACGGTCCGCGGGCTCCTTTCCGTCCGGTTGCTGGACCGGTGACCCCACGTTCCATCCGCATCCTTCTCGATGAATGCCCGGGTGTACTCATCGGCTGCTGCATCATACGCAAGGATGAGGTACAGGGTGGATGCCGTTGTTGTGGCAGCCGTTGCTATGATATCTCCTTCCCGGTACTTCGGATCCGGGTATTGTGACGAGGGGGTGAGCGTTTCCTCCGATAGCGATTCATCGGAACAACCGGCAAATAACACGTTAAAAACCAGGAGGAGGGATAATAAAAGGCCAAACAGGGAAAATCCTGTCATAATCCTATTTTTACCGCTGCTGCGTATAACAGTTTTGCCGGATCGGGAAACCGGCGGGCTCATGCGCACACTATTCCGGTCCTGTCTGTTCCCCTGCCGCTGCAGATGAGCGTTCTGCCGGCACCATGATTGTTGCATAATTCCGTGACAAGTGGAGGTGGAGCGCGAGCAGCACAAGAACGGCCAGCAGGGTTGATGCATATATCCCCGGGTGGATTCCGTGCAGGTAGCCGGAATCGAACATGCCTGCGCGGGCAAAAACGCCGGAGCCTGCCACCAGGATCACCGTGGCATAGACATCCCGGACTGCAAAGTAGAAGAGTGCCGAACCCATGCCGATACCGACCAGCCAGAAGAAGGCACCGTCGGGCCAGAGAGACGGGCTCCCTGCAAGGGTGGCTGATGCAAACAAAAGGCCGGTTACAACCACACCGGTGACAATCGAGCGTACCGCACCACCGCTGCGGACAAATGCCTGTACATGGGTCCCTGCAAGAACCCAGCAGACCATCACGGACGCTGCTGCCGTCGGGAGGAGGAGGAGAAAGGCATTGGCAAATGCAAAACGGTCCGTACCGAACGGGCTCGCGAGGAGGATTATGCCTAAACCGATTGCACAGGTTACCGAACAGGCCAGGATGGTCCGGTGTCTCGTACGGAACCCGATCTGGAACATGTTCACTGCGCCGGTGATGAATGCCTTCCGGATGCAGATGACAGGGATTATCATGCCGGTGAGGATACAGACGATAACCGTGTAAAGGGCGATCCCGACCGGCTCCGGGTGTTCCAGCAGGCGGTTGTTACCGGCAAGGAGGAAGATTTCGGACAGCCACACAAGGTACACCAGAAAAGGAATGAGCAGAAGCCGCAGGGCAGGAGACCCGGGATCCGAAGCCGTGACAGGAAATAACCGTACCAAACCGATCACCTGAGTATCAGAGCACTGTGCCGGGATCATTGCCGGTCTTGTTCCCGGACAGGCGTTCTCATATCATGATTCGTTCCGGGGGGTAATAAGGAGCGCCGGGGCATACAGCGCTGTTGAAATCCCTGCCGGAACAATGCATTTCCAAAAAACTATTGGGGCAATGGATATAGTTAATATCATACATGAGATATTAGAATCCGGATCAATGAGCGGAGGACGAACATGGACGACTACCGGGGGATATACATGAAATTTGTGGAAAGTATTGCTGCTTTCGCCCTGCAGACCATTGAACAAAACGGTGTGATCTCAACAACGACACTCAGCAACGAGATCAGCAGGATCATTGCCGAACAACCGGAAGTCTGCGTGGCATTGTGGGCACGTGGTCTTATGGTAAGGGACGGGCTTGATCTGTTTGAAGGAGCGCCGCTGGAAGATGTTGAAGTGGCATATACACTGGCTATGGAACATAATACTGATAAAAACAATGATATAACCATCGCGGGACTCCGCGCAACGTGCGACGGATTTCGACACCTGCAGACATACTCCGCCCTCTTTCGTGAAGTCCCGGCCGGGAACATCAGTAACTCCGGCTGATCAGACCCTGACCGCCCGCTCATCTGGTTTCTTAAGAGGAAACCCCCATTCCCGGCAATCGACAGGCCCGCGCTGTCCGGGTGTGCACTCCGTTTCATGCCCGGTTCTGCAAGCCGGATAAAATCAGGATTTTTCTTAGGAATTACTTGACGCTCCTGGGGATTCGCCCCGCCGCTGGGGCGCCCCCGTTGCGATAGTGCTGCATTACCTGTCTGCAAAAGCATATGGATCATATGAGTTCAGTCAATACCAGGGCATCGCATGCGCCATGAGCCCCCGACGGGGGCAGGGCTGGCGCGAAGGGAGGGGCGATCAAATCACATGAAACGGGTTTTCCTATGAAAATCGAATTCTTTCAGACAGAATAATGGCGGTTGAGACCCCTACACCCCCGATTATGATATATGCCGCCGCCCCCGACGGGGCGCCCCCGCGGCGGATCAACGACTGATATTTCTAAAAAAACATCGAACTGCCCCGCCGTGCCCCGGAGGGGCCCTGAGGCGGGGAGCCCTCGTGAAAATTATGATGTATTTTCCGATTTTCATCGTTCCGGTATGAACTCCACCGGTTCATACCCGTTTCTACAGAGTAAGGGTTTCAAAAAAGCGATTCAGGTCCGTTTCTTGAGCAGTTCCCGGACTGCCTGGTCGCGCTCCGCGAGGCTCAGCTTCCGTTCTGCCGTTTTACCATCAAATACGGGGGCTGATTTCTGATAAAAAGTTCCAAGCGCGATTCGTGCATCGGAATCGTAGTCCCATTCCCGTGCCCTGACACATGCTGCCTCAAAAACCGTCCGGTCATGCCCCGTCAACTCATAGACACGCGGCGAATAATAATCCGCAGCCGGGAAGAATGTGGCACAGATCTGGAGCACATCAATGAATGCAAAACCCTTATGGCCTATACCCTCCCGCATCAGCGTCCGCAGCTGGTCCATCTTCTTCGAATATCCCCGTGCAACGTACGTTGCACCGCTCGCGAGCATCAGTTCTATCGGGTTGAGGGGATCCTCACGGGTGCCGAGCGGGGTCGATTTGCCCCTGAAGCCACGGGGGGAGGTCGGGGTATACTGCCCGGTCGTCAGCCCGTACACCCGGTTGTTATGGACGATGACCGTGAGATCGATGTTCCGTTTCGCGGCAAAGATCAGGTGGTCAAGCCCTTCGGCATAACAATCGCCGTCACCGGAACAGCAGATCACCGTCAGGTCAGGATTGGCGAGCTTGAGCGCGGTCGCCACGGGAAGGGTCCTGCCGTGGATGGAGTAGAACGAGTTGATGTTGAGGTAATCAGCGATCTTTGCATGGCACCCGATACCGGCGACCAGGACGACATTGTCAAGGGACTGTCCTTCCTTCTCGATATCAGCCAGCACGTTTTTTAACGTGTGCTGGATGGAGAAGTTCCCGCAGCCCGGACACCAGGTGTTCTGCGCATCCGTTATGATCTGGCGTCCGGTCATGAGAGCACCTCCCGGATCTCTTCACGGAGGAGTTCCGGTGTGAAGGGGCGCCCGTCATACCGGAGTATTTTTTTCCCGCACCGGATACCATACTGTCCTGCAAGCATGGCGAGCTGGGCGGTGGCATTCTCTTCAACCGCTATCACCATGCCAGTGCCTTCCAGTGCCTTCCTGATAGGTTCTGCCGGGAACGGCGAGAGCACCACGGGGCGGACAACCCGCAGCCCGAGCGGGCCGGCAACTTCGTCGCATACACCGGCAGTCGATCCCCAGCAGAGCAGTGCGACCAGCCCGGCAGCATTTCCGGAAACGCTCACCTGCGGATAGTCCTTCATGGCCTGTGCGAGCGCCTCCTCCTTGCGGATCCTTTTTTCCGCCATCCGGGCCACGGTTTCCGCTTTCTCGGTCGTGATCCCGGCTTCGTCATGCGCATAGCCGTTCACCTTGACAACAGCACCGTCGGTTCCGGGAAACGCGAGCGGGGATACACCGGATGGCGTGTCAGCATAACGACGGTAAGGGGGTGACCGCTCCCATGCGGGATAGCTTCCCTGCGGGAATTTCCGGACAAGGGAAGGATCGGTACTGTAGGTACCTTCGGAGAAATTCTTATCGGAAAGAATGAAGGCAGGGACCTGGAATTCCCAGGCGGTATTCATGGCGATCCCGGACCAGTACAGGGCTTCTTCCGTTGTTCCCGGTGCAACAATGAACCGCGGGAACTCTCCCTGCCCGGCATGCAGCACGAATAACAGATCGGACTGGCCGGTATATGTCGGGAGACCCGTTGAGGGTCCGGTCCTCTGGGAAACCAGGAGTACAAGCGGCAGTTCCGCCATGCCGGCAAGGGAGAGACTCTCGGTCATGAGGCAGAACCCGCCACCGGATGTGCCAACAGCCGCCGTTCTTCCGGCGGCTGCAAAGCCCAGCGCCATCAGGATAACGGCTATCTCGCTCTCCGGGTGCACTACCGTAACACCCAGGTTCTCCTGCTCCTCTGCCAGGAAATGGAGGAGGCTTGACGAGGGGGTCATGGGGTACGAAACATAGGCCTCAAGCCCGCCGCTGACCATACCAAGACCGATGGCCTCGTTCCCGGTCAGGAGGGGGAGGGGAGGATTGCCGCAGGGCGGGACCGGGTGCACGGTTGCCAGCCGTTCATATGCCAGCCGGGCAACCCGGAGGTTCAGCTCGGTACTTTTCGGGATGTGGGAACTGAATACCTCCTCCACGGTCTTCCAGGGGATGCCGGCAGCCTTGGCAAATCCGCCGATTATCGCCGAATTCCCCATGATGTCCGGCGCATGCTCCGCAGAAAGGATCTCCTTGACCGGGACGCCCTGCCCTGCTCCTTTCACCAGGTCCGCGTTGAAAATGATTGCCGTATCCTTCTTCAATGCATCCCGGTGCCGGTCCACGGTCTCCTGGTTCAGCGCCAGTACAAAGTCCACCGTTCTCCCGCAGGTGCCGGTGGCAGTCTCCCTGCCCCGGATTATCGCGAAATTGTGACCCCCGCGGATGAGGGAGGGGTAATCGAAATACAGATAGATCCGGTATCCGAGATGGTTGAGCAGCTGCGCCACCATCGCTCCTGCACTGTTTATACCGTCTCCTGCTTTTCCGCCAACCAGCACCGAAACTTCGTTCATACCTGAACCCCGCATGTTCTGGTGTGCAGGGCGGTGTATATAGGTTGGCATAGTGGCAGAACCCGTTCCATGCAGGGAGCGGAGGAAAGCGCCCCTCACCACCGGCCCGGCTTATCAAAAAAGGTATATTGATGCAGCGGGGCGTCTTTTACCTTGTTGGGTAAAGTGTTTCGAAAAACGCCGATGCTCCAGGGGCTTCGCCCCGCCGCTTTTGAAGCCCCTTTTGCGATAGTGCTGTATTACCTGAACCGTGATTTTGGGTAATACAGAGGAATCGCATGCGCCCCCGCCCCCAATGGGGGCAGGGCTGGCGCAAGGGGGGAACTACTGTTAGGACTAGAAGTAAGGGCTTGGTTGATACTTTACCCTAAAACGAATACGCCGGAGAGGTCTCGCGCGTGCCGGGCCACACGTTCAGGATCTTTTTATCTGCCGTTCGAGGAGCTCTTTCATATCGCTGATTTTATAGGGCTTGGAGAGTTTCCCGGAAAACCCGAAGAGCGGATAATCCTGCACCACCGGATCATGGGAGTACCCGCTCGATATGATCGCTTTTATCCGGGGATCATAGGCCTTTAACAGGGCAATGGCATCTTTTCCCCCCAGACCTTCCGGAACAGAGAGGTCAAGGATGACCAGGTCGAACGGTACCCCGGCTTCCTTTTCATGTTTATACAGCGCGAGTGCTGCTGCCCCGTCCCGTGCAAACATAACGTCATACTCAAGAAATTTGAGCACTTCGGCAGTCACATCGAGAATAATCTGTTCATCATCCATCAGGAGGACTTTTCCCTTGCTGGCCATTTTCACCCCATGAAAATAATAGCTAAAATCTTGGCGCAGGGGAATATATAGCATATCGTATCCGGCGGGTATCCGCGATAGTCCGCCGGATGAGGGATGTCATTGCACTCCGACGAAAAGAAACGGGACCGGCTATTTCTTCAGGGCACGCAGCCGTGCTGCTTCGTTTTGGTCCTCTACTCTCAGAAGGAACGTCCCGTGGCAGGGTTTGGTGTAGGGGAATATCACGAAATCACCCTCAAGCCCGATCGCAATCGGGGGAAGACCGATAACATGGACATCAAAGATCTTGAACCCGGGCTGGACATCGATGAACTCCCGGAAACTGGTTTTTATGTAATCGCGGGACTCTTTGAAGGTCGCATCCCGCAGGACGATCTCGTAATTCATTGATTCTACGCATCCCATGGTTTCACCTCGTCAAGCGCTTTTTTCAGGGGGAGCGGGTTATGGACGGCCTTTGCTGCTATGGTCGTACAGGAGAAATCTATCTTTTTTACCTGGTCATCGTAGTGTTCGCCATAGACGAGCGCATAGAGCTTTGCCTTCGAGATGGCCCCCATGGTTGCCGCATAACTGACCCCGGCATCATTGTGGATGAAGACAAAGCAGAGGTCGAAGTCCCGTTTCTTGTCAGATATAAGGGCTACTGCACGGTCAAGGTCCATGACCTCGCCGAGGTAGTGACGGTCTGTGTCGGCCACGACAAGCAGCGTATTCGCTGCCTTGTTGCCGGCAACAACAGGCAGTATCCCGGCTTTCTTCAGCCGGTTTATCAGATACAGTGCGATGCTGGTCTGCACCGGTACCTGCGGGCACCCGAGCACCAGGAGTGCGGATTTCTGGGAGGTTGTTGATTCACCGGTCACACTGGATCAGTCTCCGACTTGCAGCATATATAGAACTTTATTATCCGGTTTTCGGGAAATAACCTTCGTGTATCGTACACCAGTCAGGCAGACCGGATCCCGGTTACCCGTTCCGGGTGGGTATAGATAGTGAAGCGGTCGCCCCGGGAGAAACCGATGAGGGTGATACCCGCAGCCTCAGCCGCCGCAATCCCCTTGTCGGTCGTGGCCGCCCGGGAGATGACGACGGGGATACCGGCATGGGCGTATTTCCGGACCATACCGGCCGGTTGTCGTCCCGTGCATCCGATCACGCAGCGGGAGAGGTCAATCCCGTTCAGGACCGCATATCCCACGAGCTTGTCCACCGTGTTATGCCGGCCCACGTCGCTGCTCCTGGCAAGCAGCCTGCCCTCCTGGAAGAGCACCGAGCAGTGGACACCCCCGGTCTTTTTCCAGAGCTCGGTCTCGATCTCGCGGGTGACCGCAATCACATCGTCAGGTGATAGCCGGATGTCCGACACTGCCCGGGGCGGGGTGGAGAGGAAACTGAGGCCGCCGGAGGATCCGATCTCCCTTTTTACCTGACGCAGGTCACAACCACGGTCGGCGTACACGAGGATGCGGTCACCATCGGCCTTCACCTTGTCCACGCAGCGGAGAATCCCTTCACTGACCAGATAACCGGCTCCCAGCTCTCGGAGCTGGTCACGGCTTGCAACCATCTCCGTGACCAGCTCATCGTTCAGCAGGAGCTCGAAGCGGTCCTCGATGACAACCGCGTCGTCCGTCTCCCGCGCCTGGCCGGAAATGACCTGGATACTGTTGTGCAGGTGAATCATGGTTCTTTCGTCTCCGCATGTACCCATTCGAGATAGGGTGCGTGACCGGCCAGGACCGGCAGGACAATGATCTCCGGTACATCATAGGGGTGCTCCGATGCAAGCGCCCGTATCACCGCATCTGCCAGCCCGCGCCGGGTCTTGATTATCAGCAGGTGCTCCTCGTCATCGCAGCACTCCCCTTTCCATCTATAGAGAGAGCGGACCGTCGTGATATTCACGCAGGCAACAAGGTTTTTTTCCAGCAGGCTCTTTGCGAGCCCCGCTGACAGCGCGGGCGGCACCGTTGACAGGATCACGCAGATCTCCGGCACATACCCCGCATTTTTCTTCTCCATACGAGAGGTTGTTGCCCTTCCCGGTTCATAAGCATATACAATCCGGTCTTTCCGGTACGAAACGGGAGTTAAATTCTATAGACGCCAGCGCCAATGGTACGTACCTATGTACGCGAGCAGAATGAGCAGTCTCCCGCCGTATCTTTTTGCACGGATCGACGAGATGAAAGCCGAACAACGAAAGAAAGGTGCAGACCTCATCGACCTTGGTGTCGGGGACCCCGACCTTGCGACACCGGCCCATATCGTGGAAGCCCTCTGCACGGCTGCAAAGGACCCGAAAAACCACCACTACCCGGACTATGCCGGGATGCCGGCCTACCGGAGTGCGGTTGCAGGCTGGTATAAGAGACGGTTCGGTGTCAGCCTTGATGAGAAAAAAGAGGTCCTCGCGCTCATGGGCTCAAAGGACGGTATTGCCCACATTGCCGAAGCGTTCGTGAACCCGGGCGATTATGTCCTTGCCCCGAGCCCCGGTTATCCGGTGTACCGGACCGGCACGCTCTTTGCCGAGGGGCGCGTGCATGAGATGCCACTTGTACGGGACAATAATTTTATTCCCGTGCTCGCCGACATCCCGAAGAACGTGGCAAAGGCTGCAAAGATCCTGTACATAAACTACCCGAACAACCCGACGGCAGCCGTGGCTCCCGATGGATTCTACAGGGAGGTCGTTGACTTTGCCCGCGAGAACGATATCGTCGTGATCTCGGACAATGCGTACTCTGAGATCTCGTACGACGGTTACCGTGCCCCCTCCTTCCTGGAGACAGAAGGGGCCATGGACGTGGGCATCGAGATGCACTCGCTCTCCAAGACCTACAACATGACCGGCTGGCGAATCGGGATGGCAGTCGGCAACGCGGAGATCATTGCCGGCCTGGGACGGGTCAAGACCAATGTCGACTCCGGGGTCTTCGACGCGGTGCAGCATGCTGCCATCACCGCGCTTGGCGGATCGCAGGACTGCGTGAAGGACGCCTGTGCAATCTACCAGGAGCGCCGTGATGTGCTTGTCAGGGGCCTGCAGGGACTCGGGTTCGACGTCCCCCTCCCGAAAGCAACCTTCTATGTCTGGATGCCGGTGAAGGACTGCATGGCGTTCTCCGCGCGACTCCTCACCGAGGCAGGCATCGTGGCAACGCCGGGTGTCGGCTTCGGCTCCAGCGGAGAAGGTTACGTGCGGTTCGCGATCACCCGTCCGGTTGCCCGGATACAGGAAGCGATCGAGCGGATGCGGAGGATGAACCTGTGAGACTCGCACACCACCTGGAAATAAAAAACGGCCATCTCCATATCAACGGGCTGGACTGCATCACCCTTGCAGAGAAGTACGGGACGCCCCTCTATGTCACGAGCGAGGACCGGGTCATGGAGCAGTTCGCGAGCTACAAAAAAGCCCTCGGGTCACGCTACCCGAAGGTGCAGGTGCTCTTTGCAGCAAAGGCAAACGGCAACCTTGCCCTGATGAGGGCACTGGCACAGCAGGGAGCGGGAGCGGATGTGTTCTCCAGTGGCGAACTGCATCTTGCACTCGAAGCCGGCATGGATGCGGAAAAACTCCTCTTCAACGGGAGTTCCAAGACGCCCGCAGACCTGAAACTTGCCGTGGAGAAGGGCGTGAAGGTCTCGCTTGATTCGCTTGACGAGCTCCACCAGCTCGATGCCATCGCAGCGGCTGCTGACCGTAAGGCAAAAGTCTCGTTCCGCGTCAACCCGGCGCTCGAGGTCCCCACCCACCCGAAGATCGCCACCGGCCTTGCCACGAGCAAGTTCGGCATCCCGCATGGAGAGATCCCTGCTGCGTACCGGGAAGCCACGGCCTGTAAAAACATCCAGCCGGTCGGCATCCACTGCCATATCGGCTCCCAGATCCTCGATATCGAGCCTTTCGCCCGGGCGGCGGAAGTGATGGTGCGGATCGCAAAAGAGCTGACAGTGATGGGCGTGAAACTCGAGTTCATCGATCTCGGGGGCGGCCTTGGCATTCCCTACCACCATGACACAGACCCGGCACCCACTGCCGAGGACTATGCGGCAAAGGTCGTCCCTATCTTCAAAGCCGGCGTCGGGGCATGCGGCATAACACCCGAACTCTGGGTGGAACCCGGCCGCTCACTCGTCGCCGACTCAACGGTTCTCCTCACCCGGGTCAACTCCACCAAGAAAGCCCACAAGCGCTTCGCCAACGTGGATGCGGGTTTCAACCTGCTCATCCGCCCCGCGATGTATGACGCATACCATGAGGTCATTGTGGCAAACAAGGCCGACAGACCGCTGACCTCGGAATACACGGTAACCGGCCCGATCTGCGAGAGCGGTGACATCCTTGCCCCGGACCGGAAGCTCCCGGAACTTGCGGCAGGCGATATCATCGCTGTGCTTGATACCGGGGCGTACGGCTATGCCATGTCCTCCCAGTACAACAGCCGTCCGCGGTGCCCCGAAGTGCTGATCAGAGGAACCCAGGTAGCGCTCATGCGCCGGGGCGAGACGATCTGCGATATCACTGCAGCTCTGGAACGCCCGGGCTGGCAGCGGTAACCGGGGGAGGCCTCTTGCTCTTCCACTACGCGCTGGTCGACGACCTCATCTCAAAGGAGGAGTTCGAACGGCGCGTGGAGGCCAAGATCGAGGACTGCGGGGACCTTATCGACGAGCCGACTGCTGCCATGATGGTGGTCGGCGAACTCGGCCGGGAGCACGTGAAGATCAAGGGGCTCTTTGCAAAATCCAGCCTGTTCTCTTTTTTCGGCAAAGTGATCGACAAGACCGAGCCGAAGGAGTTCGACCGGGCTGACGGGGAGAAGGGCTGGGTCGCCACCCTCCTTCTGGGGGACGAGACCGGCACAATCCGCGTTGTTCTCTGGGACGAGAAGGCCGGGGCTGCGCTGGATACCGCGGTCGGGGACGTGCTTGAGGTCATCGGCCGCCACCCGGGGAAGAGCCCCCACGAGATCTATGCCCTGGCCCTCCGGAAAGCGGGCTGTGAGATCACCTGCACGATGCCGGAGGGGGCCGGGAGCCTCTCGAACGACCCGGTTGAACTGGATGCTGTCCTGCTGGCAGTGGAATCCCCGCGGACATTCACAAAACGTGACGGGACCACCGGTGAGCTGGCAGAGGCAGTCATTGGCGATAGTGAAGGGACCGCCCGGCTTGTGGCATGGGTACCGGAACTGTTTGCCGGACTGAGTGCCGGAACAACCGTCCATATCACGAATGCAAAACCGAACAGCCGGGCGGAGGGTCGGAATTACAGTATTGATGAGAAGAGCACCGTGACGGTTACTGCAACAGCGGTCGCTGTTCCGTTCACGCCGCTTCATTCCGTTGCCGACCAGGGGATTTACTCGGTGAAAGGTACGGTAAAACAGATCCAGCAGCCCCGCTCCTTCACGACACGGAATGGTACAACGTCATGGGTCAGGAATGCACTCATCCATGATGCGGACGATGAGCTGAAGATCGTACTCTGGGGGGAGACCGCACTTATCCCGCTCTCACCCGGCGACCAGGTGGAGATCTTCCATGCCACGGCAAAACCCGGGCGGTTCGGGGGAATCGAACTGGGTGTGGGAAGGGGGAGCGTGTTCCGGGTGCCAAAGGAGGTTGTCCGCCCGATCCTGTTTACCGGGACGATCATTGCCGGTCCGGGCTGCCTCTTCATCGACAATGGTTCTGAACGGTACCTTATTGAAGGCGCATTCACGCACGGAACCGAAGTGAAGGTAACCGGGCTCCTCTCCGGGAGCAGGATACTCCCGGAACAGGTGGAGCAGATCGTTCCGGATGCTGAATCCGTTCTCCTAAGGGTCCGGCAGTTCCAGGACGGATTGAAGTCCTGATAGTTACTTTCACCCTGCGCAGAACGGGGGTTTATATCCCAGTCTTTAACATGTTGTTGTGCCATAGGAGTGTGTAAGAAATGGCTGAAGGACCATTGGAAATTGAAGATTTACCGGGCGTTGGCCCGAGTACCGCAGACAAGCTCCGGGAAGCCGGTTACCTCTCTGTTGAGAGCATTGCCACTGCCTCGCCGGCAGAACTTTCAGAGATCACGGAGATCTCCGAGGCAACAGCCAAGAAAATTATCAAGGCTGCCCGGGAGATCGCTGATGTCGGCGGATTCAAAACCGGCAAGGATATCTTTGAGGCCCGCAAGGATATCAGGAAACTGTCATTCCGCGTTCCCGAACTGGATACCCTGCTTGGCGGGGGCATGGAAACGCAGGCCATAACCGAAATGTACGGTGAATTCGGTTCCGGCAAGAGTCAGATCGTCCATCAGATGGCAGTCAATGTCCAGCTCCCGGAGGAACAGGGAGGACTGAACGGGAGTGCCATCTATATCGATACCGAGAATACCTTCCGCCCCGAGCGTATCGAGCAGATGGTCAACGGGCTCGGGCTTGACGATGCCCCGGATCCCCAGGAGTTCTTAAACAATATCCATATCGCCCGGGCACATACGTCCGATCACCAGATGCTCCTCATCGATAACTCCCGCGAACTGGCCAATGAACTGAAAACCAGTGGCAAGCCGGTCAAGCTCTTTATCATCGATTCCCTGACCGCTCATTTCCGCGCCGAATATGCAGGCCGTGGCACCCTTGCTGCACGGCAGCAGAAACTGAACCGGCACATGCACGAGCTCTTCAAGCTCATTGATGAGCACAATGCCGTGGGGCTCGTCACCAACCAGGTTATGTCCAACCCGGCAGTCTTCTTCGGGGACCCGACAAAACCGATCGGGGGTAATATTGTCGGCCACACCGCCACCTTCCGTCTCTACCTCCGGAAGAGCAAAGGTGGCAAGCGCATTGCACGTCTCGTGGACAGTCCCAACCTGCCCGAGGGCGAAGCACCGTTCATGGTTGAAGAGGCTGGTCTCAAATCGTGCTGAAAGCACTCCTCACGGATATTGACGGGACAATAACAGATCCAACCCGCAGGATTCATACCGGATCGATAGAACAGATCCGTAAACTCGTTGACCAGGGAGTGGAGGTCGTGCTCGCCAGCGGCAATACCTCCTGCTTCATGGACGCCCTCTGTAAAATGATCGGCACCCATGGGACCTTCATTGCAGAGAACGGGGGAGTGTTCCGGGTGGGATATGCCGGCACCCCCCATATCCGGGGCGACCAGACGGTCTGCCGGAGCGCACTGGAGGTGCTGCAGGCACATTTCCGGGCTTCAGGAAAAGAACTCGATCTCTTCAGTCCCGCATACCGCTTTGCCGACCTTGCCTTTGCCCGGACGGTCCCGGTGGATGAAGTAAAAGACGTGCTCCGGGATCACCCGGTACAGGTCCTTGATACCGGGTATGCGATCCACCTGCAATCGCCCGGCATCGACAAGGGAACAGCACTGGTGGCGCTCGCACGGGAGATCGGTCTTGAGCCCGCCGATTTCCTTGCCATTGGCGACTCGCTCAACGATGTCCAGATGCTGAAGACCGCCGGTATCGGCATCACCGTGGCAAATGCCCACCCGGATACCAAAGCAGTGGCACAGTACATTGCCGGAAAAGAGTATGGTGACGGGTTTGTGGAAGCAACAGAAAAATATGTTCCTTATTTCCGTGCAAGGAAGCGGTCTACGACAATATAGTCCTTGATATCCTTGACGGCTTCAAAGGGGATGACGAGGAGCTTGTCATCCTCGAGATTGTAGCCTTCCGTGGAAAATGCCTGGTCCGGGTGGATGATCATTTCCTGGACCTGGCCGGAATTGAAATCAACCCGGATGTTTTTTAATGTTCCAATGAGCTTTCCGTCATTGCTCATGATCTTTTTTCTTGAAAGGCTGCGGGCAAATACACGAGTCATAAAAAAATTAGCGACGTATAAATATATAAACTGTTCGAAAATTCGCACAAAAAGAGTTTTTTTTCCGATTGAAATGTGTAAGACCGTTATTTGAACATTTCAGCGGCCATACGGATATCTGCACCGCGGAGGGTCTTCCTGCCGGCATGATCGGACATCTTCTTTGCTTCCTTGGCCATGAAGGCACCGTATTCCTCCATGAGCGCTGCGAGGGTTTCCGTGGCATCGGCGCTGACCCGTTCGGCACCGGCTTTTTTGATGATCCGTTCTACAGCAGCCTGGGATAACTCTGACATAATCCTGATTCCTCCCATACCTTTTGACTTAAAATATCTTAAGATATTGTATTTACAACGAGGGAAAGACCCTTATGACATCCGACTGGGTAAGGATTCCGATCGGCTTCTTGTTCTCCACGACGATAAGCCGGCCGATCTCCCGTTCCTTGAACCTGCGGATAACCTCGAACAGTTTCACGTCGGACGATATCTCTTCCACCTCCGGGGTCATGACTTCCGAGACCGGGGTCGTCAGGGGGAGATTATTTTCAATGGCACTCGCGATATCGCTCATCGTGACGATACCGGAAAGAAGACCGTCTTCGATGACCGGGGCGCCATGGATACGTTCATGGTTGAACAGGACAAGGGCATCCTGCAGCGAATCAAGGCTCCGGAGGGTCTTGAGCGGGCTCGACATGTAATTCCGGATGGGTTGTTTGGGCAGGGAGATCATCTCAGAGGTGGCAATAAGGAGCGACTGTTTCACCTCGTCCTTGCCAAACACCTCGCCCCGGATCAGCAACTTGTTCACCGGTGTGGGGCCGATCGTGATCTTGTCCCCGATCTCGAAGAGTTTGGCGCTGCCCACGAGTTTGATAACCGCATGACAGACATCGGGGTGGCAGAGCGTGGTAAAATCGATCTCCTTGACATTGGCACCCTGCACGATCTCATCGTTCCGGCGGATAGGCACATCGTAATCCCCTCCGGAGACGTTCAGGTTGAGTTCATTGTAGGCAAGGGCCGTGGGGATGTACCCGCCCTTGGGACCAGGAACACCATCGACAAGGCCGATGGCTTTTAAGGCCTGCATCTGGTTGCGCACGGTACCCGGGTTGCGCTGGATCCTGTCGGCTATCTCTTCACCTTTAATCGAGTGCGAGTGCTGGTGGTAGAGGGTGATTAAGGTGATGAGGATATCACGCTGGATAAGGGACAGGTCCATAACGATAAACCGTATGACTGTCCATAAATATATAGGTAGGCGATTATGGAATTTGAAAAAATGCCGACGGTGCCAACTGCCGACGAGATCCTTGACCGGAGTTTCCGCCGTGCGGCTAAGAAAATGAAAGAGAAGACCAATAAGGAGCGCGCCAACCAGGAGTTCGTCCGGGCCGTAGGTGCCGCAATCCATGATCGGCTTGTCTATATTATCCGGGGATTCCCCGAGTTCGATGACATCCCGCCCTTTTACCGGGAGATGGCAGACATCCTCTACGGGCTCGACCGGATCCGGCAGTCCCTTGGCGCGGTGGGGTGGGCAGCAAAGCACACCAAGATGGTGGGGAACCAGTTAGTGCTGCAGTCCCGGAAGACTGATGATACCCTTGTCGTGCGCAAGCGGGCGGTTGCCCGGCTCGCGTCCATGGTCCACCAGATCGACAAGGACCTGCACTTCTTAAACGAGGTGCGCAATGTCCTGCGCCAGCTCCCCCACGTTGAGGATACGTTCACGGTTGTCATCGCAGGGTACCCGAATGTCGGGAAATCCTCGTTCATCCGGAGGGTATCGTCCGCAGAGCCTGAAGTTGCATCCTACCCGTTCACGACCAAGGGTATCATTGTCGGGCACCGCATGATGGGCCGCGAGAAGATCCAGTTTGTGGACACGCCAGGAATCCTTGACCGCCCCGCAGAGGAACGCAACCAGATCGAGCGCCAGGCACTCTCGGCCATGATGAACGTGGCGAGCGTGGTCCTGTTCATTCTCGATCCCTCGGAGCACTGCGGCTATCCGATGGTTGTGCAGCTCAACCTGCTCGAAGAAGTAAAAGGAATGGTCACGGTCCCGGTCATCGTGGTGGCCAACAAATCTGACCTCGTCGCGCCGGAGGAATATCAGACCATGGCAACAGCGGACGGGACGGGTGTAGAAGAGGTGCTTGCCGGGATCCTCACGCACAAGCCGGAACGGGTGGAAGGAAAGAAAATTGTGGACATCCGGTCCCCTGTCGCTCTTGAATCGGGAGAGAGTGACAGCGAAGAATCTGCCGGGATTGGACTGGATGGCAAACCCGTAAAGAAACCAAAGCCAAAGCGGGCGAGGAAGCCCCGGACACGTAAGGAATAGGCAGGGGGGGTGGGTACCTCCCCCCACCTGATATTTTTCCGGAGGGGGCATACCCCCCCTGCCCTATGGGGGGGTGGTGGGGGGTACCTCCTCCCCTGTTTTTGAACCCTGACCGCAAAAGCCTGGTGTTGTGCGATGCTGGCCTTCAACCCTATTCTCCCCGGAGAATCCGGGACTTTTCTTTGCAGGGACACCTCCTCTTTGCAGCAGGGGGAGGGGGGTAGGGGGTACCTCCCCCCCACCCAATATTTTTCCGGAGGGGGGTGACCCCCTCCCTTGATCCAGGTTGATGGGGGGACCCCCCTGCCGGAGGGGAGCAGGTTTGCGGAAGTCACCGCCGGAGGATCTGTTCGTGAGGTGAGGATACGCCAGGGGTTTTGCGGGCTGAGGGGAGGGGGGTGGGGGGTACCCCCCTATCGCGACGCGGATAATTTCTCCATCCCAAAACTCACATAATACAACTCTTTTTAAAAAAACGAAATGCATTAATCAAACAAGAACTGAATCGGATTATACTGAATGACAGTGAATCAACGCCCTGTCTGACAAATAAACAATATTGTTTTTCCGCACCACCAATGACCGCGATTAATTCCTATGGAGTGCGGTGATGTCGAGACTCACCGACCTCATTCATAATGCAAAGGGCCAAACCCTCCGTTCGGCTGGAACGAGCATGCCAGAAAGGTCTTCTGCGCTGTGCTCACCGTCTTCGCGGGACTCATCCTCGCGCAGGTCCTTGATCCCGCAACAGTGCAGGCAATCTTTTCCCTGATCACCGGGACAGGGTGATCTGGAGAAATCTTTTATTTTAATTTGGCAGGATTTCATCCCAGCCATCAGCTTTCGGCTCGAAACGGGCCGCCTGCCCACATTTCAACCCTGCTCCTCTGAATGCGGGATGGTGCAATTTGTGCGGCACTACCGGGAAAACTGGTTTCGGATAAACCAGGCAATGCGGGCAGGAGAACCTACCCTATCCACCCCATCGCCGCCCACCCTGCCAGGAATCCAAGAATTGTCCCCCCGTTCAGCGGCGGGAGCCCGGCCTGCGGTTTTCCGGACATGACAAACCAGAGCAGAACGCCCATGCCGGCAAGGGACCCGATGATGGCGCCGAGCGCCGGGAGGTTGACCAGCCCCCCAAACCGCCAGCCCTGCAGGAATACATTTGCAGAAACCACAAGCATTGAGGGCATGATCATGTCCCCCATGCCGATGATAAAAGCGGCCCTCTCCCCGCCATCACCCAGTTTCCCGATGCCTTCTTTGAGGAACGAATAGTCACGCCGCTTGGGGACCACGAACAGGATCGGGGTTTTCAGGTCGATGACCCCTTCCGCAAGGGTGATCATGTGCTTTGTCTTGTACACCGAGATCGCATCATAGACAGCGAGCAGGACAAGGAGGAGGAGTACCGGCAGGATATCAAGGGAGGCACCGAATATTGCCGCCACGCCGGAGCCGATCAGGATACCGAGCGCATCGATCACGTACCATTCCGGGAATTTGTACAGGAGTGCGGTTGAGAGGATGGCAAGAACGAGGACGATGACGGTTGCCGGACCGGTCTCTCCCATCAGGGTATACACAATCGCCGTGAAGATATAGCCGAAGGTAAGGAAAATGGAGATGCCGATCAGCGCTGCGATCACGTTTTTAAGATTGTACCGGATCAGGACCAGCAGGATTGCAGTGAAGCCGAGCAAAATGGCGATGAAGATGACCGGGTTTTCGACTGCTGTGGGGTCTTCGAATGCGGTAACGCCGGATGCCTGTACCGGGAACGCGAGGAGGAGGGCTCCAATCTCCACGGCAAGGAGCAGGAGGGGCATCGCGAGGAAGGGAATGAGTTTTTTTGTGTCCAAAAGCACATCTCCGGCAGAGTAGTTAGCTTAATTAGTGTGCTCTCATTATCTAAAAACATGGATATACGCGATTATCTGGTTGATATCCTGCTCACCGTAGTGATGATCATATCCTCGCTGGTCCTTATCACGCGGTTCTGGCAGGATCTCATCATTGCGGTTGCTGCCGGCCTGATGACGCTTGCGCTTGGCGGGCTCCTGCTCTCACTCAATATCAAGATGCGACACCTGGAACGGAGCATTGTGATCCGCGAACGCATGCTCCGCACCAACCTTGAGGAGATCTCAGGTCGTATGCAGGATAAATACGACATGGCACTCTCCCACCTCGATGAGCTGATCGGGGAATTTTCACGGCGTGCATACCGGTAATATACTTTTACACGAGGACTGCACATGGGCGTAGCACTACGGGATATCATCGCAGCATACAAGACACCGGTTACCTGGGAAGCCCTGCCGGGCATTGCAGCCATTGATGCGAACAATGCGCTCTACCAGTTCCTGACCATCATCCGCCAGCCTGACGGGACGCCCCTGATGGACCGGCGCGGGCGCGTCACGTCCCACCTCTCGGGTATCCTCTTCCGGATGGCCAGTTTCATGGAGAAGGGCATTAAACCGGTCTTTGTTTTCGACGGGAAACCGGCCGCCCTCAAGCAGGCGACCATTGACGGGCGCCGGCAGATCCGGGACACTGCCGGGGAGAAGTGGAAGGATGCGCTGGAACGGGGCGATGAGGCGGAGGCATATAAGCAGGCCCGGTCATCGACAAGGGTGGATGCCTCGATCATCGGGACCTCAAAAGAACTGCTGGGACTGATGGGGATTCCCGTCGTCGATGCACCTGGCGAAGGAGAGGCGCAGGCCTCCTACCTGGTGGCAAGGGGGGACGCCCGGTACGTGGTCTCACAGGACTACGATACCCTGCTCTTCGGGGCACCCACGCTGGTCCGGAACCTGACGGTCTCTGGTAAGCGCAGGATCCGGGGCAGGCAGATAACCGTGAATCCGGAGCGGATTATTCTGGCAGATACCCTTGCCGGGCTCCACCTCACCCGCGAACAGCTGATCGAGATCGGCATTCTCGTGGGAACAGACTTCAACCCGGGTATCGAGGGCGTGGGAGCGAAGACCGGCCTGAAGATCGTGCAGAAAGGTGAGTTTGCTGCAAAACTCAGAGAGAAGCAGCCGGACTTCGATCCCGTACCGGTGATGGAAATGTTCCTTCACCCCCCCGTGACCAGTGACTACTCCCTTGCAGCAGGACACCCGGATCCGGAAGGGATCCGCAAAATGCTCTGCGATGGCTACGACTTCTCGGAAGAGCGGGTGGACAAGGCCATGGAGGGGTTCACCGTCAAGGCAGGGCAGAAGACGCTGGAGAGCTGGTTCTGATACCCGGGTACTTTCATCTGCCTCCGGCAGCCTGCATGATCTGCAGCAAAGTCGATCTTCTTCATCCGGTACAATGCCAGCACCACCCGCTGGGATTTCTGTATGTCGGGACCTTCCATGATCTCCTGGACAACAGATGGCGCAATCTGCCACGAGACCCCGAAGCGGTCCTTCAGCAAGCCACAGGGCTATTTCGGTTCCACCCGCCCCAGAGGGCAATCCAGAGCAGATCGATCTCCTCCTGCGTTTCGCAGCTGACGTACAGGGAAGTACTTTTTAGTGAATTTCGGCGAAAAATCCTCCACCGTTTACAGCAAGGATCTCCTGCCCGCAGAGCAGGAAGCGGATGGTCCTGACGCTTCTGGCAGGCCCGGGCATGATATCCTCAGTCATCTCCGGCACGGCACGATGCGCCTCGAGTTCCTCCTCGCCATAATAGGTTGTCCACAGAATCTCTCCAGTCTTTCAAATACCGAAGATAACAGGGAAACGTAGTATTTCACTGCCTCTTCAGCCTCACACCGGAACATGAGAGACAGCATGATTCTTTCCATCGTTTAGCACACTCCACGGATTTGATGTATCGTTCTCCATTCTGCCCGGTAATATCGCCGGACTGCGCTGAAGAGAATGCCGGGATCCTCACCCCTCCACGAAGACCTTGAAACCGCCGTATGCCATGCGCTTCACATCAAACGGCATCGGCTTGTCCCTGAACTTCGGGTCATTCATCAGGGGGTCCTGCATCACCTTTGCGTTCACTTCATCGCGATGTGCACGCGACTCAAAGAGGATGAACGAGAACACAACCGTCTCGCCGGGTTTGGCTTTGGCCATATTCGGGAAGGTGATTCCCGTCATTTCAGGCTCGAGATCATCCCCGGTACATTCGAAATATGCAAGGGCGCCGTGCTTCTTCCAGACCTTTGCACCCAGCTTTGCCATCTCACGGTATGCGGGCATATGCTCTTCCGGCACCACGATCACAAATCCATCAACGTATTTCATTTCAGGTTCCTCCTTCCGGGTCATTTTCCTGCTTACGTTTTTCATGATTTTAGGAACTCATGAACATATCCCTGAGTTTCAAAATCTGTTTTTTGAGGACCGGTGGTGATAAAAGAAGCACCCGGAGACTGAATCAGAGCGGGTCAAGGGTATCATTCAGATTTTCGACATTGTAGAAACGCACGTGAACGGGCGTTCACACCCGAACCATGAACATCAGGAATAACCCCCAGATAGTCCAAGGGTCCCTGTCTCAGGGCTTCTTTGGAGTCCGGCAGGGCAGGAGCGATCAATCTCCCAGCCATTTTTCCAATCGTCTGGAACCCGCCGCGTGGCGCCCTTTTTGAGCGGCGGGTGTTCAAAAGCACCAGGGAGCAGGGGGGATCACTCCCCGGCATCGATTCCTGAAGAGTGTGATTTTCAGGGAAAATCATTCAGATTCCTGACGCGTACGGGACTTCACCCCGCTGCCGGAACGCTCCGGTAGCGATAGTGCTGTATTGAGCATTTTTCATAAAAAAAACACCGGCGCTTTTCGTAAATGTCAGAGCGGGACATCACCTGCGCCCTGTCCCTGGCGTGGGGCCGGGCTGGCGCACCGGGGGTTATCTCATCTTTTAAAAGCGGTTTTCTATCGAGCCAGAGAGAAAAAACAAGGCAATACCTTTTCATTTCAGGACGTGCCTGCAGCGGGCGCTGTTCCCGGAGGATTTCCCATGAAAATTGAATTCTTCAGAGACAGAATTTTGGGGGCTGATACCCCCGTACCCCCGGTTATGATAGGTGCCGCCGCCCCCGACGGGGCGCCCCCGCGGCGGATCAGGGACGATAAGCATGTCTGAAAACACCGCACTGCCCCGCCGTTGCTCGGAGAGCCCCTGAGGCGGGGAGCACTCATATTTCGGGTTCCTAGGTAAAATCCGGGTATTCATATCCGGAAAAATGAAGGATGTAAAACCCCATTGCCCCGCCGTGCCCCGGAGGAGCCCTGAAGCGGGGAGCCCTCATAGCTGCGATTATCATGGTTCCGGTGTGAACTCACTCAGTTCATGCCCGTTTCTGCTGTTTTACGGGATATCGCTTTGACGTCTGCAATGTCAAAAAAGAAGGACTCCCATCAGCACTTCTCTTCGCAGGATAAGGCCGCCATGCTGTTCGGGCCTGCCTGAATCTGGCACCGTTCTGAGCAGGCCTTGCAGGCAGTAAACTGCGCATCGATGACCAGCATGCAGCTCCCGCCGCTGGTATCGCAACGGGCGTACTGGCGGCACCGGTCGCCAAGCCGGTACTCCATGGTGCAGGTCTGGGGAGGATTCGGGCCGCATGCGATATCGAGCCCGTGGCACGAAGTAATACCGCAGGGGGTCTGGCCGGGCGTCTGGGCCGGACCGGTTGTCGGAGGTTCTGTCGGCAGGGGGGTTGACTTCCCGCTGCCGGGGAATACAGAGGTGCAGCCGGCAGCAAAAAGAACTGCGATAAGTACAAGAATGCCTGTTCCGTACATGAAGAGCCTGGTTTTCATAGAGATCACATCTGCGGTGATATCAGCGCAGGCTCTATTTATGGGTTTATTTTACTGCAAAAATTTTGGGAGTTACTGTATTGTACTTCGCGATCGAACGACCGTGCCGGATCATTTCTGCCGGCCTTTGTCCCGCATTGCCGGCAGAGGGCCCGAGTTTTCTCACGCCATAAATACCTGGAGTGAAAGCATGGGCATATACCATGACAAAAAACCGTGGTAGTTCGCTGATTCTATTCCGGTCCATGGATATTTACGAGTACCCCAGCGGAAACGGGTATGCACACCGGTTTCCGGCTGGCTGGTTTCCGGAACCGTGAAACGTCGGCCACTCCAGCTGAAAGGTCGTAGCCGACCGGGCATTGTGTTCCCGTATGGGCATGTATAAACCCCGGAAGCGAGCACCCTATACATACACAGATGTCCTGGATCCCCTCCGGCTCCTGACGAAAAACACGGTGAACCCCATGCAGCTCAATTCCTGCAAGAAGACCTACAACAACGAGACGCAGCGGGCTGCCCCGCTTGGAGAGACCCTCGCCAGAATCGAACCCAAGGTACCCGCTGCCGGGATCACCCGCGTGGCTGACATCACGAACCTTGACCGGATCGGCATTCCGGTCTTTTCCTGTATCCGGCCTACGGCAATGGATGGGGCGATCACCGTGTATAATGGCAAGGGGGCAACGGTCGAGGAATCACGGATCTCAGCCATCATGGAGGGCATCGAGCGGTACTCCTCCGAGATGCACGACCGGCGGCTCCCGATGGCAACCTACCCGGAGATGTTCGCCCGGGGACGGACGCTCGATCCCCGAGACCTGATCCTGCCCGAGGAGGCTGACAAAGACCGGCTTATGCCCTGGTACGAGGGCTTCGATATCGTCAACAACGAGCCGGTCTTTGTGCCCGCTCATGCCGTCTTTCACCCGCTCCCGCCACACTACCGCGGGCCGTTCCGGACCAACACCAACGGTCTTGCTTCAGGAAACACCTTTGAGGAGGCGGTCTTTCATGCACTCTCGGAGGTGATCGAACGGGACGCCTGGTCACTCGTTGAGGCCTGCCGGGATACCGGACCCTGCGTCACCGGGATGACCGACCCCGCAATCCTCGATATGCAGGAAAAGTTTGCCGGGGCACAGGTCGAGGTGATGGTCCGGGACATCACGAGCGATATCGGTGTTCCCACCATGGCAGCGGTCGCCGATGACGTGCTGTTAAAAGACCCGATGCTCCTCACCATCGGGATTGGAACACACACCAGCGCACGGATCGCGGTGATGCGGGCGCTCACGGAAGTCGCCCAGAGCCGGCTCACCCAGATCCACGGGGCACGGGAGGATACGACCCTCGCGGAACTGAGGAAGAAGATGGGCTATGAGCGGGCAAAGCGGATCAACCGGTACTGGTTCAGGGATAACGGCACCGTTGATTACGGCACCATCAGGTCCTCTGATACGGACGATTTTAAAAAGGATATCGAGAATATTATCGGATCGCTCGAAAAACAGGGCATGGACCGGGTCATCATCGTCGACCTGACCCGGGAAGAGATCGGGATACCGGTCGTGCGGGTGATCGTGCCGGGCCTCGAGGTCTTTGCCATGGACCAGGAACGCCGGGGCGAGCGGGTGAAGAATGCACAGGATCATCGTCTTTCTCGGGCCCAGCCTTGAGCTGGACACGGCAAAGACGATACTCCCCGCCGATTACCGCCCGCCGGCAAAACGGGGCGACCTCCTCCGGGCGGTCGGGGACGGTGCAGCGATCATCGGTCTGATAGACGGTGTCTTCCACCAGGAATCTGCAGTAGCGCACCGCGAGATCCTGGCAGCGATAAAAAAAGGCGTCCGTGTGGTCGGATCCTCCAGCATGGGTGCTCTCCGGGCTGCCGAGATGGACACCCTTGGCATGATTGGTATCGGCGATGTGTACCGGATGTACAAGAGCGGAGAACTGGTCTCGGATGACGAAGTCGCCCTTGTTTTCGATCCCGAGACCGGCTGTTCCCTCTCGGAACCCCTCGTCAATATCCGTTTCACGCTCCGGGAAGCGGAACGGCTGGGGATTATCGCCCCGCGGGATCATAAGACATTGCTCGCGGCTGCGCAATCCGTTTTCTACCCGCAACGGACTTACGGGCGGATCGTCTCGTCAGCAGGTATGGCAATCGATCAGGAGACCCGGGAACGGTTCCTCGCATGGGTGAAACTGCATGCCGTTGACCAGAAGCGGAATGATGCGGTTGCGGCACTGGAACATATCCGGGAGCTGGACCATAACCTGGAACAGTGAGCGGTAACGATACCAAATCTGGACGAGCTGATCTCCCCAACCTCATCCCGATGAATGCTGCTACCCCCGAAGGGGAGCCCCATGGCGGTTCAGACATTGGCTAAATCCTGAAAATTGATGAGTATCTTATCAAAGCGTGAGAATTTTTTACACTGTTGAAAACCTTTTTTTTTGGCTTTGTAGAAAACCTGTTTTTGGAAATTATTTTCCCCCTTGCGCCAGCCCTGCCCCCAATGGGGGCGGGGGCGCATTGCGATTGGACGAGTCAGGTTAACCGGTAATACGTCAATATCGCGATTGGGGGTGCCCCGGCGGCGGGGAGAAGCCCCGGGAGCGTCAATCAAATTTCAAATGATCTCTGCAAAGCCACGAAAACAAAGCCATTCAGACACTCCCGGGGGCTTCAGGATTCGCTCGCCCCCGCCGTTGTGGCGACCCCCACAGTTCTCTCTCCAGGGCAAGGTGACCTTCCCCGTGGCTGTCTTCCCTCCCAGAGGAAAGAGGGATTGCTCAAAAACCGGGGCATGATCCCCACATTGTCATTCCACCTTCGTCCAGACATACGCAAACCGCTGGAATGCGGTAATGTGCCCGAAGATGCCGAAGAGGACAAAGAGCCAGCCGAACCACGAGAGGCCATACCAGCTCATCGGGAAGAGCAGGTCGATGACACCCACGACCATGATGAGAAAGAGACGATCCGCCCTTCCAAGCAGTCCGCCGTAATACCGCCCGACGCCAACCGCCTGTGCCTGCGTACCGAGATAGGAGGACATCAGGACACCGGTGAGGGCAATGACGCCGATCTGCCACGGAACCATCCCTCCGGCAAAGATTCCGGTGATGATGAAGATATCCGCGTAGCGGTCCACGGCGTGGTCGAGGAAATCTCCGCGCTTGCTCTGGATCTTCATCTCCCGGGCAACTGCACCGTCCATGGCATCACAGAAAGCGTTCAGCGCAACAGCGACAATCCCCCAGAATTCCAGCCGGAAGAGGAACAGGATACCGGCAGCTGCCGATGCGAGCAGTGCTGCGATGGTGAGGATATTCGGGGTGATCCGGCAGCGGATCGCAATGGCAACCAGCGGGTCGAAATATACTTTCGCGTGGGAACGGTACTGGTCAAGCGTCATGATACCACCTCCAGGTATCCTGACCAGTCGATATGGCCAAAGTCAGCCGGGATCTCCCCCCGGATAAAACCCTCGATCCGGTCAGCACTGGTGGCAGCGTCATGACCGGTCGTGTCCAGCTCGAGGATCTGCGATGGCTCGAATGCCTCAACCGTCTCGATCAGGCAGACATCAAGCGCTTCCGCTTCGGCATTTTCCCGGATCTTCTTCTCCCGGTATTTCCGCTGGGCGAGCCGTTTTCTGAGCTCATCGGGGCGGCA
Source organism: Methanoregula sp. UBA154 (assembly GCA_002502245.1). Lineage (GTDB taxonomy): Archaea > Halobacteriota > Methanomicrobia > Methanomicrobiales > Methanospirillaceae > Methanoregula. Next base: position 60,912 of record DAPW01000007.1, read on the forward strand.
GCGGAGGACGACGACCCTGTCGCACGGGAGCAGGTGGGCGATGTGGCCTTCCACAAACCCGTCCACCGGAAGGAATTCTGCGGCCCACCGGTCGACATCGATGATCTGGGCGTCACGCTCCTCGTCCTCGCCAATAACGTATGGCCCTACCGTGGTGGTGAGGTGGATGACCGTATGCCCGCGGCGGAGGAGCTCCTCACCAATCATCGATTTCCCGGTACCGGGCGTGCCGGTAATGCCGCACATCATAGGGTGTTGATCACCTGCAGGAACCGCTCATTCTCCCAGTCCTCGCCAATACTGACGCGGATGTAGTGGTCCTCGAGGCCGGCAAAACTCCGGCACGAGCGGACGATTACTCCCTGGCGGGCGAGTTCCTCAACGATTTCGTCACTCCGGTGGGGTGCGACGTCGATCATCACGAAGTTCGCATCGGAAGGGAGGACCGGGTACTTCACGCCGTCCATGAACCGTTTCCGCCAGCGTCTGACCTGCGCGATGTAACGCTCGGCATGAGCGGTATCCGACAGGGCAGCGGCGGCGGCTGCCATCGAGACCGCGTTGACCGCAAACGGGGTGCCGGCACGGTTGTACCACGGTGGCAGCCACCGGGGGGTAACAGCATAGCCGATCCGGAGCCCGGCAAGGGAGTGGACCTTTGAGAAGGTCCGGCCAAGGACGAGGTTCTCGTGCTTCTTCATCAGCGGCAGGTAATCGGTTCTGGAAAACTCCACATAGGCATTATCGAGGAAAAGTATGCCTTCGATCCCTTCGAGTATCTCCCGGACGGTCTCAGGGCTCGTGGCGTTCCCCGTCGGGTTGTTGGGAGAACAGAGGACCGTGATCTTCGCCTCTTTCGCCGCCCGGATCAGGGTTTTGGGGTTGACCGAGAAGTCCGCTTCCCGGGGAACCGTAACAACCGCTGCCCCCTGCCCCATGGCCGCAAGGGCATAGAAGGAGAAGGTGGGCGTTGAAATGGTCACCGTCTCGCCCGGCTCGACCAGCGTGCGGACGATCGTCTCGATGACCCCGTCCATCCCGACACCGGTAACAAAGTGATAGTCCCCGTAATGTGCCCGGAGGGCATGCATCAGGACATCGACCCGCTCGTCCGGGTACCGGTTGACCGTGAGGAGGGCCTCTTGTGCAGCCTCCCGTACTGCAGGCGATAGGGGTTCGGGGTTCTCGTTGCTCGCGAGCCGGGCGATGCGCTCGATGCCGTACTCGCGTGCGATATCCCCGGCCTTCTTTGCAAAGGCATATCCCCCCTTTTTCTTGTAGCAGGACCTAACCAATCGCTCCATTGATCACCCTGACCACCTGGTCGATCTCTGCATCGGTTATGGTAAGCGGGGGAACGAGACGGAGGTTTCCGTCCGCTGCACAATTGACCAGCACACCCTCCTTTGCGCACTTCTTCTGGATCTCCGGACATTTGTCTCCGATGGTCATACCTATCATGAGACCGCGGACACGGGGATTGTATTTCTGTAAGCCTTCGCGGAAGTGTTCGCCTTTCCGGCTCACGTCGGGAAGGATCTTCTCGATCACACTGATAGTGGCAAGGGCTGCGGCACAGGCAAGGGGTCCGCCGGCAAAAGTGCTGCCATGCTCGCTCTTTTTGAACTCAAGGCCCTCACGGGCAACAAGGGCACCCATGGGAAAGCCGCTCGCGATACCCTTGGCAAGGGTGACGATATCGGGCTTCACCTTCGTGTGCTGCATGGCAAGCCACTTGCCGGTACGGCCCATGCCGGTCTGTACCTCATCAACGATCATGAGGGCGCCGCTCCTGTCGCAGACCTCGCGTATTCCTTCAAGGAAACTGTCGGGCGGAATGATGACGCCGGCCTCTCCCTGGATGGGTTCAACGATAACCCCGGCAGTATCGCTGTCAACAGCCTTGCGGAGCGCGTCCACGTCGCCGTACTCGACAAAGGTCTTGACCATCCCCAGCGGCTCGAACGGCTCGCGGATCGCCGGCTTGTGGGTCACGGCAAGCGAACCTACGGTACGCCCGTGGAAACCGTGCGTGAACGCGACGAATTTCTTCTTTCCGGTCCTGACCCTGGCGAGCTTGAGCGCCCCGTCGGTTGCTTCCGCCCCGGAGTTGGAGAAGAAGGCCTTGTGCTGGCCGGTGATCTCCACGAGTTTCTTTGCAAGATCCCCCTGGTGCGGGACATAGTACAGGTTCGAACAGTGGATGAGCTCGCGGGCCTGGTCACAGATCGCTTTTACCACTGCCGGGTGGCAGTGGCCGGTGCTGCAGACCGCGATACCGGCAACGCAGTCGATGTACTCGTTTCCTTCAGCATCCCAGACCTTCGATCCCATGCCTTTGACAATGGCCATGTCACGGGTGAACGCAGGCATAAAGTAGCGTTCATCAAGGCTTTTAAAGGTGTTTGTCGTTTCCATTCCCATCACGTTTTTTTAACTCTTCAGGTTATTCGTATTCAATCGTTGCCGGTGGTTTGGCCGTGATATCGTACACAACTCGGGCCACGCTCGGGATGTCTGCAGTGATTCTCGACCCGATTCTCATGAGGTGTTCGAAGGGTATCGTGACCGGATCCGCAGTCATACCGTCTCTTGAATTCACCGCTCTGACGGCAACGATCCACCCGTGAATCCGGTTGTCACCCTTGACACCGGTGCCAAGACCAAGGAGGGCCGCAAAGCACTGCCACGGGCGGTACTTCTCGACGAGTTCATCCTCCACGATCCAGTTGGCTTCACGGATGACGGCGACCTTCTCCCGTGTCACCTCGCCAAGCACTCTCACCGCGAGCCCGGGGCCGGGAAAGGGCATTCGGTGCTGGATCTCCTTTGGAAGACCCAGCGCCCCCGCAACCTCCCGCACCTCGTCTTTATACAGGTCGCGAATCGGTTCAATCACCCGGGTGAACTCCACGTGGAGCGGCATGCCGCCCACGTTGTGGTGGCTTTTTATCCCGCCCTCGCTCTCGATCCGGTCCGGGTAGATGGTTCCCTGGAGCAGGCACGTTGCCCCCTGCTTCTTTGCCTCGCGTTCGAAGACGCGGATGAACCGTTCACCGATCGCCTTCCGCTTGGCCTCCGGGTCTGAGATCCCCCTGAGCGCGTCGAGAAACTCATCTTCGGCATGCACGATATCGAGACGGGTGGAACTGAAGAGCACCCGGATGCGGTCGGTCTCCCCTTTCCGCATCAGGCCGGTATCGATGTAGATGGGGATCAGGTTGTCGCCGATGGCCCTGGCGGCAAGGGCTGCGCAGACGGAACTGTCGACGCCCCCGGAGAGGGCCATGACTACCTTCTCACTGCCGGCGGCTGTTTTTATTTCCTCTATGGACTTTGCAATGAATTTTTCCGTATTGACCATGGTATTCTCCGTTATGTTGTCCGCTTGTTTGCCCTGCACGCCTCAACAAACCCGAGATAGGGAGGCGATGGATGGGTTGGCCGCGACTTGAATTCCGGGTGGAACTGTGTAGCAAAGAAGAACGGGTGGCCGGGGAGTTCAAGGCACTCCATACGGTTCTTGTTTGTCGCAGAGAATACCAGCCCTGCCTTCTCAAGGGTGCTGAGATACTGCGGGTTCACTTCGAAGCGGTGACGGTGGCGCTCGACGATCTGTTTCTGGCCATAAAGCCTGTTCGCCAGCGTGCCCTCGCGGATGTCAACAGTATAGTTCCCAAGGCGCATCGTCCCCCCAAGCTCGTTGAGTCCTTCCTGTTCCGGCAGGAGCGCGATCACGTGCGTCCCTTCGCCGAACTCCTCGCTCGTGGCATCGGCTATACCCGCTTTGTTGCGGGCATATTCGACGGTAGCCAGCTGGAACCCGAGGCAGAGTCCGAGGAAGGGTACAGAGTTCTCGCGGGCGAACCTGATTGCTTCGATCTTCCCCTCGATGCCCCGCTTCCCGAAACCGCCCGGTATCAGGATGCCGTCGTAGTCCTTGAGCGAGCACCGCTCATAGCGCTCGGCATCCAGCCAGGCGATCTTCACCTCGGTGGAGAGGGCGCGGCCCGCGTGCTTGAGGGCCTCCTTGATGCTGATGTACACGTCCTCGATGCCGTACTTGCTCACGATGGCAATGGTCACGCGGTTCGTGTACTCCCGGTTGACGATCCGGTACCAGGTGGTATCCGCTTCCTTCCGGTCTAGCCCGAGGTGAGCGGAGAGCACATCCGCGATACCCTCCTTCTCCATCTCCATCGGGACGGCATAGGTGTCCGGTGCGGTTGCCGCGGATATGACCGCATTCTGCGGAAGATCGCAGAACGCCGAGACCTTTCGCTTCGTGCCGGCCCCGATGGGGTTGTCGCTCCGGCCCACGATGATATCTGCATGGAGGCCCAGTTCCCGCAGGGCTTTGACCGAGTGCTGGGTCGGCTTGGTCTTCATGTCGCCCATCGTGTCCTCGGGGAACAGGGTCACGTGGATCAGGACATAATCGCGGGGGGGGAGCTCTCCCCGCATCTGGCGGATGGCCTCAAGAAACGGCATGCTCTCGATGTCGCCTACCGTGCCGCCGACCTCGACGAGGCAGATGTCTGCCGTAGTCCCGTCGGGGAACTGCTCTTCTGCCGCCTGCCGTATGCAGGTCTTGATCTGGTCGGTGATGTGGGGGATGATCTGGACAGTCTCTCCGAGGAAGTCCCCGCGGCGTTCCTTCTGGATGACCGTGCGGTACACCTTACCGGTCGTGATGTTATGGGAGGCCGTGAGCTCGATATCGAGAAACCGCTCATAGTTGCCGAGGTCAAGGTCGACTTCGCTCCCGTCCTTCAGGACGAAAACCTCGCCGTGCTGCGCCGGGTTCATGGTACCTGCATCGATATTCAGGTAGGGATCGATCTTGACTGCCGTTACCCGGTACCCGCGGTTTTTCAGGATCCGTCCTACTGACGCAGCGGTGATGCCTTTCCCAAGGCCGCTCATCACGCCACCGGTAACAATGATGTACTTCACGTAATCTCCCCGATTATTCTTTTATATTTTCTCACAATACCTATTAGTTGTATCTTACCGGAAAGAACGAGGGAGAACTTCGCATTCCGGGCAGGATTTTACCACTCTGCTGGATCAGCTTGTTGCTGGTCCTCAAAACCGGGAACAAAGGAACCTTAATTTGGCTGAAATGAGAGAATACAGCTATGGATTTCAGGAAATTTCCAACGATTCTGGCAATCCTTCTCTTAACGGTCCTGTTCATACAACCCGTTTTATCCGGGACAACGGTGACCTCGGATAATCTTGAGAACGATGAAGCATCCGTCCTTTTCAACAGAGCAGAGCTTCTTCTTGTTGACGATGACTACGAGAATGCCATAAAGCTCTTTGACCAGGCCCTTGCATCGAATACAACGCTTATCAAAAAGACAGATATCCACCTGTATATCTACCGTGATAAGGCATATGCCCAGATCCAGCTGGAGCTGTATGATGATGCCCTTGCAACACTCAACGAGGGGCTCGCGTTTTATCCTCAGGACGCCATGCTCTGGAACAACAAGGGCTATGCACTCTACCGTACCGGGAAGATGCAGGACGCCCTCGCGGCTTATGATTCAGCGGTTTCCTTTGACAGCAATTACACGATAGCCCACATCAACCGGGGAGACACCCTGATTCAGATGGGCAGGTACCCGGATGCGGTTGCAGCCTACATCCGGGCAAACGAGACCGATCCCTTCAACACTGCTGCTGCCGACGGACTTAAAGCAGCAAGGAAAGGCGAAGCCGAGTCCACCCGGACCATGACTATCCTGCTCGCCGTCTTCATTGTTGCAGCAATCGGCGTCGTGGTCTGGTATGTCAGATTCAGGAAAGCGGGTGAACCCGCACCGGAAGAGAAGAGAGAGAGATCCAAAAAATAATAATAATAAATCCTTTTTTTTTACTTCTCTGCAGTTATTGCAAATGAGGCCGAGGTCCGCGAGAGCAGGGTCTTTTTCCCGTCATCAACCCATACGTCTGCTTCCATGAACGCAACCCGGCGCCCCTTCTTGATTACCCGTGCTTCTGCAAGGATGGTGCCATGCCGGACACCCTTGATGAAGCTGGTCGATTCGGCAATCGTGGCAATCCCCTCGTGCTTTTCAAGGAGCGGGTAGAGGGCCAGCGCCATCGCCTCGTCCGCGAGTGCAACAAGCATCCCTCCCTGCAGCCAGCCGACACCGTTATGCATATCCGGCCGGACCGGCATCATCAGCACAGCAGTGCCCGGTTCCGCATTCACGATATCAATCCCTGTCAGGCAGAAAAAAGGATTGGCCTGCCGGCCAAGGCTCTGGATCTTCTCAAGGTATGACATGTCTTCTCTAGGAGATTTCAGGTGCAAGAGGATTAAGATTGCTTCTGGTCTGTTATACCAGGTGATCGTTCTGTCAGGTTTAAACCCGGATGGGGAGCAGTGTGGAATATGCTGCTCTTTTGCGGAAATGCTTATTCTCATAACCGGTCGCCGGATTATACCCCTGAAAAACCACGGTTATCCAGAGCCGTTTTTTTATAACGCACGTTTTTTTTATTTCACCCGCTTCCCGCACCTTAATATGCTCCCGCGGATGACCTCATCAGTATGCAGGATACAGAGACAAAAGAGATGCTTGCCGACCTTATCTGGCTCAATGCCGTTATCGCAACCGAGCTCATCCAGATAACCGAGAACTCCTCCGCGATCCTCCGGAAAAGCCCGCCTCCTGCAAGCTGCCTTGCTGAACACCAGGCGCTTCGCACCACCGCGCTCGCGATGGCGGAGAAATACCGGCCCGGGACCATGCTCGCCCAGCACCTCGGCAAACACCAGTAATGTTATGGGACTGCTCGGCCTAAACGTACTGGATATCCCGGTGCCCGGGTCTGTGGACCAGAAGAACGGGAGCGGGCAGACTGCCCGGATCTCCGTATGTATCTGTCCCCGTACAACCCGGATTACATCCGGACCGCCGTTACCATGAACACCGCACCCGAGCTTCCCTGCAGCCTCGTCATTCCGGCTTATAACGAGGAGAACCGTATCCGGCCGCTCTTCGATGCCATCAGCAGATTCGACGGAGAGCTGATCGTTGTCTGCGATGGGACTGATGCAACAGCGCAGGTTGTCGAAGAGATAGCCCGCGCACGAACAGACCTTCTGATCCGGTGCCTGACATTCGATCACCGGCTTGGTAAAGGAGGCGGTGTGATCACCGGCCTTTCTGCAGCCCGGGCACCGCTTGTCGGTTTTTTCGATGCTGACGGATCCACGACTATTTCCGAGATGATGCGGCTCTTTTCCTTTCTTTCTGAGCATGACGGGGCCATCGGCTCCCGCTGGGTGCCCGGCGCAACCCTCCGGGTCAGGCAGGGGATCCTCCGGCGGCTGGAGAGCCGGAGCTTCAACTTCCTGATCCGGGGCCTGTTCGGGCTGAAATTCCACGATACCCAGTGCGGGGCCAAGGTATTCAGAAAGGCCGCGATCGATAAAGTACTGCCGGCAATGGTATCGCACGGGTTTGAATTCGATGTCGAACTCCTCTGGCGGCTGAACCGGGCCGGAAGCCGAATTGTCGAAGTCCCGATCGAGTGGCAGAACAGGGATGATTCCCGGGTCAGAAAGCGGGATATGGTGCGGATGATACAAGGCCTGTTCCGGGTCAGGCTGGGACTTGTGCAGGTATGACCACGCCGGCCCGTGAAGAGCAGAAGAAAGAGGCGTTCCGGCTCTTCGAGAACGGGAGGTATCAGGAATCCCTGCAGATCTGCACGGGACTTCTGGCAGCAGATCGCGATGCCGCAGTCGAGGTCCTTACGGCAACCAACCTGTACTATACGGGAAAACTTGAGGACGCGGAGGTGTCTTTCCGGGACCTTTTACAGAAAATGCCGGACTCGTCGTACGTCCACAGTTACCTGGGAAAGATACTGGAAGAACGCCGCGATGAGGCGGCGATTACCGAGTACGCGACCGCCGTCCATCTCGATCCCACGAACCAGGATGCGCTGCGGAGTTATGCGGAATACCTCCTTTCCCAGCGGGACCACCACGGGGCGCTGCCGGTTCTCCGCCGTCTTGTCCAGCTGGCAAAAAAACCGGGGGATATCCAGAACCTGATGAGGGCCTTCATTGACATTGGGGACGGAGAGGAAGCCCTTGCACTCCAGGTAAAATATGGAGGGGGGAGTAAAAAGACCCACGAATATATCGATGCGCTGGCAAAAACCGGCAACTACCGGCAGGCTGCTGAATCCGCCTGCCGGATCTACCGGGAGACAAAAGATCCGTCAGCACTCCGTAAGTATCTCGACTACCTTTCCCGCTACAATGTACCGGCCTCGCTCGAAGCCTATGCCACGTACGTCAGGGAAGGGTCGGACTGCGATCTCCTGTTCGACTATATCCTGCTCCTGCAATCTGCCGGCGATTATGCCCGTGCACTGGACGAGACAGAGATCCTCCTCGCCCGTTCCCCGAACCCCTTCTACCGGCTGGTCCGGGCAGAACTGCTCGCAGCGCTGGGCAGGCATGACGGGGCGCTCGATTCCTACGAGCAGCTGGTCCGCGATGAACTGGGGTCGAAAAACGATCTGGAGACCCTCGGTCTCGTCATCGGAAAGTACCGCAGGTACCTCATGACGCAGCTTCCTGCCGCTCCTGCAACCGAGCGGTTCCTTTCCATCGTATCCCGGGATGTCAACATCGCCAGCCTCCTTGAGACCGCACGGTTCTATGAGGACCAGAACCAGGAGACCGAGGCGCGGGCATGGTACTACCGGGCATACCGCACCGATTACCTTACCGGTGGCCTGGCCTATGCACGGTATCTGTCGGCACGCGGGGAGGACCGTGAATGCGAAAAGGTGATGCTCTATATCCTGTCCAATGTGAAGAAAGGAGAGGATCTCGTTCATGTGGCATCGGTAATCCTTGACGAACTGGGGGGGATGTTCCGGCTGAAACGGCTCATGGACATGCTCGTGAAACGCTTGGAGGACCGGCGATCTGCCCTGGACAGCCGCGGGCTTGAACTGCTGGCAATGGCTTTTTTCATCACCGCATCCAATGCTCTGGACGGGGCGGACTATCCGGGATGCAAGTATTACTGTCTCTGCGGGATCGATGTGATGCCCGTCCATACAACGTTAATCCTGCCGGAGGACTTCCTCAGGCTCATCCGTGCGTGCAAGGAGAAGTCTGTTGCTGACCGCCCGATCATGAACGTCCCGCAGGCGCAGAGGAAAACTGCTGCACCGGGTCCATCCGTCAGCGACCAGCTCGGTCTTGACGAGCGGGAGCAGAGGATTATCCTCTTCCTCCGCTCCCACCGGAAAGCAACCGAGATGGAACTCCGCACCCTGCTGGGCACCCGCAGGATCGCGGGTATCGTGAACCGGCTGGTGCAGAAAGCCGCACGGCAGGGAGTGAACCTTATCGAGAAGAAAGGTGTCGGGGAAAATGGAGTGGTCTATGAATATACCGGAACCTGAACCGATGGACCGAAAGCGGCTGGAAAGCATCAATATTATCAATGCCCTGCGGCGGGGAACCGTCCCCGCGAGCGGGCTTGAACGGATTGCCGTTGGCCTGGATATCGAAGAGGGCGTGATAGGAAGGCAGCTGGACTATGTTGCACAGGGAGGCGGGGATACCAAGTTTATCCGTGGGGAGTACGGGAGCGGCAAGACATTCCTTGTCGCCCGGGCGCTCGAGATTGCCCGCAGCAAAGGGTTCGTCACCTCGCAGGTGGTAGTCTCGTCGCAGACACCGCTTCACAAACTGCGGGGGATCTACCAGCAGATCGCAGCAAACTTACGAACGCTCGAAGAGGAGCACGCGCTCAAGACTATTCTCGATAACTGGCTTTTTGCCATTGAGGAACGTCTCCTCTCGGTGGGCGGGGACGCGGCCGAAGACACAAAGCTCCAGTCCGCCACCGAGCGGGAGATCGAGACCTCCCTTGCCGGCATCAGTGAGGTGAACACGGCACTCGCGGCGGCGCTGCGGACGTATTACCGGGCCAACAATGCCGGGGACTTTGCCCGGGGGCAGGCTGCCCTCGGGTGGATCGCGGCTGAGCCCAATATCGGGAGGGACTTCAAGGCAAAAGCCGGGATCCGGGGCGATATCGATGATGCTATCGCGTTCGTTTTCCTCCGGGGGCTCGTTGCCATCATCCACGGGGCAGGCTACCAGGGCCTTGCCATTGCGGTCGATGAGATGGAGACCACCCAGGGGCTCCAGCGCAGCCAGCGCGAGAAAGGCTACCAGACACTCGTCCAGATCATCGATGCGCTCGACCGTGGTGAGATGCCCCGCTGCTACTTCCTCTTCACCGGCACGCCGGCACTGTATGACGGTTCCCGCGGTATCCGCTCGATCCCCCCGCTCTACGACCGCATCAGTGTCGTGCAGGACGACACGTACAAAAATCCCCGCCAGCCGCAGATCATCCTCTCGAAGTTCGACACGGCCAAACTCGAGCAGGTTGCCCTGAAGGTTCTGGACGTGTACGCAAAGGCATACTCAGAGCCGGACCGCGAACGGGTGTCGCACCGTTTCATCCGTGCAATGATCAGGAAGATCACGACCCGGTTTGGCGGCCGCATCGATATCATCCCCCGCATATTCCTCAAGGAATTTGTGGATATCCTCGACAAATGCGAACTGTATGACGAGTATAACCCGGCAGAAGGCTATGACTTCGATGCCGGGCACCTGCAGGGCGAACTGAAAAAGGAGGAGGAGGCGGTGATGGTTGTCAGGTTCTGAGGGGAGGGTGACAACCTTTTTTCATAAGAGCGCCCAACGTACCGGTATGCGCAGGGTATGGCCTCTCCTCCTTGTGGCAGCCGTCTTCGCCCTGAGCGGCCCGGTTGCCGGGGCTGTCGCAATGACCATCGATGCCATGCCAAAGGATTCCCGGGTCGGGGATACCGTGACGTTCTCCGGGACAGTCACCGGTATCAATACGATCGCGGTCTACCTGTTCGTGACCGGTCCCGCTCTCGACCCGCGCGGCGTCACCCTCGACAACCTGAATATCCCCACCGGCCGCGGGCTCTTTACGACGGCGCCGGTGAACATGGAGAACGGCAGCTGGTCGTACGTATGGGACACGTCCGTCATCCTCGGTACGCTGAAACCCGGGAATTATACCGTGCATGTTGTCGCCTCCCCGGTCGAACGCATGCGCTTCAACGAGGGCGAGTCTGCTTCGGCAGGGATTACGTTCCATCCACCGCTGGCAAATCAGGCCAGAACGCCCCTCGACCCGGTGCTGCCAATGGCTGCCTGCGGGGTTGCCGGGATCCTGTTCCTTGGAGCCGTATCGGGCAGGAACAGGATCTACGGACGCGAGCCGGATCAGTAACATCATGAACAGGATCGTGAAGTAAATCCGGTCCGGATCAATTCCGGTGTTTTTTTACAGAGATTCCACTATTTTTTTGCTTTGTCGAAACGGGCATGAACTTTGTCAGTTCACACCGGAACCATGAAAATTGCAGATATGAGGGCTCCCCGCCTCAGGGCCCCTCGCGGGGCAAGGCGGGGCAGTTTGTGAATTTTCCAAAATGCTCCCTGTTATCATCGCAAATAATTGAGAGAGTAAAAAATCCTATAATCACATTTGTTTAATGCAATTTTCATGGGAAATCATTGAAATACCTGACGCTCCCGGGGCTTCGCCCCGTCGCTGGGGCGCCACGGCCGGGATAGTGCTGACCTGTTTTACAAAAAAAAGGACGTTTCAATACACGTTATTCCAGGGCATCGCCTGCGCCATGAGCCCCCGACGGGGGCGGAGCTGGCGCAATGGGGGGATCTCATCTTTTCAAAGAAGTTTTCTACCGTGCACTTTTTTTTACTATGAATGCTGCAAAACATCTCTCCTCCGCCCGGGAGGTGAAACGGAGCCGGGAATACACCGGCCGTTCCAGAGGCCGGCTGGAAGGCCCGGGTGCAAAAAAAAGGTCATCATCCCCTCACCGGCACCAACCGTCCGGCCAATCGCCGGAGCCACAGGAATGCAATATCCCTTATGGGTTTTTTTGCTGCGCACGTATCCCGACCGGGAACGCTGACCTTTGGGTACCCGGTGCAGATGCAGGTGTTGCCTGACAGACGGCATCGTAAACGCCAGTCCCGCAGACGGTGGCAGGGCAGGAATACGGCGGGAGGTCGGTCATGAGGATTGACACGCCGCCCTGCCAGTTTTTTTCTGTACTAAAGTTCCCTTCTCACTCTCACCGACCGGGCATGGGCGTGGAGGCCTTCGGCGGTTGCAATGGTCTCGACAATGTCCCCTATCGCCTCAAGACCGTCCTGGTCGATGATCTCGACCGACGCGGTCTTGCAGAAGTGCTGCACGTCAAGCCCCGAATACATCTTCGCATAACCGGCAGTGGGCAGGCAGTGGTTGGTCCCGACCGCGTAGTCCCCGCAGGCGACTGCAGAATACCTGCCGACAAAGATAGCGCCGGCGTTCTTTACTTTCATCACAACGGAGAGAGGGTCGGCAACCTGGATGGAGAGGTGCTCTGGCGCAACCATATCTGATGCGGCGATCGCCTGGTCCATGTCGGCAACGATCGCGTAGCCGGAGTTCTTCAGCGCCCCGGTGATGATCTCCTTCCGTGGGGCAGATTCGAGCTCCTGCCCGATCGCTTTCCCGACTTTTGCAGGAAGGGCCTTGTCCGTGGTGATCAGGATGCAGGCAGCATTGGGATCGTGTTCGGCCTGGGCAAGGATGTCGGCAGCTACGATCCGGGGGTCTGCCGTGCTGTCGGCAATGATCCCGATCTCACTCGGGCCTGCCGGGAAATCGATCTCCGCATGCTCCCGGAGCATCATCTTCGCGAGCGTCACGTACACGTTACCGGGGCCCACGATCTTCTGCACCGGGCGGATGGACTCCGTGCCAAGCGCCATGGCCGCGACAGCCTGTGCACCACCGGCATTGTAGATCTCGGTGACCCCGGCAATATCGAGCGCAACCAGCGTGAGGGGCTTGATCGGCGGCGGCGAGCAGGCGCAGACCTCTTTTACACCGGCAACCCATGCCGGCACGGCGCACATGAGCGCGGATGACGGATAGGCAGCACGGCCTCCGGGGACATAGATGCCCACGCGGTTGAGGGCGGTTGTTTTGATACCGAGCACCACGCCGGGTTCCATCTCCTGCAGCCAGAGGTCACGCGGTTTCTGGAGCTCGTGGAAGCGTTCGATGCGGGCATGTGCCTCGATCAGGCTCTCGACGACCTGTGCATCCACCAGGTCGTACGCTGCTTCGCGTTCTTCATCGGAGACCGCAATATCGCTCAGTTCCACGTATTTTTTCGCGAGATCGCGGAGGGCGTCGTCACCCTCGTTCTGCACCCGCGCAATAATCCCGGTGACTGTTGTGCGTGCATCCTCAAGGCTGGTCTTCCGGGCCCCAAGCCATGCATCGATCCCGACTTCCTTCCACATAGTGCGAATATCTCTTAGCGGAAAGGTTGTTAAGGTTTCGTTGAATGAGCCACCGCGTCAGCGAGGACGTATGGGGATAATGCTTCCGGAATTCTGCAACTTACGGGAAGGTTTGCCGGAATCCTGATGGGAATTCCCCGTCCTTAGATGATCTGCTTACTCTGCCGGCATACCCATAAGGGTAATTGCTATAGAGAACGCACAGAAAAGCATAGAAGATGGTACCATGGGCAGTCCCTACTTGAGCAGTAACGAATCGATCATCCTCTCAACGAATAATATCATCGTCAATACGGTTCCGGCCGAGGCAATCCTCACCAATGAACGTCTCCTCCTCATCGACACCCGGCATACGGAGCTCCGGCCCCAGGACATCCCGTTCCACGCGATCGAGACGGTTACTATCAGTGAGAATGCCGATTCGGACCCGGTGCTCTCTCTTTCCCTCATGACCGGGCCCGGCCTCACACAGGCAATGGGCATCGTCTTTCCCCAGCCTCCCAAAATGCGGCGGGTAGCCGAACGGGACGAATGGGCAATACGGCTCAAGGAACTGAGCCTCACCGCCGCACAGGACAGGGGAACGAAAGCCTTCGAAATTCTGCCCCCGTGGGTCCCCGGACCGCTTCCCGGGGAGGGTGATGCAGGACGGCCGGAGGATGAGTCGAAGTTCCGTAACCCGCCGCTTACACCCCGCAAGCCGCGTGAACCTGCCCCACCGGGGAACAGCACGGTTATAGCCGCAGGGGTGATCGTGGTTATCGTGCTCGGGCTGCTGGCAGGTGCGTACCTGTATGCCCCCTCGCTTTTCGGTACCGGCGGGGCCCCGCTCCCTCCCGAAACCCCGGTGTCAACAACAGCGCAGACCACGGTTCCGACCCCCGTGCCGACAACGGTTGCCACACCTGCAGTCACTCCCGCAGCCACAACCCCGGCAATTACCCCCATCCCGACAACGCCCCGGCCGGCAGTGCCACGGACCGGTGTCTGGATCCAGGTGAAGTACGAAGGTATGTTCAGTGGTTTCGCCGGTGCTCCGGGACGGTTCCGTGAGATTACCGATACGGGCGATCATCTCTATCAGATTCCTGCCAGGGATGAGATAGTAACGGCAACAATACAGAAACTGGATAATACAGGAAAACAGCTGACTGTCGAGATCTATAACGAGGGGGAACTGGTAAAAAGCGGGTCTGTATCCGCACCGAAAGGAACGGTAAGCATTGGTGCAGACTTAAGAACCGTGTAAGTTCCGGGTCCCCTTTTTTCATGAGAACGGAGGATTTTCTTTGCCGGACCAGTTTGTTCAGAATCCCGATATTGCCGCAGGTTCCCCGCAGGAGCAGGGGAGCCGGACACCGGGTACCGGCTTTTCCCGGTACCGGAAGAGGGCGTTTTTTTGCTCCCGCCGCTCCTCTGCTCATTTGGAAATAACCAATACCTATCGCTCCACCCGATGCTCACGGAAAAGGATCATGCGATGACCCAGGACTGCCGGCAATGCGGAAAGTGTTGCGAGAAGTGGGGATGGGACCAGAAAGGGATTATTGATGACCTTGTGCCATGGATCGCCGGTGACCGGCAGGATATCCTTCCATATGTTCTCATCCGCTTTACTGACGGGAGATACAGCACAGCAGCGCGACTGGCAGCATCAGACCTGCCCCGCATTGACCGTATTTATTACTGGGTTAATCCTGACGGGAAAAAGCGGTACTCATGCCCGTTCTATGAACGGCGGGGAGACGGGAAGGTCTACTGCAGGATCCATGATACAAAACCCGCTGTCTGCGTAGGATTTGCCCCGTGGACTGCGGTCTGGCATGACTACGGGCTGAACTGCCCGGCCTGCCGGGATACTGCACCGTAACGCGAGCCGGGTGCACCTAAAAAGCATATCACGTCAAACAACAAAAAATGTAAAGAGCTGGTGAGCGCATGGGAAGCCCGTACCTGAACAGCGGCGAGGCAATCGTTTTAACAACAGACCGCGTGAATGCCGATGCCTTACTGTACGATCTCATGCTGACCACCGAGCGGATCGTTTTAATCGACAACCGGTACGCACGGTTTGAACCACGAATAATCCCGCTCTCTGCCATCATGTCCGTACAGGGTGGAAAGACCCCGGGACATGACCCGGTTATCACGCTCCTGTTCCGGGCCAGTGAGGGAGGTGCCGGGCAACAGCCGCTCAACCTAGTTTTTTCCCAGAATCCTCTTGAAAACCGGAAACCCGAGCGGGACGACTGGGTGCGAAAACTGATCGAGCTGAGCGTAGCGCGGCAGGAGAAAGTGGCCGTGGCTGAATCACCTGCGGCAGCGGGTATCGCGAGGGATTCCGGGTTACGCCCCACGGTCCGGCACGGGATTGCACCCGAAAAGGTCCGCCCGCTGTCGAATGTCCGCAGCCGCCAGCCGGTACCGTCTCCCGTCACGGTGATTCCCGATGAGGTGGAAAGGGGCGGAGAGATACCGGTGAGCGGAGATAAAAGTATGACGGGAACAATACCGGAAGAGGCCCCCCCTGCCCACACTCCCGTGCGCGGAACGCCACTCCACCCGGCCCCCACGGCACGGGTGATCATCCCGCAGATCATCGAAGAAGAGAGGACTGCGCCGGTCCCCGCTTCCCCACTGGTTGAGCAGGAGGACCTCCCGGTTGCAGAGAGCGATCACGAGGCCCTGACCCGCTCCATCCAGACAGCGGTCCGGTCCCTGACAGCACCGGAAGAGGAGGGTCCGGAATCACCCCCGGTCATGGAGACCGACCAGGCGCCGGAGAGGGTTCCCCGGTCCGGGAGCGACACAGAACAGGCAGCTGACGTTCCTACCCAGGATAAACCGCCGGACGAAGCGGAGATTATCAGCGCCCTGCATACCGGTGCCGCGGAACCTGTTCCAACAGAACCACCTGCCTTTCCGGAACCTGAACCGGCACCTGTACCGGAGAGCCCGGTGGAGGCCTCCGGGACACAGGTGATCATCCCGCAGGTCATCGAAGAAGAGAAGATGACAGCCCTGGTCCCTCCTTCCCCACCGGATGAGCCAGAGGCGGGCCCTGTTGCGGTGAGCAAGAACGAAGCCCTGACCCGTTCCATCCAGACCGCAGTCCGATCCCTGACTGCCCGGGAAGAGGGAGGCCAGGAACCATCTCTGATCACCGAGACTGTCCCGGCGCCGGAGAGGGTTCCCCGGTCCGGGAGCGACACGGAACAGGCAGCTGGCGTTCCTGCTCCGGATAAACCGCCGGAAGGAGCGGAGATTATCAGCGCCCTGCCTGCCGGCGCCGAGGGACCTGTTCCAACAGAACCACCTGCGCTCCCGGAACCTGAACCGGTACTGGTACCGGAGGAGGCCCCCCGCGAGGGCCCGGAATCCCACGGTGCCCCTGCCATTCCGGCAGATGGAATGACAGGATCCCGCGACCAGGCAGCCCCGGAAGCAGCACCTCAACCGGAGTCCGTACCACCGGAAACCCCCCCGGCCCGTCACCCGATCCTGCCTCCACACGAGATTCGCTCCCGCACGAAAACACTTGCGTACGCTGCCGTGCTGCTCCTGCTCATCGCGCTTGTGGCAGCAGGTGCAGTCCTGCTGTTCATGCAGGGACACGGCCAGACCGGGATTCCGGTAACACCAGCGACGGGTGTTGCGCAGGTTACTACGGTACCTCCTGAATCCCGGCAGACCGCAACACCCGTCCCCTCAATTACTGCACCGCTTGTCCCTCCGGCAGGTGTGTGGGTGCGGGTGAACTCTACAGCGTATTATACCGGCCAGGTCGGAAACCCGGAACAGCTGCAGCAGGTCTCCGGGACGGGAGACCATTTCTATCGGGTACTCAGGAGCAACCGTACCGTGCAGGCATCGGTCCAGAAACAGGATAATTCCGGCGCCCTGCTGTCGGTCGAGATCTACCGGGACGGCACCCTTATTGGCGCCCGTTCCGTCACAGCCCCGATGGGTACTGTTGACCTGCTCCTTAATCCCGTGACAGGCCGTCCCCCGGGGCTGACCGCAAACGACACGCTTCCCGAACACGCGGGCACGCCGCTTGGGCGGATCGAGAATTACTGACCGGGATCCATCCCCCGGTACCCCTTTTTTTCAGGAATACCGGTCCGGACGTTCTCCCGGAGGGGTGAGACGGGGGCTCCGGGCCTGATAACGGGCAAAAAACAAAAAAAAAGAAAGAAGATCAGATCTTCTTATACAGGTTCCCGTACACGACAACGCCTTTCTTCTTCTTGTGGCGCTCGCCCATGTCGCCGATGAAATGGGCAAACTTTGCCTTGGTGCCGTCGACTTCGAGCTCGACTTCGCCGTTCGGCTTGAAGCCGGGCATCATGACTTCAATTGACCCGAAGATGATGATCGTGCCGTCGACCATCTGGCCGCCGAGCTTGCTTGCGGCATTGCCCTTGATGATCGTCTTGCCGCCTTCTGCATGGGTCATGACATGGACATCGGCATTGCCATTGACAACGATCTCGCCGCCGAGCATGTACATACCGATATCTGAACCGGCATTGCCCTTGACAAGGATCTTCCCGCCGGACATACCTCTCCAGTCGCCGCGGTAGGCTGCGCCGAGGTAGTTGCCGGCATTGCCCTCGACGACCAGCTCGCCGCCCTTCATGGCGGTTGCGGCAAAGGCGCCGACATCGCCCCTGGCGAGGATCTTCCCGCCCTTCATCCAGGCACCAACGTACTGGTCGGCAGTTTTCTCAATGACGAGTTCCCCGGCGGTCATCTTGAAGCCGATGTACTTGACCTTCTTCACATCGCCCTTGACAATAATCTTTGTATCCGCTGCGGTTGCTCCTGCATCGCCGCTCACTTCAAAGTACTTACCAAGGGTTGAGGGAACATTGCCCTCAAAAACAGGCAGTTCCGCGATCTTTGCTGCTGTCTTGCCGGCGAATGCATCGGGAGAGATAGTGTCAGCCTCGAGATACAGTGCAGGGGCGTTTTTTAACGTAATGGTAACGGTTTCCATCTTCTTCCACCTCACTTATGTTGCATCCACCTCAAGGGCATACGGGTTCGGGATAAAGTGGTGCCCGAGCGCTTCGTAGTTGTTCTGCGTCATGCTGTAATACTTGATGAACTTCTCTTTGATGTCGCGCGTGACCTGCGGGTTGTCCTTTACCTTCACGTTGACCCAGAGCGTGCGCTTGTTGCCGTTGCTGACAATATCGCCATTGCTGACGACCTGCACACCGCTCTTGAAGACCGCTGCGCAGCGGCTGAATGCCTTCTCGATATCGTCGGGGTTCGCCACCGGCTTCTCGGGGTTGAAGTTGTACACGGCGACATCCGCATCCATGCCGGGCGCGAGGCCGCCGCACATGCCAGAAAGACCAAGGGACTTGGCCGGGCCGGCGCGGGTCATCTGGGCAAGCTCGTAGAGCGAGATCTCCCGGTCCATCGTGCCGATGGCAGTCTGTGAGAGGACCTTGTCCTTGTGCTTGAAGGCATTGATCTGTGTCTCACGCGCCTTTGCCGACATCAGCCACTTGATGACGCGGGGATACCGGGTAAACGGTCCTGCGTTCGGGTGGTCGGTGGTAATGTAGCAGCGCATCGGGTCCTTCATCAGGAGGGGAATCTCCAGGCCGATTGCCCACTGGATGGCACAGACCGAGATGTTCGGGCTGTAGATGTAGGGCACGACACCGGCTGCGGTCTCGAGCTCGACATCCACATTCGCCCACTTCAGGTGGTTGAGGCCGGTGAGGTGGTGCTCGAACGGGCCGTCGGCGGTCATCGTGGTGGTCTCGTCAAGGGTGACGTTCCCGGTATCGATGGTGATGTTCTTGTTCGCATTGACGTAGTCCGTGACTTCCTTTGCCTTGGACTCAAAGTCGCCCCAGTTTGTCCCGCCATAGGAGTGGAACTGGGTATGGGTGAGGTGCAGGACCTGCTCGCGGCCGAACTTGTTCTTCGCCTTGTAGCCCTCTGCGAGTTTTAAGGTATCAAGCGTGGTCTCATAACACCCGGGATTCCCGAGATTGTTCGGGTGGATGTGCATCGAGTGGGGGAGGCCGAGGTACTCGTTTGCCTCGATGAGGCCCCTGATGATCTCGGCAGGGGTAATGTCGAAGTACGGAACGGGGTCGTTCACGGTAAGACAGTTCAGTCCCCAGCCCCATGCCTCGGTGCCGCCGGGGTTGACGACCTTGATGGCATAGCCCTTGGTGGCTTTCAGGAGCCATGCACAGTACGCCGCGGTGTTCTCGATCTCCTGGTTTTTCAGGTACTCGAGGACAAACCAGTTGTTCCCGAAGACCGGGAATGCAGCCTCATCGATGATGGGCGTGTCGCGGATCTCCTCGTGCACGTGGCGGGAGAAGAGCGGGGGCATTGCGGCTTCCATCGCAGTGGTGTAGCCCATCTTCGCATACTCGTAGCCGGTCTTGAACGTGGTCGGGATCGAAGCCCCGCCGCCCATCCGCTCCATGCCCTTCGTTGGCGTGCAGCTGAAGAGCTTGTCCTCGGGCCGGTAGATGCGGCCGAGGTTGACCTTGGGCCCGGCAATGTGTGCGTGTATCTCCACGGCACCGGCCATCACGGTCTTGCCCGCAGCGTCGATAACCTTTGCCGCGGAGCTGACCTTGTCAGCGATCTTCCCGTCCTTGATTGCGATATCCTTCTTGTCGCCTTTGATGCCCTGAACCGGGTCAAAGACATGACCGTTCTTGATGATATATTCAGACATGGTTATGCAACCCCCTTGAGCTGTTTTAAGCGGTCGCGGACTTTGATGAGGAACTGCTCGTCAGTAAGCATGCCCTCCGGCGGTTCGACTACCTTGCGGCAGTCGATCGGGACATTGTCCATACGATAGCAGTTACCTCCGACCTCGACGCCATTGAAGGCGACCGGGACATGGAGCTTCGAGACACCGGACGTGGGGGTCAGGTGCGGGTCGACACAGACCGACGGCATGTTGGCGATCGGTTTGACGGCGCTGATCGGGAAATGTGCACCCGGGTCGCTGCCGATGGTGAACATGGCATCGAGTTCTCCGCGGATGAGGAGGTCGATGGTGCTCGTGTCGCCCGGGTTGTAACGGGCAAAGCCGCGGGTGAGGTCGACCGAGAACGGGAACCCGAACTGCCAGGCAAAGACTTCTCCGGAGCCGGTTACATTGTAGTGGCCCCGCATCGGCATGATCGAGAATTTCGTGTACTCGTTGAGATCCTTGGTGACCGCAATCGCCGCGTCGATGTTGTGGTTCTTGGAGAGGGACTGGGTGACACCCATACCGAAGAAGATGATACCGAACCGGCCGCTCTTCATCATATCGGCAGCCTCCCGGATCTTCTCGGCGGGGACACCGGCAACGACATCGGGCAGCCACTCGCCTTTGAATGCAACGCGGAGGGCGTCCAGGAGCTCGTAGTCCCTGCCCTGCTCAACCTGCAGGTGGACATCGGCCATCTTGGCGGTGTCGGTGGGACGGGGGTCGACAACGATCATCTTGCGGCTCATCTGTCCCTTGCCGGTGAAGAAACCGCGCGGGAAGATGGAGTACCGGGACATGTGGCGGGGGTGGGCGTGGGCCGGGTTGCAGCCCCAGAAAATGATCCGGTCTGCCCGGTTCTTGACTTCCCCAAGCGTGCAGCTCGGGAGACCGATATCCTGCACGGCAATCAGGGTGGTGCCGTGGCAGGTTGCTGCCGTGTTGTCGCAGCAGGCCTTTGAGATCTCAGCGATCTCGTTACCCACGCTCTGGGCCTCGCAGTTGGTGGATGACCAGCCGAACAACATGGGCTTTTTTGCCTTCGCGAGCATCTGGGCGGAATACTCGACTGCCTCATCGTAGGAGATCTCCTTCCATGACCCGTCGTCCTGGCGGAGCCGTGGCCGGGTGACCCGGTCCTTTGCCTGCGAGTGGAGGAACTTCTCGGTCCCGATGACACAGGCATTGTAGACTTCCAGAAGCTGCTTCCCATCGTCGGAGACAACGCATTCGACATCATCGCAGAGCGTCCCGCAGAACGGGCAGATCACATCGGTTACGGTCTTGGTCATCCTACTTTCACCCCGCACTGTTTCTGGACCAGTTCAATGCCCAGGAGGATCGGCTCGTTGAGGGCGACTTCGACGGTTACCGGAACGCCCTTGAACGTAGGCATGCCGGTCGAGTAGGTGTTGTCGCTGATAACCGAGTTTGCCCAAGGGCCCATCGGGATAAACCCAAGGCCCGGGTGGGGTCCCTGGGTTGTTTCGATTGCCTTCACAATGACACTGCCGAACTCGCTGGAGACCCGGACATTACTGTTCTTCCATGCGCCGAGCTTCTTGAAGTCCTGGTGGTCCATCTCGATGATTCCCGCAGCGGTGCGGTACAGGGGTTTCTCCTTGCCGCCCTCGATCGCAACGCCCTGCTGGATGGTCCTGCCCGAGATCAGGTTTAAGGTAATTTTGTTTGCCATGGTACTCCTCGCTCACACCTCGATAGCGGGCGTCTCGCCTTTTCCGGAGAGACGGATCACATCATACGGGCAGGCATTGACGCAGACGCCACAGCCGGCACAGAGCTCGGCCTTGACATCCAGGTGAATGGATTTACCGTTTCTCACTGCGTAGATCTTCTCGTTTGTCACCGGTTCAAAGGTATGCAGTTCGAGTGCATCCACCGGACATGCAATGACGCAGTTGCCACAACCGGTGCATTGCTCCATGTTTATATGTACAGAAAACGCCATGCGTATCACACACTTGTCGTCGTAATTTCTATTGTTGGCCAACAAGTTAGTTAAAGATTTCTAAATGCGCACTAACAAAACAGTCTATTAACGTTAATAAGTTACCACAAAAAATTTTGATGTACATATGTTTAACTATCTTCGGGAAGGGAGACCGCAGGCGGTAATAACTTCGACCGGGTCGGGTTCGTCGGTTCTCACTGCAATATCCGAGAGCTGTACTACAGATAATGGAAGCCTCATACCAAAAACGTCAACAACAGGAATCCCTGCCGATGAACGACCGGTATAATGTTTCCAGGTAGTCCTGTCCACGATAATTCCCATGGCATCAATTATCCGGGCTGCGCGGTTCGGGGGCATTGTTGCTGAGAGCGCGAGGAAAATATCGATGACCGGTGAGCCGATCCTTGTATCCGGGTAAAACGGCTGATCGGCATACGAGAGATGCCCGCAGTTCCGGCAATAGAACCGCTTTACATGGATTGGAATGACCCGTCTGCCTGAATCCTCCCGGAGCACGGCGAACTTCTTTTTTTTCCTGTCGTATCCCTGAAGTATCCCCCCGCAAAAAGGACATGCGCCGGCCCGGGTAAATTCCATGCCATCAAGCGATGACAGCGCTGTCCTGACGATATCGGTAACCAGTGTTGGTATGCGGTATGGTTTCATGACTGTTGCGCGTTCCTTGGGAATTTGGATACTGATTTGTGTTACTATTTACTTTTACAGCTCTTTAACCCACCGATATTCATCATTTTTTTGCACTTTTTCAGTAACCTTAAATAATGCTGGAACAGATCATTTTTGTTCGAGGTTAGAACATGGAATTCAAGTACGTACCAACCACATGTCCGTATTGCGGAACCGGGTGCGGCTTCAACCTTGTTGTCGTGGACAAGAAGGTTGTCGGCGTTCAGCCCTGGCACCGCAACCCGGTCAACGAAGGCAAGCTCTGCCCCAAGGGCAACTATGCCCACGAGTTCGTCAATGCCCCTGACCGGCTGACAACACCCCTCATCAAGAAGGATGGGAAGTTTGTCGAGGCATCCTGGGACGAGGCGACCAAGCTGATCGTCTCCAAGTTCAAGTCATACAAGGGAGAAGAGATGGCATGCCTCTCATCAGCCCGTGTCTCCAACGAGGAGAACTACCTGATGCAGAAGTTTGCCCGTGCGGTCCTCAAGACACCCAACATCGACCACTGCGCCCGGCTCTGCCACGCGTCCACGGTCGTCGGACTTGCAGGCGCCTTCGGCTCTGGTGCAATGACCCAGTCAATCGCAGACATTGCCCAGTCAAAGTGTCTGCTTGTCATCGGCACCAACACGTTCGAGCAGCACCCGCTGATCGGGCGCCGCATTATGCAGGCAAAGGCGAATGGAGCAAAGATCATCTACGCCGACCCGCGGCTCACGCCAACCGGGAAGCAGGCTGACCTGCACCTGCAGTTCTACTCCGGTACCGATGTGGCACTCCTGAACTGCTTCATGCACCAGGCCATCAAGAACGGCTGGGAGGCCAAGGACTTCATCAAGAACCGGACCAAGGATTACGAGAAGGTTAAAGAGATCGTGATGAAGGATGCCTACAGTCCGGAGAACGTCGCAAAGATCACCGGCGTTCCGGCAAAAGACATCATCACGGCAGCAGAGTGGTTCTGCAAGTCCGGCCAGTCCGCGATCCTCTACTCGATGGGTATCACCCAGCACACCACCGGTGTTGACAACGTCAAGTCGGTGGCCAACCTCCAGATGCTGACCGGCAACCTCGGCAGGCCCGGTACGGGTATCTGCGCACTGCGTGGCCAGAACAATGTGCAGGGCGCCTGCGACATGGGAGCCCTCGCCAACGTCTACTCAGGGTACCAGTCGGTCATCGTCCCCGATATGAAGAAGAAGATGGAGACCGCATGGGGCTGCGACATTGCAGAAGGCAAGGTCGGCCTGACGGTCACCAAGCTCATCAACAAGCTCGCCGACGAGCCTGGCCAGGTCAAGTGCGTGTACATCATGGGCGAGAACCCGATGCTCTCCGACCCGGACCTCCACCACGTGGAGAAGGGGCTGAGGAATGTCGAGTTCATGGTGGTGCAGGACATCTTCATGACGGAGACTGCACAGCTTGCACACGTTGTCCTCCCGGCAGCCTGTTTTGCCGAGAAGGACGGCACCCAGACCTCGACCGAGCGCCGTGTCCAGAAGTGGCGCAAGGCCCAGGACCCGCCGGGACAGGCAAAGGCCGACTGGCAGATCATCTCTGAACTCGGAGCGGCCATGGGATACGAGAAGCAGTTCCCGTACAAGAGCGCTGAAGATATCTTCAACGAAGTTGCGAAAGTCACCCCGTCCTACGGAGGCATGACCTATGCCCGGCTCGAGAAGCCCGAGGCACTCTGCTGGCCCTGCCCGACCGCCGAGCACCCGGGAACCCCGATCCTGCACAAGGAGAAGTTCACCCACCCGGACGGTCTTGGTATCTTCACCCCGATCGAGTGGAAACCTCCGGCAGAAGTTCCGGACAAGGAATACCCGCTCATCATGACCACCGGCCGCTGCATCTGGCAGTGGCACACCGGCACGATGACCCGCCGCTCCGTGGATCTCGAACGCGAGGAGCCCACGGGCTGGGTTGAGATCAACCCCGAGGATGCAGCAGCCCTTGGTGTCAAGGACAAGGAGATGGTCAAGGCCATCACCCGCAGGGGAGAGATCGAGATCGGCGCCCGCGTGACGAAGAACATCAAGAAGGGTGTCGTCTTCATGCCGTTCCACTATGCGGAATGTGCGGCAAACCTGCTCACCAACAATGCGCTCGACCCCGTTGCAGCAATTCCGGAGTTCAAGGCCTGTGCGGTAAGAATTGAGAAGATCAAGGAGGCCTGAACATGGCAAAGAAAGGCGATATGCTCTACGCGTGGACCAACGACGCAGAGATCGAGAAGAGGGCAGAACTCGGCGGCGCAGTAACCGCGCTCTGGAAGCACGCGCTCGAGACCAAGATGGTCGACGCTGTCCTTGCCATCACCAAGGGGACTGACCTCTACGATGCACAACCCATTCTGATCACCGACCCCAAGGACCTGGCAAAAACCGCCGGCTCGCTCCACTGCGGGACGCTCCTGATGTCCAAGCTCATCAAGAAGTATCTTGATGGTTCGGACAACATGAAGCTCGGTGTCACGGTCAAGGGCTGCGACATGATGGGTATGTACGAGCTTGCCAAGCGCAAGCAGATCAACCTCGACAACATCATCATGATCGGGGTCAACTGCGGGGGATCGGTCAGCCCGGTCCTTGCCCGGCAGATGATCACTGAGAAGTACGGCGTTGACCCCGACAAGGTGACCAAGGAAGAGATCGACAAGGGCCAGTTCATCATCGAATATGAGGGAGGCCATAAGGGCATCTCGGTGGACGAGCTCGAAGAGGCCGGCTTCGGCCGCCGGAGCAACTGCCGCCGCTGCAAGCTCAAGGTCCCCCGGCAGGCAGACCTTGCCTGCGGGAACTGGGGTGTCATCGGCGAGAAGGCCGGAAAAGCAACGTTTGTTGAGGTCTGCTCCGAGAAGGGTGCAAACCTGGTCAGCAGCGCTGTCAAGGCCGGCATCCTCGCAACCGAGGCAGCCAACCCCAAGGGCATCGAGATCCGCGGAAAAGTTGAGGGTGCCATGTTCAAGCTCGGCGACAAGTGGCGCAAGCACGACTTCGAATCGCTGGGAGAAGGTAAGGACCGGCTCAAGAAGATCATGACCGAGACTTCCCGGTGCATCAAGTGCTACTCGTGCATCAATGCATGCCCGATCTGCTACTGTGTTGACTGCACCACAAAGAACCCGGCCTATGTTACACCCGGGGAACTCCCGCCGAACTTCATGTTCCACCTCATCCGCTTCGCCCACATCGCAGACTCCTGCGTGAACTGCGGCCAGTGCCAGGAACTCTGCCCGGCAGAGATCCCGAACGCACTGTTCATGCACGCCCAGCAGCAGGAACTCGAGAAGATGTTCGGCCACGTGCCCGGCGTCTCCATGGAACTCCCGCTCATGGCGTATGTCGAGGAGAAGGAGGAGCGTGCACGGCTCCACAACACCGGCAGCGACATGATCTACGAGAACGTGTTCAACCCGGTCAAGAAGTGAAGGCTTCCTTCACAACCAGGTCTTTTTTTTTTCATAATTGCTGTCGGCTCGCGGGCATTCACGGCCCACGTTTCATCATTCATGCCGGACAGCACAAGCCGACCGGACGCGAACAGGAAAGGATAAAGCAGCAACTTTACCCAAGACTTCTCGCTCTACCTGGAGTTCCCCCTTGTGGCAGCCCTGCCCCCATCGGGGGCGGGAGCGCATGCAACGCCCCGCCATGACTGTTATTGAAACACCCAAAAACTGGTAATACCGTGCTGTCGAAACCGGGGCACCCCAGCAGCGGGGCGAAACCTTAGGGTGTCAGGTATCTGAATGATTTCCCATGAAAATCATTTCCTTCAGGAACCGATGATGGAAGATTGATCCCCCCATACTCCCTTGTACGATGAACGCCCGCCGCCCCGAAGAGCGCCCCGCGGCGGGTTCCGGAAGGTGGAAAAAATAACTGGGAGAATGAAACTTCTTGCCCTGCCGTGTCTCGGAGAGTCCCAGTAGCGGGGAAGCCTCGCACTATCGCATGGTTATTCCTGATTTTCATGGTTCGGGTGTGAAGGCCCGTTCATGTACGTTTCTATAAAAACAGGAAAAACTTTTGCTGATGGCCGGATACATGGCCGTGATGAGATCCAATGCCGGTGTTTGGAACACAACTGGCTTCTCACTCCATATCCGGAGAGATGTCTGCTGTCAGGACAGTCATATCCAATGAATTGACGGTGACATCGTAAAACGTCTTTGTGGAATTCTCCCCGCGAACTTCTACCAGGTGGGCCCCGGTAGGCAGGGATTTAAACAACGCCGGAGTGATTTCACCGGTAAACACGCTATCGATCCATATCTTTCCCCCTTCCGGCACGCTGCTGACATAGAGGAATCCGGAGGGATATTCTTCAAGGATCAGGTCAACAGCAGTTGTCGAGATGGGGACGGCGCGCCGGGGCAGATCGATGAGGACCTGCTGCGGAAGGTACCCGTTTTTTGTTACGGTTATCCGATGAGGCCCCTCTGAAATATTCCCGAATGTGTACGGGGTCGTATAACCGGTCCTGAAGCCGTCGATGAAAACTCCAGCTCCCGGCGGAGAGGTGTTTACGGCAATGTCCAGGTTCTGGTGTTCGCACGCATCAAAGAGCAGGTAGCGGTCATCATCCGAACCATAGGGAACAGGGACAAAGGGAACGGGAATCGGGTAGGAGACAAAAGACCCATTCTCAAGGATCGTGATAAATGAATCGAACAGGGGCGTACTTACCCGTGACGGGACGGTTTTGTTGCCGATATAACCATTCACGGTAAAAGGTAAACCCCGGTATGTGTGGGAATCGATGATGATATCGGAAAGTACATGATGCCCGATCCCGTTGATGTCCGCAGGGGTAAGCTCTTCCGGCCAGACCCATACCATCTGCTCCGGAAAATCAAAAAGGTTGTTTTCCGTGGCAATAATATCCTGAACTTTCCCCAGTGTAATGGTATAACTGCCGGGTTCGAGTCCCATGAAAACGGCCGGTGTTATTTTTCCTGTTTCGATCCCGTTCAGGGAAATCGCTGCGTTGTGCGGCCGTGAGTGGATATAGAGACCCCCGTACCTGATCCCGTCGGGATCTAAAAGGTCCTCGGGCAGGCGACCCTTGGTGGAATAAACCGGTGCCCACAAAGATGTATGGATGCAGGTTGAATTCGTGGCCATAACCTCTACGTCGGACGGGGAGTATCCATCAAGTTCGAACCTGATTGTATGGGATTCTCCTTTCTCAACATCAAGGGTATAAGGCGTTGTTTTTCCCAGATACCGTCCGTCCACAAAGATAAGCGCTCCTTCGGGATCGGTATCAAGCTCGATCTCGCACCGGCTGCTCTCGTTCATTCGGGGGAGTGGCTCAGAGAGATCGAATGACGGATCCGTGTGTTCGTTTGCCGGGGTGCTGGTATCCTCAACAACAGCAGGTGGCCCTGCATCCTTATCCTGAACGATCAGGATCGCCAAGCGGTTGATCAGGTAATCGGCATCCAGCGACCGGATCGAACTCTCAACTGTTGCAGCATTTCCCGTCTCATTCAGGTAGTTCGTGACCGGAAAATGTACCAATCCCGGCGTGCTGTTACTATCAAAAATGTTCTGCCAAGCCTGATTATTGAATTTCACCGTATGTTCTGTTCTGATATCGAGATCCAATCCCGTTGAGACCAGAGAGAGCTGAGCATTCCGGACCGTGGTCATATTGATTTTTCCGGAGAAGGGATAGTCCGTTTGGCATTCATCGGGAAACAGGCCTTTCTTCGGGATGGTGGAAATGACATCACATCCTTCGCTGATCCAGTAACTCGTGACCGGATCGGTCTCGTTCTCATAGCCGATGACCAGGAACACCCCGTCAATGGTGAAGAGGGACTGCTCGGGATCCAGATTCCGGACTGAAACCGGAAAGGTCCCGTTCCTCCGGATCAGGGAAAGGACATCGTACGCATAGGTTGCCGCCAGCTGCCTGTTGCCATCCCCATCCGTATCGATGTACAGCATATCTTCTGCTAGGTGGTATGAATCGAATGTGGCCAGGAACCAGGGAACCGTCCCTTTCTTTGTCTGCAGGTTGTGACTCCGGGAGATGGAGAAGTACAACCGTGCCAGTGTCAGATTCGATCCGGGGGGAAGATCAACGCTGATATTAAATTCCCGGATCCGGTTGTTCGCGATGAGCGGTTCAGCTGGCCAAGCGGAAAACAGCCGGACAGACCCGTTCAGGACCCCGCTTTTTGCCGTGCTCATACTCTTTCCTGTATACCCGTACAGGGTGGTATCCTCGGGAGGTGCCTCTCCCGCAAGGGGAATACCCGAAGCCCCCCCTGACGAATGCCGGTTTGAGAACGAGGCAGGAGGTCTGCTGCTGTAGATCCGGATTTCGGAGACATATTTTATGGCTAAGCCCGTTGTGGTGGGGTAGCGCTCCCCGGCATCCCCGTGATAATAGTACCAGTATTCCTCGTCAGCCGATTCATACCAGTCGAAATTCCCGAATACCGGAGCCCCCCAGGGATTGACAGCTGTATCGGCTAAAAAAACGAGCCGCATGCCATCGGCATAGCCGGAATCAGGGTAGGGTCCGGAACAGGTTGAGATGGTGCTGTCGGAACAATACCAGGTGATGACCATGGGCCCCTGGCGTGCCGGAGGCGTATAGACGTTCCTGTAGGCAAATTCCCGGGTCAGGCCATCAGATGCCACGATGGCAAGCGTATCGCCGGCTGTCATGCCCCCGACAAGGTCACAGAGATCTTTCACGCTCGTTCCCATGACCGCACCCATGTCCTTTTCCATGACATTGGTATCCTCGTCTGGATTCCAGCGGAGCTGTTGCTCGACATCATTGTCGGGATCATCAACAAAGACCGGCCCCTGGTGGTAATAGTGGGTAGAACCGTCCCCCTGGACCGGCAGGGTGTCCTTCATCTCCTGGTAGGTGAGTGTTTTTTCTGCGAGGACGGTTGTCCTGTCGTTTGCATATTTTACTATATGAAGCTCGGTGGTAGCGGCAATGGCCGGCCCTGTACACAAGAGGATTGTGAAAACGGCTGCAAAAGACAGCAAAAAAAAACGGCAATACAAAATACCTTTTTTCATAATCCACCTATGCCTGAGCAGGTGCCACAAAATCCACGCATTTCCAGAATATTGATGATCGGCAGAGGTTAAATATATTTTTTTTTGGTTTTGTTAATTAATTTCATTAAACAAAACGGCCCGATGCTCCTGGAAAAATTTATGGAAAAGGAAGTATCTTTTCACATGGTGGGCAGGAATGGTTACCAGAACCAATGTCCGGGAAAAATATAAAAACCAGGATCACCAACCGTTGCTGCGCCGTCTGACCTGACGCAGATGGGCATTTCAGAGCGACTTTTGACGGACTTCTGTTGCCCGGTTTGCTCCCGGAACCGGAATACCCGTTATACGACGCCGTATTGTTCTCCGGTTTGTCCGCGAGCTGACCCTGCCCTGAAATCCTGTCATAGATTCCCTGCCTGTCATGATGACCATTCCACCGGATCCTCTTTACATTGTAGGAACTTGCAATTATTCCGGTTTTGCTCAACGACCATGACAGTACATTCTTTTGTTGACCGTGAATGATTTTTCATGGTATCTTATTCCAAAAAATGGGATTCCAGGAGAGTTCCTGTATCCGGTCATTCCTCTTTAATTGATGACAACTGAACCGCCGGTAACCGGTGTGGTGTCAGCATCGAGTTTACGTTCGGCTTCGGGTGCATTGTCGAACACTTTGTTCATACCAATGTCCCAGATCTGGAGCCGGTAGGTATCCGATTTGTTCCCGTCATCCTTTGCAACGAGCAGGAACTCAAAATCGTTCCCACTCTTGTCGATACTGCCCATGCCGTGGATGTAGGCGGTTTGGTCTTTGATCACGATATAATCAAAGAATGCCGCCGTGAACTGGGACTTGCCGATCCCGAGCTTGGCGTTGCCGGACGGGACGCCCTTGTTGTACTGGGCGGTCAGGCTGAAGCTGGCCTTCCCGACTGCTTCCGGACTCCATGGCGTATCATCTAAACCAACCTGGATGGTGCCGCTGCCGCTCGCTTCGCCGCAGGCCGGGTCGTACACCACAATAGCGGCATCCGCGGTCTTTTCAACGGTCACGCCCGCGCTGTCCACGATGGTAACAGAAACGGTGTAGAAGCCGTTCTCTGCATACACGTGGCTGCCGGTGACTAAGCCTGCTTCCTCATCCACAACACCATCAGAGGTCTGGCCATCGCCCCAGTCAATGACTGTTATGACGGGGGTGTCGTACGGGTCGGTGAAGTAGGCGACTGCCGATGCTTCGGTTCCGACCATTACCGGGTCCGTGGGGATGGTCAGGGAGTCAATGACCGGCCGGAAGTTCAGGATGATTTCGCTGACCGCCTTGACATTATCCTTCTTCGGGACATTGTCACCGACAAGCCTGAGCGGCCAGCTGGCATCGCTCTCAGGGATATGGTACCCGTTCACGGTGTTGGCAATGATATAACCGGTGCTCCGGACGGTGTCCGCACTGTTGAAAGTCTTTGAGTAGCCGTCGGATGCCATCACGACGATGTCGTAGCCCTGCTCCGCGAGTGCCTGGTTGTAGGCATTGTTGGAGTGCTGGTCGGCATCGTCCACGAATCCCTGGAGGAACCAGAGCGGCATGCCGGTCCAGACGTTCCCACTGGAATCGGTATAGCTCGACTCGTGGTTTGCCCCCATCTGGCAGGCAAGCGCTGCTTCGAAGTACCCCTTGTTCACCGTGTACTCGATGCCTCCCACACGGGTACCATCCAGCTGGAGGTCCCAGTCAGCTTCCGGTGCTGAGTACACCCGGATCTCGGTGATGTACTTTGCAGATGTTCCGGCCGCGGACGGGTAGAGGATGCCCGGATAATACGGACTGCCTGCCGGATACGATGTGTAGTAGTAGTGCCAGTGGCCGGCCGGCATCGATTCATGCATATCCCACTGGCCGTAGATGGTATCCTCGGGCGTGAAGAAGAGACGCATGCCGTCTGCATAGCCCGGCACGTACTTTCCGTCAGCGTACCAGGCAAGAATGGCGTCTCCCTGGCGTTCCTGGATCTCTTCTGTTGTGTAGATGCTCGTGTAGGGCAGGACGGTCTTGTACCCGTCATTTGCGACAAAGACGATGTCGGTACCCTCTCCCATGCCGCCGACAAGCTGGACAAGGTCATAGACCCTTGTTCCCTTCACGGCATTGGAGATCTTGAACCCGCCCTTCGTCTCGTCATTCACACCCCAGATGTCGGTTGGATCATTCGTGACGCCCTGGTACCTGTACTGGGTGACCCCGTCGCCAATGACCTCGAACTGCTGCTGCATCTGGGTGTAGTCTATCGTCACTTCACTATCAACCGTCTGGCCATCCTCTCCGTACTTGACGATGTGGAGCTTCGGGATCTCGACCGGGACGCCGAATTCGGTCAGCTTGATCTCTGCGACCTTGCTGACACTCGTCCCGCTCAGGGTTCCGTCAGCCCTGGTCAGCGGATCCCCGACCAGCTGGAGCGGCCATTTATCGGCCGGCAGCGGTGCGCCGTCCTTCATGGTGGCGATGATGTAATCGCTGCTCCAGGCCACATCCGCAGACTGGAAGTCCTTGGCGTACCCGTCAGATGCGACAACGGTTATCTTGTAGCCGGCGGTTGCCTGCACAGTATCGAAGTCGTGCGGCTGGCGGTCGTCCACCCAGCCTGCGAGGAACCAGAGCGGGATACCGGACCACTCGTGGGTCTCGATAACGTTCCCGCCGGCATCCTTGATCTTCTGGGTCCAGGTCACGAGGTGGCCGGACCGCGGGCACGCAAGCCCTTCTTCGATTTCCTGCTGGGACAGGACATCGGTTATCTTGCCGTTCAGGGCAAGGTTGTAGCTGCCAGTGGCAGGGGCCGGTGTCTGGAGATCGGGGATCTCAATGAGCGCAATCTGCCCTATCGCAGAACCACTGAGTGCGCCATCTTTTGTAACCCCGCTGCCAACGAGCCGGAGCGGGTAGGCGTCGGTGAGCGGTTCGCCGTTTATCTTGTTGGCGACGATATAATTGTCATTCCGGGCGACGGTTGCACCAGAATATGTCTTGCTGAACCCGTCAAGTGCGGTGATCTTCACCGTGTATCCGGCAGCTGCCACATCATCATTGAACGTCCAGTGGTCGGACAGCTCGATATCGTCAATGGTCCCGAGGAGTACCCAGAGCGGCACGCCGGACCAGGTATTCCCGGCGTTGTCTATGTATTCCACCAGGTGTCCTGACTGCGTGCAGGCAAGGCCGTCCTCAAATTCCTGCTGCGTGATGGTGTCACCCACCTCGCCAAGCATGGCAAGGGTCCAGCCTTCCTCCGGCTCCGGGAGGTTGTTCAACTCGATGCGGGCTATGCTTCCGATGCTGCGCCCGCCAAGCGATCCATCCTCTTTCGTGATTCCGGCACCGACGAGGTGCAGGGGCCAGGAGATCTTTCCGCCTTCGGTGAGGGTGGGGAGCGGCTCGTCATTGAATGTATTGGCAACGAGATAATCGGTGCTCCGTGCAATTTCTGCGCTGTCGAAGACCGCCGACCAGCCGTCCGAGCTGATCACTTTCACTTCGTAGTGCTGGGCTGCAAGGTCGTCGTTGAAGTTGTCGTGGTATGCTCCGTCGTCCGGGTCATCGTCCACGAGCCCGGCGAGGAGCCAGAGCGGCATCCCGCCCCAGACATTCCCGTCCGCATCGGTCCAGTACTCCTGGTGGGCGTGGGCGAGGCCCTGCTCGAAGTAGGCCTTGTTCACGGTCATGGTCTTTGCCCCGTCAAGGACAATGGACCAGTCCGTGGGGGTTACACCAGTTGAGGCGACGGTCTTTACCGCTGCAATTGTGGCAGCCTTGACTGTTGCGAGATCGGCCGGGTCCGTTATTCCTGCGGCATAGTAGAACTCGACCCTGTCGCCATCGTTGAGTTCGATCAGGTTGAGGCCGCCTGCCGGGTTATTGTAGCCATCCTTGTAGGCATCATTGACGTACGCGTACCAGTAACCTGGCGTCTTGCGGAGATACGCATCCACGTTGTCCAACAGAAGTGCCCCGGACGTTGCGAAGTTCTTATCTGTCACATCATATGTCAGGCCGGTTGCCTGCAGAGCACCGAGAGGGGTTGTTTCGCTGATGGTATAACTTGACCCCGGTGTGTTGTAGGCAGTCTTAATGAAAGTCTCACCAGGTGTAAGTGTAACAGTCCCGTCAAACAGAAGATCATACGGTGGCGGTATGTCTACAACGGTTTTCACGGTGGCGGTTGCCGCTGCCCTGACTGTTCCGAGATCGGCCGGATCCGTTATTCCCGCGGCATAGTAGAACTCGACCCTGTCACCATCGTTGAGTTCGATCAGGTTGAGGCCGCCTGCCGGGTTATTGTAGCCATCCTTGTAGGCATCATTGACGTACGCGTACCAGTAGATCCCATTGGTCTTGTCACGGAGGTACGTGCCGACGTTATCCAGCAGGAGTGCCCCGGACGTTGCGAAGTTCTTATCTGTCACATCATATGTCAGGCCGGTTGCCTGCAGAGCACCGAGAGGGGTTGTTTCGCTGATGGTATAACTTGACCCCGGTGTGTTGTAGGCAGTCTTAATGAAAGTCTCACTAGGTGTAAGTGTAACAGTCCCGTCAAACAGAAGATCATACGGTGGCGGTATGTCTACAACGGTTTTCACGGTGGCAGTTGCCGCTGCCTTGACTGTTGCGAGATCGGCCGGGTCCGTTATTCCTGCGGCATAGTAGAACTCGACCCTGTCGCCATCGTTGAGTTCGATCAGGTTGAGGCCGCCTGCCGGGTTATTGTAGCCATCCTTGTAGGCATCATTGACGTACGCGTACCAGTAGATCCCATTGGTCTTGTCACGGAGGTACGTGCCGACGTTATCCAGCAGGAGTGCCCCGGACGTTGCGAAGTTCTTATCTGTCACATCATATGTCAGGCCGGTTGCCTGCAGAGCACCGAGAGGGGTTGTTTCGCTGATGGTATAACTTGACCCCGGTGTGTTGTAGGCAGTCTTCGTGAAGGTCTCACCAGGTGTGAGTGTAACCGGACCATTATACAGTACGTCAACAGTGGGAGCGGGGTCGTCGCTGTAGATGGTTATATCACTGACATCAGTCACCGAGAGTCCCGTTGTCGTCGGATATTTTTCGGTACCACTCACGTAATAGTACCAATATGCTTCATCGGCTGCGAGGTACCAGTCATAGTTGCCGAAAACATGGTCTCCATTTGGATTGACGGAATCGTCAGCAAACCAGACAAGGCGCATCCCGTCCGTGTAACCGGTGTCAGGATAGAGGCCATTTTGAGACCACACAATACCCATCGGACCCTCGCGGATAGAGTAGCCGTACACGTTATCGTAGGCAAAGTACTTGGTGAACCCGTCAGCCGCTTTGACCTGAATTGTCTCACCGGCATTCATCCCACCCACGAGATCGCAGAGGTCTTTGACATTCGTGCCTTTGACAGCACCCATGTCCTTGTCGATGTTTGTATCCTCTTCGGGGTTCCAACGAAGCTGTTGTTCAACTACCGGATCCGTATTATCCAGAAAGACCGGTCCCTGATGGTAGTAATGGGTCGTCCCATCACCCAGAATATCCAGGTTGTTCATCATCCACGTATAGTCGACCGTTCTCGAATCGAGAACAGTCGTGCCATCGCTCGCCAGCTTGGTAATGGTAAGCGAGGTTGTTGCTGCTGCAACAGGTGCCGTGAGCACCAGTGTTGCGATTAGAACCAGGAAAATTACATTCCTTTTTGTAAAATCTGTCATACACACCTCAATCGAAATAAGGGAAATCGACAATCCGCAGAGATTCTTGATCCTGCAACACTTCTCTTGGACAAGAGTAATAATAAATTGTTGCAAAGCGTTGTTTGTAAATTACTTTTGATTAATTATGGCCCGGTTTTTCCACAGGAAAAGCACCTTTGCCATGCACCACTCACATCGGAGCCAGGCACTATTTCTTATTTCAATAACTTTTAAAAAAGTTAAAATAACGTTATTACATAGGGGAAGACATTTTTCCTTCCCGATCTGTTTTATACTTTTTTTTCAGCTCACCACGATATACCCGGTCTTCGTCAGTGTGTTGCTCCCATACGCGTTGGTCGCGGTCAGCGTGACGGTGTACGTCCCCTTCTTGGTGTAGCTGTGGGACGGGCTCTGGAGGGTGGAGGTCTTCCGGTCCCCGAAGTTCCAGTTCCAGCCGGTCGGGCTGCCCGTTGACTGGTCAGTGAACTGGACCGTGAGCGGGGCGCTGCCGGTTGTGGGTATGCCAGTGAAGGCGGCAACCGGTGCCTGGCCCGCGGTAGTAACCGTGATGTAGCCGGTCTTTGTCTCGCCGTCGCTGCCGTAGGCATTGGTCGCGGTCAGCGTGACAGTGTACGTGCCGGTGGCGGTGTACTGGTGTACCGGGTTCTGCGCGGTCGAGGTCCCGCCGTCACCGAAATTCCAGGACCACGCGGTCGGGGTGTTCGCGGACTGGTCAGTGAACGTGACGGTGAGCGGGACGCTGCCAGAGGTCGGTGAGCCGGTGAAGGCTGCGACTGGTGCATTGCCGTTTACTGTGACGAATCCGGTCTTCGTCTCGATGTCGCTGCCGTCCGCGTTCGTTGCGGTCAGACTGACGGCATAGGAACCGGGCACGGTGTAGGTGTGGGACGGGTCCTGCGCGGAGGACGTGCCGCCGTCGCCGAAGGTCCAAGCCCACGAGGTCGGGTTATTGGTTGTTGTGTCCCGGAAGGTTACCGCGAGCGGCGGGTATCCTGAAACTCCTGACGGGAATTCCCGGAGGGCTGCGGCATCGTCGATGTAGGCCGTTATCTTGTTCTGCTTGTTCGTGCCGCTCCGGACAGAGAACCGGATCGTGTGGGATCCGGAATAGGACGAAACATCGATGGTTCCGGCGGTCCAGGGGGCCACGGCACTGAAGGTGGCCACCCTCGTGCTGTCCACGTAGACGTCGAGGTAGCCGGTCGCGGCCTGGTCGATCCGGTAATAATAGGTGACCTCGTCAATGCCCGTGAGGTCAACGGACTGCTGGATGTAGGAGACCGAGCCCTTCGCCGAATAGAGCTTCGCGCTGTATGTGCCGGTGTGCGGTACCGTTGCCACGGATGCGCCGGACTGTGCCCAGCCGTTTAGCGTGCCGCTCTCGAACCCGGGGTTCGTGACCGTGTTCATGGTTGCGGTGAAATCAGCAGCGGGAACCGGCGGGACGGGGTCGTTGCTGTAGATGCTGATGTCGCTGATAAACTTCACCGAGAGGCCGGTTGTTGTCGGGTACTGCTCGGAGCCGGATATGTAATAATACCAGTACTCTGGCGCCGCGGACTCGTGCCAGTCATAGTTACCCATCATGTTGTAGCCCCAGGGATTTTCCGAATCGTCAGCAAAAAAAACCAGCTTCATACCGTCAGCATAGCCGGTATCCGGGTATAATCCGTTCTGGGACCAGGTGATGACCATCGGTCCCTGGCAGGGGGTGTACTCGTACACGTTCTCATACGCAAAGGTCTTGAAAAAGCCGTCAGAAGCAGTCAGTCTGACCGTCTCACCCGCGTTCATGCCGCCAACGAGATCGCAAAGGTCGCTGAGGCCTGTTCCCCTGACCGCACCCTGATCTTTCTCATTGGTGTCCTCCGCCATGTTCCAGCGGAGCTGTTGTTCGACAACCGGATCCGGATCATCGATAAAGACAGGTCCCTGGTGATAGTAGTGAGTCACGCCGTCCCCGTACACAGGGAGGTTTGCCATCATCCACTGGTAGGAGACGGTGGTTTCTGCAAGAACGGTAGTCCCGTCACCTGCGTACTTTATGATATGCACTTCCGTTGATGCTGCCAGTGCCGGTGCGATACAGAACACCGCACATGCCAGCAGGAGAGCAAGGAGCAGTATCGGTTGCCTTGTTTTTGCCATACAATCACCTGTCACCAGGTATCCCGTTTGTCGTGCGGTAATACCGGATACCTCTCATTCATCTTCCGTGTTGATAATAATTGCTAACATCACCCAGTTGTTAACCAATTGGTATTGATCCATTGCGTGGAACGATATTCCTGAACCCGCGAATGGTCCCATATTTCTCTCACAAAAGAGCGGGTGTCTTCAAAGGACGTACAACACCAAAATAGGAGAGAAGGGGATGGAGCTCACGCGCGCTTGCGGCCGCCCCATGCCAGCACGGCAAGCCCGAGGATGCTGCACGCGAGGAGCGGGTCCGGCCCGGGGGAGTAGGTTGCCGCAGGTGCCGGCCGTGCCGCCACGCCGCCCTGCACCGCCACGACTGCCCACGTGCTGAACCGGTTCGTGGTGGTGGTCAGCGTCTTCGCGTTCGTGTCAGCGGTTGTCTGGAGGAGAGTCCAGCCCACATCCCCCTGGTCGTACCGGGCAAGGGCAAGCTTTTTTGCGTCCCCGCCGGCTGCAGCGAGGTCGCCGGCCGCGTACCTGACGGTGACCGTTGCGTCCTTTGTAAGGAGACCCGAGAGGCCAAAGACGGAAAAGGCTGTTGTCCCCGCCTTCGCCCCGGCCGGGAGGGCTGGCAGCGGGCCGGTGACCGGCACGACAGAGACGGTGGTCTCGCCCAGCACCGCGCCCTGCGGGAAGGAGATGGAAACCGTGCCCTCCGGAACCCGGAGGATTGCCGGGTTCTCCGCCCGGAGCGTCACGTTCACCGCGGTGAACGGCGGGACGTAGGCCTCGGAGACGGTGAAGGTTGTGCTCCGGCTATCAAGGACAGCGCTGGACTCCAGCAGCATCTCGGATTTCACGGTGTACGTCCCTGGCGGCAGCGCGGTGCTGAGCGGGACCGGGAACCGAACAGACTGGCCGGGGATGACCGCGTTTATGACCGGTGAGGCACTTGCCATTCCGACAGTTGCGCCCGCGCTGTCAGTGACGGTGACCCGGCTGGCCGCCTTGTAATAATGGTGGTTGCCGGTGTTCTTCAGCGTCGTCGTGACGGTGATCGGCTTGCCGGCAACGATATCCCCGACGCTCACGTCCGTGATGGTGCCGGTCTCGGTAATCTTCGAGCCGGAGATGGTCAGCATCACCGGCACGATGACGGCGGTGGTAAAGGAAGCCTGGGCGGTGCCAGCTGCAACGGGGTGGATATGGATGATGGCATACCGCCCGCCATCCCCGGCGTTCGCGGGAACCTTGATCGTCGCGTTGAACTCGACGCGCTCACCCGGGTTC
The DNA here is from genome assembly GCA_002502245.1 of Methanoregula sp. UBA154. Classification (GTDB taxonomy): domain Archaea; phylum Halobacteriota; class Methanomicrobia; order Methanomicrobiales; family Methanospirillaceae; genus Methanoregula. The sequence goes on from DAPW01000007.1 coordinate 100,001, forward strand.
AGGTGGATGAGGGGTCTGGTGACGGTAACAAAACCCCTTGCGGAGTACGCTCCGGTGTCCTCAGATGCAGTGAGCGGCGTGTAGGAGCCGGCGTTCGCAGACTGCCCGAACCCATAGACTTCAGCAGCATAGTCCGATGCCTTGTCATGAGCTCCGATAGAGACCGCCATCGGGAAGATGTAGGTGGTGTCGGGCTTCACATCCATCATGATCTTCGCGCCTTCGACCTTGACGGCAACAACCGGAACCAGGATGGCGGTAAGGAGCAGGAAAAAAACGAGCAACGGGACGATTATTCGATAACCTGTTAACATTGAAAATCCCTCATTGTAAATGAAATTTGACGAAGGATGGAAAAAGGATTGTGATATGAATCCTTGCTTGGGATTCACCTCAATGGTTCGATCTTAGGCCGATGCGCCGGTGAAGACAACCGTTATAGAATACGAACCTGCCAGATCACCGCTGACGATCTGCTGCTGGAATCCGATGTCTGCAGAGGTTGTTCCGGCTGAACCGGTTAAGATCGCATTATATGGAAGACCCTGATAAGCTCCACCGTTCTTATTTATCTGGAATGGATTGGTAAGCGGTGTTGTACCAGAGAGCATTTTTCCTGTATCGGCTCCGGCATTTTGGTCTGTTGCAGTTACAGTCCATAACGGAAATGTTGATGAGACTGAAAGATCCGTTGTGGTATCTGTGTACGTGTTCCCTGGAGTCATCGCCCCGAAAGTCACGTCACCAGTTATGGATACTGAAATATCTCCACCAATGTTCCCTGATACAACAATAGTATCGGAATTAGCTGCCGACACCGCTCCCGGCAGTGCAACAAGCAGGGCAACGAGAACGAGCCCGATAAGTACAATTTTTCTCATGTATGCATCTCCATGTGTGCCAATCGTGTGGCAGGGAGGAGTTTCCCGCAGGAATTAATAAATATTGCGAAACATATTGTGAAAGTTAATTTGAAATAATTACTGTGCGATTTCCATTAGGTGTATGAGAACTTGCGCAGCAGCGGTTTCGGTCACAATTTCCCGGGCCGGAAATTGCTCCGCCGTGAATCGAAGAACCCAAAGGTTATTCTCGCGTTTCGTCCCTCCGGGACTCGACGCCCCGAGAGAGGTGATGAGGCGGGGAGCGTCCACAGCTTTCCATAGATTACGTATTTATCATCGTCTGGGTGTGGACTCTCGTTCATGCCCGGTTCTCCATAGCAAAAAATGAAGATCGGATCCTGATCAAAAAAAGAAATCCAATCCGGTTTTTCCGAAAAAATCAAAGAATGATTGAAAAATGAAAACCGGATCGTGATCGATCCGGATCGGTTTTTCGATCGGGATCTTGATCGCGATTGAAAAAGAAAAATCGGATCCCGATTGAAAAATTATATTCACGATCCGGTTTTTCCGGAAAAATCAAAGATCGATTGTGAAAAGTTAACCACTTGTACATGAACCTGAAAACAGTGCGTCCGACGGCAGGCTTGCCCGGGATCCGGTTTTTCAATCAAGGTCCGATTGAAAAAATACAATCACGATCCGTTTTTTCCGGAAAAATCAAAGATCGATTTAAAAATGAAAACCGGATCGTGATCGATTCGGGTCGGGTTTTCGATCGGGATCCTGCTCGCGATTGAAAAGAAAAATCGGATCCTGATGGGAATTACCTGATCAGGAAAACGGAATTTTCCAAAAAAAATCCCGCGCGATCCGCTACGCAAGGATCAGCGCGCTGATCGCGGCCGCTTCCGCGGTCATGTATTCCGCCTCGGTCTCGCTGATAATCCCGAGCCAGCGGAGCGTCCCCACATTGTCCGTGAACGACCGCAGCTGGTTGACTGCTGCAACCTCATTGTCTTTCTCAATGTGCTTCGCCGCATTCCGGAGCGGGACATCAAGGTACCACTTCGCCCACCCCATCACCGGGAGGCTGTCGACATATGCCCGCAGGGCGGCGATCCGCGGCGCCGGATCGGGCGACGTGACCGTGATGAGGCCGGCCTTTGTCTCCGTGTCGGAACCGGCAGCATTGGCAACGCGGAGGCTGACCGTGAACGTGCCGGGGACTATGTAGGTGAAGGACGGGTTCTGTGCCGTGCTGTCAATGGTGCCGTCGCCATTGAAGTCCCATGCCCACTCGGCGGGGGAGCCGGTTGAGCGGTCAATGAACTGCACGGTGAGTGGCACCGGGCCGGTGAGGGGGTTCGCGGAGAAGTCGGCAACCGGTCCGATGTGCGGGAGGATGTAGCCGGTGATGGTCACGGAGTCGCTGCCCGTCTCCGCTGCCCCGGCGCACGGCAGGAGCGCGAGGATGCCAGCACAGAGAATGAGCGCGGCAGTTAGTTTCCGGATGTCCCTGGATGCGTTCATGCTGCACCCCCCGTGAAGGTGATCACGATATGGTACTGGTTGCCGGCGTCCAGCGCCGGGTCCGTTGCTGAGATATCCTGTTGTATCCCGATATCAAACGGCAGGGTCCCCTGGGAGGTTCCGGCCTGCAGTGTTTGGGCAGATTCAGAGAGCGTGACGTAACTGCCGGTGCCGGACCTGATCTTCAGGGCATTAGTGAGATACTGGCCTGCGGCAATATAACCGCTGCCGGCAGACCATTCCGCCATCCTCCCTGCCGTTCCCGGAGGCTTGCCGTCATCCAGCGCATCGCTGACAGAGACCGCCCATTCGGGCATGTTGGTATCAACGGTCATGTCAACCGAGCCGGTGTCCTCGTTGGTCCCGGTCTCGAAGTTCCAGTCTGCGATGCTGCCGGTGATGCTGATATCGATGTAGGGCGTGGATGCGGTGATGTACCCGCTCTTTGTCTCACCGTCGCTGCCGCCGGCGTTCGTGGCGGTCAGGCTGACAGTGTACGTCCCGGCTGCATTGTACGTGTGGGACGGGTTCTGCTCGGTGCTGGTGCCACCGTCCCCGAAGGTCCATGACCACGACGTTGGCGAGTTCGTGGATTCGTCCGTGAATGTCACCGAGAGCGGAACCGCACCTGAGAACGGTGTCGCGCTGAACGCGGCAACCGGTGGGGCAGTTCCCGTCACGGTGATATACGCGGTCTTTTCCTCGATATCGCTCCCTGCTGAATTCGTGGCGGTCAGCGTCACAGTATAGGTCCCTGCAGCGGTGTAATCATGACTCGGATTTTGTGCATTGCTCGTCCCGCCGTCACCAAAGTCCCACGCCCACGAAGTCGGCGTATTGGTTGACTCGTCCGTGAAGGTAACCGTGAGCGGGGCTGCCCCGGACAGGGGCGTCCCGCTGAAAGCAGCAACGGGCGGCGGGGATGAACCGCCGACGATGACAAAGCCGGCCTTTGTCTCAGTGTCAGTCCCTCCGGGATAAGTCGAGGTCAGCTTCACGGTATAATACCCGTCAGCGTTGTAGGTGTATGACGGGCTCTGAAGCGTGCTGTCTGTCACCCCGTTATTGTCAAAGTCCCACTCCCACCCGGCCGGGCTGTTCAGGGAGGTGTCGATGAAATGCACCGTAAGCGGCGCGGGGCCGGAGATACCATCGGGATACAAGGCGGGAACGGAGATATCGTCGAGATACGCGGTTATCTTGTTCTTATTTGCAGTCCCGCTCCATGCCACGGCCCTGAACGTGTGCGTCCCGGGATATGATGAGACATCGATAATCCCCTGGGTCCACCCTGCGACTGCTGTATGTCCGGCAACCTTCGTGCTATCGATATAGATGTCAAGGGAGCCGGAATTCACATCGCTGATCTGGTAATAATACGACAACTGGCCGGCGTTGGTCAGGTCAATGGACTGTTCGACAGAGCAGGGACTGGGAACATTTTTTGTTACGGAAAATTCCGCGCTGTACGAGCCGGTACGGGTCACGGTGCCGTCCCGTGTTGCTCCGGTGAAGGTCCATCCCGTTGAGCCGGTCTCAAATCCGCCGTCCACAACGTTTTCCGCTTCCGCTGTGAAGCCTGCTGACGGGGTCGCGGAGATAAGGCCGGCAACCGTTGTTGTATCGCTGCCGGCCGGATTTGTAGCGGTCAGCCGGATATCATACGTTCCCCGGGTGAAGGCGAAAGTCGGGTTCTGGGTTGTGGCAAACCCGGTCCAGTCCGTTGTGGGGTTCCGGTATTCCCATACCCATGATGCCGGGGAATTCGTGGAGGTGTCCGTGAAGGTTACTTCGAGCGGCACTGCCCCGGCCATTGGTGTGGCGGTAAAACCGGCAACGGGGGGTTCAACGGTTCCGACGATGATATAATCGGTCTTGGTCTCCGTATCACTCCCGCCGGCATTCGTGGCAGTCAGTTTTACGGTATAGATACCATTTTCCGTATATGTATACAGGGGATTTCTGATAGTACTGTCAGTTGTACCATCGTTGTTGAAGTCCCATGCCCATGCGGTATGCGCGGAATCCTCCATCTTGGTCGAGAGATCGGTAAACTGAATGGACAAGGGTGCGCTTCCAGACGTGCCGGGGCCATAGTCCTCGATATTATCGAGATAAACGGTAAATATTCCGGTCGGATTGGTGTTAACAGCATTGAAAGTTACTGTGTGAGTGCCTGAAAAATCAAAGGAGGATACATCAATGCTCTCATCGTCATTGGGGACATTTACTGTTTCGGTGTAATTGGCGATGAGCGTATCATCAATGAGAACCTGCATGTACTTCCCAGGACCACCGTATTGCTGACGCCAGAAATTGAGTGATCCGACTGTTGTCAGGTCAATATCCTGGCTGATACTGGCAATCCCGGACGAAGGTGCGATGAGCCGTACGCTGTACGTATCCTTTTTCGGGGTCCAGCTGCTGCCAACAGTAGCCCCACTCCCTGTCCAGGGGGATAGTGATCCTGTTTCAAAGTTGCCGTTCTGGATGAACCCGGTCCTGATATTTGCAAAAAAGTCAGCAACCGGCATCGGGACGGGATCATTGCTGTACACGTTTATCCGGTCGACGTATTTGACTGTCCAGCCCCCCATCGAGGGGTACACACCGCCATAATAATACCAGTAGTCCTCCGGGAGACCGGCAGCCTGGTCGCCGAGGCCGGCAACGTGCTCACCGGACGGATTGCCGGATGTATCGGAAAAGAAAGTTGCCCGCATCCCGTTGGTGTAATCAGGCCCGGTATACCCGCTCGTGGAACCGCTCTCGCCGGCATCCACCGACCACCAGGTGATCACGTACGGGCCGAGCCGGGGGTCCGGTTCATAGATCGCGGCATAGGGGATCTCCTGGTTTGCGTTATCCACCGCTATCACGCGCGCTGTCCGTCCCTCAGGCACCCCGCCGACAAGGTTGACGAGGTTCTTTACATCCGTGCCCTTGAGCTTCCCGAGGTTCTTTGTCTGCCAGTTGACCTCCTCGTTCTGGATATACTCCGCTCCGTTCCAGAACCGGTCCCACCGCTCTTCGGAGGCCTCCCATGCCGGCGGGGTTCCCCCCCAGTCAGTGCGGTACTCCGGGTAGGTGATCCCATAGTTTGCCTCCCATTCACCCTCGAAGATCGGGCCCTGGTAATAGTAATAGTCATTCCCATTCCCCATGACCGGGAATTCTGCTTCCATCTCCTGGTAGGTTTTTGTCACTACGAAATCGGTCGGGGTGATCCCGTCAGCTGACATGCGGGTAATCGTCACTTCTGTCGTGTACGCCGCGACAGGTATGCCAAGGATAAATAATAAAATCAGGAATTCACCAAGGAAAACACCGCCCGATACCGATCTTATCATCTGCAACAAACCCGCCATTTTAAAAAGATATCCGGATATTATGAATGGCCTATTGGCCGTTCTCTCATATAATCTTTAATAAACAGATGCTATGTGTTAATTATGTATTATTAACTCATCCTGGCGATCATCATTCTCAACCCGTTTTCTGTTAAAAAAGAGGCAAACCGGTCCTTCTCGACACTCATTTCGCCCTGACATGCACGATCCGCGTTGCTGAATCTGTGCCGGCGCTGTTGGTGACCGTGAGGGTGATACGGTAGGCTCCGGCTGCATTGAACGTGTGCGCGGGGTTCTCGTCACCAGAGGTGGAGCCGTCACCGAAGTCCCAGTGGTACGATCCCGGGCTGTACTTTGACTGGTCCGTGAACGTGACAGTCAGCGGGGCCAGGCCGGCGTGATCGTCCATGGCGAACCGGGCCATGGGCTTCCTGAGAGATGGCGGGAAAGCGGAGACCGTGATATATCCTTCCTGAATTTCCTCGTCATTCCCGACACCATTGGTTGCCGTCAGGCTGATGTCGTACGTCCCGGCCGGGAACGTCATGATCGGGTTCTGTATTGTGGCAAACTCCGTCCAGTCCACGGTCGCGTTCCGGTACGCCCACCGCCATGCGGTAGGGGCTTTTGCGGAGGTGTCGGTGAAAGTCACTGCCAGAGGTGCGGTACCGGTCCGCGGTGATGCGGTGAATCCCGCGACCGGCGCCACGTTCACCGCATTGACAGTGATGGAGATAGTCGCAGTGTTGGAATTGACCGTCCCGTCGTTGGCCCGGAACGTGAAGGAGTCCGGACCAGTGTAGCCGGCGGCCGGAGTATAGGTCAGCACCGGAGCCGATCCTGACAACGAACCGTGGACCGGGTTGTCGACAACCGCGTAGGTGAGCAGATCGCCATCTGCATCCGTTGCGGCCAGGGTGATTGGCAGGGGCGTGTTCTCGTTCGTAGACACGGACTGAGCCTGGGCGACCGGCGGCACGTTCACCGCATTGACGGTGATGGAGATAGTCGCAGTGTTGGAGTTGACGGTCCCGTCATTGGCGCGGAACGTGAAGGAGTCCGGGCCGGCGTATCCAGCTGTCGGGGTATAGGTCAGCGCCGGTGCTGAACCAGACAGCGAACCGTGGAGCGGGTTGTCGACAACCGCGTACGTGAGCGGATCGCCAACAGCATCAGTTGCCGTCAGTGTGATAGGCAGCGGCGTGTTCTCGTTCGTAGAAACGGACTGGGCCTGGGCAACGGGCGCTACATTCACTGCATTGACGGTGATACTGATGACTGCAGTATTCGAATTCACTGTTCCATCATTGGCGCGGAACGTGAAGGAGTCCGGACCCGAATAGCC
>DAPW01000005.1 GCA_002502245.1 Methanoregula sp. UBA154
CACGATACTCTCGGAAAACTTCGACTATATCGCCCTCGGCCACTACCACCGCCAGTGCCAGATCACGGACAATGCGTGGTACTCGGGTTCCACGGAATTCCTCACCTACGGCGAGATCAAGGATGAGAAGGGCGGCCTCATCGTGGACCCCGCAAAGCATGAAGTCCGGCACCTGGATCTGCCGAGGACACCGATGGCGGACCTCGGGACGATCAAATGTGCGGGCGTGCACCCCGGGGATATCACGGACGAGATCATCTCCCGGGTGCAGCAGAAATGCCTCCCGCAGTACGCGATGGCGCAGGTGACGCTGGACGGCATGTCGCGGGAGCACGGGAAGGGGATTGATACGAAAAACCTTGCCGGTGTCCGCGAGCAGCTCCTTGACCTGAAGATCCGGGTGCGGTCGGAGGCGGAGGACTCGCCGGTGCCGCTCCAGCAGGACATCCGGATGATCGATTACCTGCAGGAGTTTGAGGGATTCATCGGGCAGAAGCAGCTCCCGGCAAAGCAGAAGGAGTTCGCGCTCTGCCGGGGCCGGGACGTGCTCCGCTCCGTGATGGACGAGCACCGGGGGACGGTGGAATGATTCGTTCGGGAGGTTTTTCGATGCAAACCGGGAAGAGGCTTCCGGATGCATTTCAGGAATTTATGAGCATCCCCACCCCCTTCGGGGGTCGCTCGGCCGCCTCGGCGGGGCCTCGCTGGGCAGATTACCGGGTCCGGAAAACTCTGACGAATTATTCCGGCTGCCATTTTTCGGAAATATCCCGTGCTGAAAAAACCGGTATTGATACCGCCGCGGGGTGTCCTTCGGGGCGGCGGCACACCTCACAACCGGGGGATGCCCACGCGGCGGGGGCAGAGCCCCCGAGAGCGTCAATAAATACAAAAAAGATCCCCGGAAAAGTAACGTCACGAGCACCTTGCATCACTCATATCAATGGTTTTTCCGGAGTGGTTGCATGATCCTCGACCGGCTCGTGCTGACCAACTTCAAGCGGTTCCGGCACGCGGAGATCTGCTTCCAGGACGGCATCACGGGCATCCTGGGAAACAACGGCACGGGCAAGTCGAGCCTGGTCCAGGGTATCTTCTTTGCCCTCTATGGCGTGCAGGGAACCGGGATCGCGGCCGACTACATCGTCTCGTCGTTTGCGGGCCCGAAGGAGAAGTGCGAGGTCCGGCTTGACTTCCGCATTAGCGGAGATACCTATACGGTCCTCCGGACGTTCAAAAAAGGCAAGACCATGAGCCACGATGCTTCGTTCCACAAGAACGGGAAGCTGATGGCAACGGGCGTGAGCCAGGTAGAGAGCGAGGTGAAGCGGACGCTCGGCATGGGCCCNNTAAAGGAGCAGATCGATGCAAAGGCCGGCGAGCTCCAGCGGAAGGAAGGTGAGCTTGCGGCCATGACCGGCCGGCAGTGTGCGGAGGATCTCGTAAACCTCCTGGCATCCGTTGCGAAGTTCCACGCTTTGATCGCGGAGCATGAGAAGGCACGGGATTTCCGGAGGAAGGAGCGGGCGGAGCTCGATGCACGACAGAAAGTGCTGGCGGAGAAGAAGCTCGCGTACAGCCGGCTCCTCCAGCAGCAGCAGAACCTCGTAAAGGAGAGGGACGCGGAGGAGAAGCAGGCAAAGAAACTCGAGGTCCAGCTCGCCCTTATCGCGGACGAGGAGGCCGAGTACCGCCGGATAGAGAAGACCGCCGGCTCGTACGAGGCGCTCCGCCAGCGGATGGACGGGCTCCGGGAGAAGAAGAGCGAATTCCTCCGGCGCAGCGCCGAACTCGGGTTCGCGGGCCGGGAGATCGCCGACCTTACCGCACGGATAGACAAGCAGCGGGCACAGATCAAGTCACTCGATATCGATCTGCAGAAGAAGGCGGAGTTCATTGCCCGGGTCCGGGCCGGCCTCGGCGCCGGGGAGATTGCGGAGGACCGGCTGGAAACGGCCGTCAGCGAGCGGCTTGCGGCGATCAACAAACAGGCCGGCACCCTCGCTGCCCGGCTGGCGCAGTACCAGGACGAGCGGGAGAAGATCGCAGCCGACCAGAGAACCATCCGCGAGGCCGGCGCAGACGGGATCTGCCCGCTCTGCCGGCAGAAACTGGGGGAGCACTTCGGGAGCATCGAGGCGGAGTTCAATGCCCGGCTGCAGGATCTTGAAAACAAGGCAGTTGCGGATTGTGCACGGCAGGAGAAACTCACGAAAGAGAAGGTCAGCATCGAGTCCCTGAAACCGGTGCTCGCGTCGGTCCGCACCCTTGACGCAAAACTCCGGCAGAAGCCGGTGTACGAGGAGGAACTGGCCGGGCTTGAGGAGAAATGGACAAAGAAGGAACTGGCGCAGATGGAGATCTACGAAGTCCTTGCACAGCTCGGGTACGATGACGGGGAATTCAGGGGCTGCGAGCAGGAGACCGCCGCGGCGCAGAAGGTGCAGCTCCGCTTCATCGAGCTCGGGAAAAAGATCGGTCAGGGGCTTATGGTAAAACAGCACCTTGCCGGGATCACCGCAAAGATCGCGGAAAGAACCGCCGGGCTCGCAAAACTCGCTGACGAGATCAAAGCTGCCGCCTTTGATCCGGCAGCGGCCGTGAAACTCGACGCAGCAGTAACAGAGACCGAGGCTGCACTGAGAAACGAGGAGGTTCTCATAGCAACGGCAACCCGGGACCTCCGTTTCACCGAAGAGAAGATCGCGGAGTACAAAAAAGCACAGGATGAGATCGCCGCATTGCAGAAGCAGGCCGGCGAGCTCCGGGACGAGATCGAACTGCTGAAGCTCACCCGCTCCCTCATCGCCGAGTACGTGATCTACCTCATGCAGGTGGTCCGGAGCCGGCTCGAGGGCGAGGTGAGCCGGATCATCAGCGAGATCACGGGCGGCAGGTACGAGCAGGTGCTGCTGGACGAGGACTTCAACCTCCTCGTGCGGGACGTGGACGAGGATTACCCCATCGAGCGCTTCAGCGGGGGCGAGCAGGACGACATCGCGGTTGCCCTGAGAATCGCCCTCTCCCGTTATCTCGCCGAGCTCCACCAGGTGCACGAGTCCACGTTCCTCATCTTCGACGAGATCTTCGGGAGCCAGGACGAGGAGCGGCGGAACAACCTCCTCACCGCGTTACGCACGCAGGAGTCCCGCTTTCCCCAGATCCTTCTCATCTCGCATATCGCGGAGATGCAGGGCGAGTTTGCCAATACGCTCGTCATCGAGATGGGGAGCGACAACGCGAGCCGGGTGCGGGCGGCGGAGTGAGAACGAAGGATCCGATACAAAAACCGGATCAGGGCGGTCTCAAAGAAACGGAGCGGGATTCCGGGTCAGACGCCGGGATCCGGCACGATCTTCCCGTCCTGCAGGTAGAGGATCCGGTCGAAGTACTGCCGGTGCCAGTCCTCGTGGGAGACCATCACCACGGTCTGCTTCAGCTCGCGGTTGAGCTTCCGGATCAGGTCCAGGATCAGGACCGAGTTCCGTGAATCGAGATTGGCGCAGGGCTCGTCGGCAAGGAGCAGCGCCGGGTTGTTCACGAGCGCCCGGGCAATGGCAACCCGCTGCTGCTCGCCACCCGACAGCTCGCCGGGGAGGAAATTGTACCGCTCTCTGAGCCCCACGAGCGAGAGGATATCCCGGCAGGCCCGGGTGCACTCCTTCACCGTCATCCCCCGCACCTTGGAGGGCAGGTAGATGTTCTCCTCGGCCGTCAGCTCCGGGACCAGCGCATAGTCCTGGAAGACATACCCGAGCCGGTTCAGGCGGAAGAGCGTCCGCTCCCGCTCCGAAAGCTTCGTGACATCCACGCCATCGATCACGAGCGTCCCGGCGCTCGGGCGGTCGAGGAGGCCGAGCAGGTGGAGCAGCGTGGACTTCCCGCTCCCGCTCGCACCCATCACCCCGACAAACTCGCCTTTTCTGATCTCGAGGTCAACGCCGTCCAGTGCCCGGACCTCCACGCTTCCCTTGCCGTAAATTTTCTGCAGGCCGCTTCCCCGGATCATGTTATCCCCTTATTGCCGAGAGGATCTCCTCCCGGGTGGTCAGCCATGACGGAACATAGCCGGCGATCAGCGATACAACGAACAGGCTTGCGACCGACTGGACCACGAGTCCGGTGTCGAGGAGCGGTGCAACCGGCCCGCCCGGGAAGACCAGCGGGTACACGGCCAGGTACTGGAGCAAGGCAAGGAGCAGGGCGCAGCCGGCGATCGTGCCGCAGGTGCAGATGAAGAGCGCCTGGAAGATGTAGGACTTGATGATGATCCTGCGGTCAATCCCGATCGCCTGCAGGATCCCGATCTGCTTGCGGCGGTATACGATGGAAATGAAGATGACGATGAAGATCACCACCACCGCGATTACCAGGCTCACGACCGTGCTGATGAAGTTGATGATCCCAAAGGACCCCACAATGGACTGCAGGAAATCCGCGGACTTGTCCTCCCAGGTCCAGATCTTCTCCTGGACACCATACTGCATAAGGAGAATGCGCATTGCATCCTCGTCCCCGGTGGTCCGCGTCCGGACAAGGATCTGGCTGGCTTCATCCTCCCTTCCCAGCACGTCCATGAGGTCCTTTCGCACAATGAACGCATTGCTGTCAGATCCTGCGGTCCCGGTATCCACGATCCCCTTGACGCGGAACTGCCGGGTCACGCCGTTCCGGAACGTGACATCCACCATCTTGCCCACCTCAACACCCCCGAGTGTCGGGGTCCGGTCCACGTCCAGTTCCCTGCTCCCGGCAAGCGTGTCCCCGATCAGGATCTGGCCGGTATCGCCCTCGCCAAGGTAGTCCCCGCTCACGATGCCGGTGTGGACCTTCAGGACCTCCGGTTCGCTCGCCGGGTCGATCGCAATGAGGAGCGGTGTTGTGGACTTTCCTTTGTATACAACCGTTGCACCGGCAGCGTACCGTGGCGTGGATGCGACAACCCCCGGCACCCGGTTGATCTTCTGCACGAGTTTTGTCGCATCGCCGATAACCGGCGTATTCTCCCGGGGTTCAATGACGAGGTTGCCGTAGCTGTAATCGATCGTCTGCTGGTTGAAGAGCACGACAACACCCGCGATGATGGAGGGAAGGAAGATGAGGTTGACAAAGACCATCGCGATGATCATGATGGTCAGGAGCAGGGTCCCCTTGTTTCCCCGGCTGATGAGGCGCGATGCAAGGAACAGGGCGACCTGCTCTTCCTCAAGCATTGCTGCTTCCCTTGTTCTTCAGCACAAAATACCAGTACCCGGCACCGGCACAGACGAGAAGAATGAGCAGACCGAAAAGGACGGGACCGGTCGCGTCCCCGTCAAGCACGGTCATACGGAGCGTCTCGTTCTGCGTGCGGACGCCGTAATCGTCCTCGTACTGCACGAGGAGGTTGTAGGTATAGGTGCCGGGATCCGTTGCCTGGAGAGCAAAGACCGCCGGAGCATCGGTATCCGGCTCGATCGTCCCCACGTAGGCATCGTGGCTCCCGGCCATCGGGAGATCGATGGTGGCCTTGACCGAGTTCGCGTTATCCGTGCCGGTGTTCTCGAGCCGGATCACGAGCGTGACCTGGTCGCCTTTTTTGATCCGGACGGGATCGGTCGACAGGGAGGCGATGCCGATCTTTGCGCTGCCCCGGACAGGGATCCCCAGCATCTCGGTCTGGGTATTGATGGTTCCGTCAGCATTGGCATAGGTGAGCGTCAGGAGAACCCGGTTTAAGCCTAACGGTGTTTTCTTGTCCGAGAAGAAGACCATGTCCAGCGTGGTATTCTCACCCCGGGCAAGCTCGCCGATGTGATACGTTCCCGGGGTTTTCGGGATGATGGATGTGGTCGTTGCGTCGACGACAACCGTTATCTCGTCTGCCCGGGAAAGGCCGTTATTGTTCAGGATAACACGGACGGGGATCTCATCCCCGGGGTTCACGCTCTCCGGCACCGTCTTGAGTACGGTCAGGGCAGGTTTTTTCAGGAGGGCGATTTGGGTATTCACGTTCACCGGTACCGGCTGCCGGACGCTCTGGCCCCCGGTCACATCAATCCAGATCTCCGGGAAGTAGATGCCGTCCTTTGCCGGGGCCCGGATGAGGAACGTGATGGGAACAGACTGGCCGGGGCCGATGGCGCCGATGCGCTTGTAATTGCCCGAGATGACCTCCACGTCCCGTGAATCGAGCTGCACGCTCTCGATATTGACCCCGATGTCGGTATCCTTCGTGCTCGCGAATGTGCCGCCGGACTGGATCCCGGTGTTCTCCCGGATGGTTGAGGAGGATGCCGTGTTCCGGATGATGGCGGTGATCGTCCCTATGTCGCCCGGCTGCAGTACGGCAGGCGTGATCGTGTAATCGGCAACCATGACCGTGGGGCCTTCCGCGCTTACCGGGATGGCGAGGAGGAAGAAGGCAGCAATAAGGCATGCAGGAACAAGACAGGTGTATTGCATAGGATCGGTAGCTCCGTTGTGTCCCGGTGAGATTGTGAACGGGATGCGCAATAAGGATTGTGACTGTACAACCCGGGAGCTGGCCGGATGGGTGAGCATTGCGTTGCCGGGGCTGGTTGTCTGCATGAGCTCAGGCGTGTGCAGACACAAAGGCAGGTCACCGGTACCCGGCCGGGAACAGGGAAAAAACCCGGCCTGGTCCCGTGGCGTGGCCGTTTCTTAACGCCGTACCTCAATCCCGACTTCGTTCCGCCGCAGGAACCCGGGAACCCAGGGCGGATCGTACCGCATCAGGAACGGCCGGCCTTCCGGGATAATCCCGGCATTTTTCAGCCCGTCCTCAAGCCGCACCGCTGCCGCATCAATATCCTGCCGGGGTGCATATCCCGAAAAGCGGATAACCGCGATCTCGCGTTCCGGAATCGTCACGATCCGTACCCGGCTGTCCGTTGGATCCGGGATCTCCTCCCGGGATTTTCCCGCGGGCATCACAAACGATATTGATCCCGCATCGGATACTACCGGTGCGGTCATCGGGATCTTCTGTGAGGTGAGGACGGGAGCGGTCATCGGGATGGTATCCCGTGCTTTGTTGCTGCCGGAGATGTATGCAAAGAGCAGGTTGAAACCGGCATCGTCCACGTCGCTATCAGCCGTTGCAAGTACCAGCGGGGGGTAGTGCCGGAACTCGATCTCCCCCGTCTTTCCGGTAACCGTGTAGGGTAGTTTCTCGGCAGCAGACCGGGTCAGCAGCAGGGCCACCAGCACGACGAGGACAATGACTGACGCCCCCGGAACACAGGTATGCATACAACCCAATGGAATAATGCAGGTAAAAAAGTTTGGATGCTGGATCCGGTTTAAGGAGACCGTGTTGAAGGGTGCGTGGCTGCGTTCCGGGGAAGAGAATAATTCCCGGTATTCTCCCGGGTCCGTGACGTGGACAACGAATTTCCCCTCGAGCGCTTCAGCGGCGGGGAGCAGGACGACATCGCGGTCGCGCTGAGAATCGCCCTCTCGCGCTACCTTGCCGAGCTCCACCAGGTGCACGAGTCCACGTTCCTCATCTTCGACGAGATCTTCGGGAGCCAGTACGAGGAGCGGAGGAACAACCTCCTCACCGCGTTATGCACGAGAGGCGTCCCGTTTCTTACGGATCCTCACCATCTCCCACACCGGCGGGATACAGGGCGGATCTGAGCGCACGCCCGTCATCGGTACGGGAGCAGACAACGCGGGCCGGGTCCGGGATGCCGTATGACCCGCAGGGACCGGCTGTGCGTTCCGGGATGACCGTCAGGAGCATGCTGTCCTTTTTTTCCAGTGATATGGTGAACCACCTTTTTTACACACTCCGCTGCAAACGGTGCAAGAATATCGGGAAGGAGGGTGAGGAAGACCCGGAGTAGTCTGCTGCCCGTGGATCCAGGGCGTCGGGCACTTCCCTGAGAACCAGGAAAAGTATCGTTCCTCTGGAAACACGGATGGAGCAGAAACCAAAAAACAAGTACCTCACCCGGTCTGAGGGAGATTCTGTGCCATTACTATGACGTGGGAGGCTAAGGACATTCCCCCGGAACCCTTCTGGCGATACCTGAAGCGGTGCGTGAACAACCAGGCTCTGGTGAAACGAAGGATCGCTACGGCCGGACATGGCACTCCCGGCCCGGATAATATCCTGCTCCACGGAGTTCTTTGTTATCCTCGTCATGCCGGACATCGCGAAGCTCCAAAGAGTTTCCGGATACGCCCGTGACAAATACTCTTGGAGGTTATGGTGCAGGAACACCACCAGCAAAAGCGGATGAAGGGACAGGAAGGCCGGGTATCGGACCGGGCCGGCCAGCGATTATCCGGATCAAAGGAGTTGACCGGCAGTATCCGGAAAATTATCCGGAGATTTTTTCCCGAAAAGTTCCCGGCCGCTTCATAAAAAAACACGCATCTTCCTGACAACAAAAAACAGGAGCAGGTCCCGGCTGCAGGAACGATATCTTTTTCGAACTGCCGGACTATACCACAGAATCAGGACAAAAAAGCCTCAACCACACCGGTACTCTTGTCCGGAACCACGGCTCTTGTGTGAAAACCATGCTGAATCCAAAAGAGACCTTAACAAAAGACGAGATAACAACAGGGCTCTCGTATACCATAAAGGACGGGCTCGCCACGCAGGCCATGGTCACGCTGACCAGCGGGATCTTTCTCGTTGCATTCGGTCTCCAGCTGGGCGCGTCCAACACGGTCATCGGGCTGCTTGCGGCAATCCCCCCGCTTGCCGAGCTGATCCAGATGCCCGCCATCACGGTTGTGGAAAAAGTCCGCAACCGGAGGCTGGTCTGCGTTGGTGCTTCTATCATTGCACGGCTTTTCTGGATCGTTATTGCCCTCATCCCGTTTCTCTTTGGTCCGGCTGCTGCCATCCCCGTCCTGATCACATCACTTGTCCTGTACGCGAGCATCTCTGCCATCTCCCACTGCAGCTGGAACTCGTGGATGCGCGACCTTGTGCCTCAGGAGATCCTTGGCAGTTTCTTCTCCCGCCGCATGTCCCTGTCCCTTGCCCTGGGGATCGTCCTCTCCCTTGTTGCCGGTGCCCTCATCGATTTCACCCAGAGGGACACGGCTTTTCCCGCGCTCACCGCATACTCAGTCATCTTCCTTGGCGGTTTTGTCGCAGGCCTGATGGGGATCTGGTACATGTCACGGATCCCGGAACCGCGTATGCAGCAGACCGCCCGGCTCCCGCCTCTTACCCAGATACGGTCTGCATTCCGCGATGAGAACTTCTCCCGGCTGATAACCTTTTTAGGGGCCTGGAACTTTGCCGTCAACCTGGCTGCCCCGTTTTTTACCGTCTACCTGCTGGTCATGCTCGACTTTGATATCACGGTTATCATTGTCCTTGCGGTTCTCAGCCAGCTCTCAAGTGTGCTCTCCTACAGCATGTGGGGCCGGATTGCCGACAGGTTCAGCAACAAATCCGTCCTGCGAGTCTCTGGTCCGCTTTTTATGATCTGCATTCTTGGCTGGACATTTACGACCATGCCCACCCGGCACCTGCTGACCATCCCGCTTCTTGTCGTCCTGCATGTCCTGATGGGCGTGTCGACGGCGGGTGTTACGCTCGCATCGGCAAACATCGGACTCAAACTTGCACCCCAGGGCAGCGCAACCGCGTATCTTGCCACAATCAACATTGGAAACTCCCTTGCTGCCGGTATTGCACCGGTCATCGGCGGGATGTTTGTCGATTCGTTCAAGGCAACCGAACTGTCGCTCACCCTGAACTGGAAAAGCCCGCAGACCGCCTTTGCCATCCAGACGCTGGACGTCCAGTACTGGGACTTTTTCTTTGTCTTTGCATTTCTTATTGGGATGTACTCCATCCACCGGCTCGCCTTTGTCAAAGAATCCGGGGAGGTTGAAGACCGGATTGTCGTTAAAGAACTGATTGCGCAGGTCAGCCGTGAGATGCGCAACCTGTCTACAGTCGGTGGTCTGCGGTACATGCTCAGGTTTCCTCTCCTGGGGAGTACCCGCACCGGAACAGGTGGAGATGAAGAAGGTTCGGGGGATACCGAACAACCGGTACAGAAATGACGTCCGCTTTTTCGGCAGTTCCGGCCTCCATGGCCGGACGGAAAATGAAGGCCGGTTACCAGGAACGGTGGGGAACAAGCTGATGTACGTCACAAAGACTGCACCTCCGATACATCGCACGGGTGTCCTGCTCCGGTTCAACGAGCAGAACCAGCATACGGAACGCGGAAAACAGGACCTCCTGCTCCTGACCGGCGCCGAAGACCATTTCATCCCGCTCGGGCTGTATGACCGGCAGGTGAATGCCCTGAAGAACACCCGGTCATGACCACGAGGATCTTCACGCGGGAAGAGCAGGGACAGAACCACCGCCCGGCCGGGAATACCGGGCCTGCCCTTGCGGTGATGGCGACATGGATTGAAGAAACGTCGTGAATAACCAAAAATCCCCCTCAGGTTCTTCCTCATCTCCCGGTATTGCTACATTTCCAGTACACAGTGTTTCCGTGCAACAGAACAACCTGACACCATTTTATCAGCTATAAGATTGTTACTCTGATTCAATGTATGAGCTGGTCTCGCCTGTCAGGTTGGGGAGAATCGGAAAATATTTCGGATTTTTCCTCATGGCACTGGGTATCATCCTGCTGCCCCCCGCTGCCTTCGCGGGACTTATCCATGAGACCCGTGCTGCCGTTATTTTTACGGTTGTTGCCGGCAGTATCCTCTGTGCCGGGCTTATTCTCTACAAACTCCTGCCGGAGACGGAATTACTCTCAAAAGAAGCGATCGTCCTAACGGCCATCTTTTTCCCGCTTTCAGCCATCATCAGTGCCGTCCCGGTACAGCTCATCACCGGTGTTCCCTATACGGATGCACTCTTTGAATGTATCGCCGGTATAACAACGACCGGTCTCTCGGTGATGCCAACCGTCGGAGACCCCGTGTTCCTTTTTTTCCGCTCATGGCTCCAGTGGGTCGGGGGCCTGGGAATCATTATCGTGGTGCTCCTCATCTTCTTAAAACCGAAGACCAGTGCCTTCATCCTCTATGATACCCAGGACAGTACCGATGTCGTGAAGCCGGGGGTCATTGCATCGGCATGGACGTTCGGCCGGGTATACATCGCCATCACGCTCCTGGCATTCGGCCTGTTCTGGGCCGGCGGGATGATCCCGTTCGATGCGCTCTGTCATGCATTCAGTGCCGTCTCCACCGGGGGATTTTCTACAAAAAGCGGGAGCATTGCCGATTTTTCCGGTCTGCTGATACCCGGCATGATGTGTGTGGTTATGGTCCTGGGGGGGACCGATTTCAGTATCTTTCATGAAGCGTTCCGGGATCCGAAAAAAATGTTCAGGGACGTCCAGTTACGCTATTTCGCCCTCCTTGCGATCGCGGGCATGGCGCTGATGGTCATTACCCTCCTGGGCACCATCGCTCTTCCTGATGCAGTTCCGGTTGCGGTTTTCCAAGTCATTTCCGCCCTCACTTCCTCGGGATTTTCAACCATCAGTGTCGCGGGGCTTCCGGAACCATCGCGGGCTGTCCTGCTTTTCCTCATGGGAATCGGGGGGAGCCTGGGATCGACTTCGGGGGGCCTGAAGATCTTCAGGTTCATCCTCATCGTCCAGCTGATCCGCGTTATTCTCATGCGGATTTTTTTGCCAAAGGAAGTGGTTACCCCCCTGAAGGTGGGGGAACGGGTCATGGAACAGGATGAGGTCTATCAGCACGTATCCTACATTTTTCTCTACGCGATCGTGCTTGCGGTTTCCTGCTTTCTTTTCCTCGTCTATGGCTTTGGGATGAGTACATCCCTGTTTGAAGTGACGAGTGCGCTCGGGGGTGTCGGGTTATCCGCAGGATTAACGTCCCCGGCGCTCCCCCTCGTCCTGAAAGGAGTACTCTCGGTTGATATGCTGCTCGGTCGCCTGGAGATAATCCCGTTCCTCATCCTTCTGAACCCGGCAACATGGTGGAAACGAAAACCGGAAAATACGAGACACGGGTAGCCGGGCATCCGGGTAGCCGGGNNCCGGGGAGCTGAGCCCCCGGATATCCTGTCGGATCCGGTGAATGACCGGAGACATCCGCCCGCACCAGCCGGAGAACCGGCAGCAGGGAGCGGTAATTTTTTACCCGGTCCGTTCTTTGGCGGAACGGAGATCGATTTATTGTTAAAGAAATCCAGAGGTATGTACCATGAAGGTGTTGCGTTGATGTCCCCCCTGTACAAGCCGGAGCATGATGGCGTTGCCCTGCGCCGGTTCTCTGATATTCTTTGTTACCGGCACGGGCCGGGAGGTGCATAATGCGGGTAATTATTACCGGCGCAAGTACCCTCGGAAAACACCTTGCCGTGAAGCTGCTTCGCCGGAAAAATGAGGTGATTGTGATAGAGCGGGACCAGCACTCTGCAAAAGAGCTGGCTGAATCCCTTGACTGTACCATCATCAACGCGGAAGCGACACGGCCCGACATTCTCGAAAAGGCAGAGATCGGGAAGGCGGATGCGATCGTTGCCTGCACAGACCATGATCAGGATAATATTATCATCGGCCTCATAGCACGGAATTACAAAGTACCAAAAATTATCCTGCGCATTCATGATACCCAGTTCCTTGTCGTAGCTGAACATCTGGGATTTTCTGACCTGATTAACCCGTCAGAGATTGCATCCTCGATCATATCCGATACGCTCCGTGGTGTGGACACCATAGAACTGAGCAGTCTTGTCCATGGCGATGTCCGGTTTATCAGTGTTCCTGCAGCGGGCAGAGAGATCGACCACCCGCTCGATGAAGACGCTCTGCCCCGGAAAAGTGCATTTATCGGAATTTACCGGGGAAATGAATTCATTCTTTCCAAAGAAAATCCGGTGGTCCGGGAAGGAGATAAAATCGTAATTATCACCACTGCTGACCAGGTCAATAAGATACGGGATCGTTTTTCCGTGCACGAAGTATCAAAAACGGAATAACTTCCAAAGAAGGAAGGGTGACGTTCATTTAACCGGACCATCCGGCTTTTTTTCCGGCAACCATTTCGTTTCTTAATACCTCCTCCGGAAACATGGTGGAATTTTCCGGTTTCTGCATCAGATGGCACGCCGGCAGAAACGTGCGGCGGGGCTCATGTTGGTACGGTCGACAGGTATATTCCGAACTGTTGCATAAGGACACAGTATCATGAAGGAGTGATGCGATGGATTGGGGTATTACCTGGTGCAACGGTTGACGCTGGATTGCGTGTAAGACCGATTATCATTCGTGTATCAACGCATTTCAGTTTCATCATCACAAAAAGATCAGTCCCAAAAGAGAAGTGAGAATAATAAAAATCCCGGGAGGGTGAACGAAATGATGGATGAGTCTAATATCCATATGCACATGAGATATTCCAAATGGGCCGAGATGGCCGCTTTTGAAACACTTGAGGAAGAGGTAAAAAAGGAGATTATTGTTCGCAAGCTCGATCAGCAGATCCTGCATAAAGAGTTCAAGATCGGACACCTGAAACACAAGGTGGATACCCTGAAGATGATAAGACAGGCGATGACGAAGAAGAAGAAATAAGCGTTCGTCTCCATGCGGATCCTGATAGCGACAAAACGTATTCTCTATTTTTAAAAAAAAATGTTCAGACCGGCACCATTGGTATCGGCCCGGGTCTGCCAGGAGTTTAATGAAAGATATGGCAGGAAACGGGGACGTCTGCCCGGACAAATCCGGCAGGTATGTGCAACGGAACGAGAAAACCAATACACATAAACGGTAAAGTCGCTTATGGGCGATCAATGAAACGTGATTCCCTTCGCTCCTTCATGGTCCGGGTGATCCTGGCCGGCATAATCATTTTTTTCATCAGCGCTTCCGGATGTATCCAGTACTCTACCCCATATGAAACAGCCACACTGCCAACGATTACATTTGGTGGAATGCCAGCCCGGACAGACAGCGTGACCCCGGCAGCGACCCTCTCCCTGTCACCGCGCTCAATGGAAACACCTATAGGGGTACCTGCCCGGAGGAGCGGGTCCCTGGTTATCTGGTCGTCACCACCGGCATCGTCAGTGTATATCGATGGGATGTATGTCGGGGATACCCCCGCGGTACGGGGCAGTTTCACAAAAGTACTCAGTATTGGGCCCCACGCTGTAACAATAACAAAAATCGGCTATGAGGATTACCGGGAACAGGTGTATGTTTCTGAAGGTGAAACTCTGGTGGTCACTGCAACGCTCCCGGAAAAAACATTTCCCTGGCATACCCTGAATCCCACGTCAACGTTCACGGAATCGTTGTATTGAACCTGCTTGGAGAATCAGGGTAAAGTATCAACGTATCCCATGAATTCTAACTCCAACAGTAGTCCCCCCTTGCGCCAGCCCTGCCACCGTTGGGGGCGGGGGCGCTTGCGATTCCTCTATCACCCAAAATCACGGTTCAGATAATAAAGCACTATCGCAACCCGGGCGCCAGAGCGACGGAACGAAGCCCCTGGAGCGTTGCGTTTTTCGATCATCGGCAGGTGCACTTTTTCGCACTCCATTTCTGGAAAGCAATTTTTCTTGTTTTTCGCTCGAAAATCCTTCCTGAACTCAAGGGTTGGAATTACCCTTTACCAAAAAAAAAATAATCACGCTTCACAGGCTTCCGTATCTTTCGAACCCGGCTTCAGGCACTTCCGGATATTCACAAAATACATCCAGTGGAGGATCAGGTGGATGATGAGCATGGCAGAGAATGCGAGGCTCCAGTAATTGTGCATGTTCAGCCACTGGTCCCGGGCAAGACCAAGATACACGGTCTGACTGCTCCAGCGCCCCCCGCCGGAGGGCAGGACGAAGAACAATACGAGCCCGGAAACGAACGACGGTATGAAGGTTATCAGGCATCCGATATCGACCAGGGCATTGATGGTGATGCGTCTCATGAAATACACCTCAGGTTCTCCGGGGATGTATGGAGAGATAAAGGCAACGGGAACCTGCAGGGCTGGTTCAGAGGCAGATTTCCTGCGGAGTACATACCACGTTCCCCTGAAGATAAGTCCGATGCGCCCGATGCTCCACCATCCGGAACTCAGGAATACGATCACCCCGATACCACGTGCCGGTGACAGGTACCATGGCGGGATCTGAAAAAAAAGAGTAATGTGTCATTTCAGCACCGGATTTTCGATCAAATATTCATGGGACCGTGTTCTTCAGACACTCCCGGGGGCTTTTACAATGCCTTCGCCCCCGCCGCTCCCGGCGCCCCCCCCATTATGATAGAACGGTATTACCTTTTTTTAGACCGATGAAAAATGTTAATGAAAATAACGTGCTTTTTTCACACTCCAGTTTCGTTTATTTTTATAAACATATTTTCACGTCGAACAGCAAACTTTATTTTTGGGATTTTATCAGTAATTTACCCAAAAAAAATTCTTCAGCACGCGATATACCGTGAACCAGCCGGAACCCCGGGAGGTACGAGCGAACGGAACCGGGCGAGCGAACACGAACGGGCTGTCTGCATCGATCCCCGGCATATCCGGAAAACCGGTGAGTCCGTCAGATCAGCTGCAGGCCTCCGGCGCACACGATCAGGGTTCTGGAGCTGGTGGCTTCATCAGGAAAAATGCGACAAGAAAGCCGATGACGGCGGAGGCGAGCACGCAGGGAAACACCCCGAGGTAGTTCCCGGTTGTGGTCCGGATGAACCCGGCAAGCTGCGGGCCGGCGATCGCCCCGGCACCGAAGGCAAGGAAGACCACGCCGTAGCACCGCGGGTAGTCTCTGGTCCCGAAATAAGTCGCCGTGGCAGTTGGCGCGATGGCAAGCCAGCCCCCGAGGCAGCCCCAGAGCACCGAGAAGGCAAGGATATAGACCGGGACGAGCGGCACCTGCCACATCGCAAAGGAGGCGAGCGCGAGCAGTGCGAACGTGAACATGGCCGTGTTCCGCGGGCTGAAGCGGTCGGTCAGGTACCCGAAGAGCGGCCTCCCGCCCCCGTTGAAGATGGCAAAGAACCCGACAAGGGCGGTCGCAAGAGCGGTCCCGGTGTGGACCAGTTCGGTCCCGACCGGGTTTGAGATGGAAACCGCCATCAGCCCGGCGAAACACCCGATAAAGTAACAGATCCAGAGACCGTAAAATGCGGGGGTCCTGAGCATCTCCGACCGGCGGCACTCGCAGGTCGCGTGCGTACCCGTGACCGGGAGCGGGGGATTCCAGCCGGGAGGTTTCCACCCGGCCGGGGGAAAAACGAGCGGGAATGCCAGGGGAACCGTGATCAGGATGATCCCGATGCCGAAGATACGGAAGGTGCTCATGACGCCATACGCGGCGATGAGGTACCCGGCAAGGTTCGCCGTGATGAAGGCAGAGAACCCGACCCCGAGCACGGTCATGCCGACTGCGAACCCCCGGCGGTCCGGGAACCAGCGGGCCGCCACGGCAACCGTTGCACCATACGCGACCCCGATGCCGATGCCCCCGATCACACCGTACATGAGCGAGAGCATTGCAATCGAGGAGACCATGGACGCGGACAACCAGCCAAGACCGGTGAGGATACACCCGGCGATGGTGATCGTTTTCGGCCCGTGGGTCTCGACGTATTTTCCAGTCAGGGCCATGGTGACGGCAAAGACCGCGAGGATCACCGAGTAGGGCAGGAGCACTTCATTCGCGGTGATGGTCTGGCCGAGCGTTGTGGTAAAATATTCGGTGAGCGGATGGACGAAGACGCTCCACGAGTAGACCGTACCGAGACAGAGGTTGATGACGAGACCGAAGATAACCAGCATCCACCGGCCGTTGCCGGGATGCATGCCGAAAAGGGAAGGTTCTTCCGCGGGTCTGTCCTGCATGAAACTGCCTCTCCGACACAAAAGGATCGGAAGTACGGTTTTATGTAATCATGTGTAACGCAAGGAAAAAAGATTTGGAAATGGTTCCGGTCCACCGGGCCTGCGTACGCAGGAGCCCCGCGTTCCGGGATATTTCTCGTCTTCGGTCGCGGAGACGCCGGGAGCGTGTCCGCAGGCATGCCCGCGATCGGGACGGACGTGGACTGTTCAGGTTGCGTGAAGGAGATGTGCTGGATGACAGCCAGCACCCGGAACGCCGGCACACGTTTCCGGGGAACCGGATAACGCTCGATGCCGGGTGTTTTTTCCAAGAACAAGGACATGTCAGTTTACAAAATTATAAATAGCTAGGAAAGATATTGCCTTCTAATCTTAGCCACGGAAGACCGCGTATGGCTGAGAGAGAAAAGGAGGGTGTAAGGAATGTCAAAAACCAGAACCGGCATTGCTCCGCTGCCACATTACGCAATGCCGGATGCATCGGAACCGCCATATCCCCGGATCCTGGAACAGGTACAGGAATATGAACACAGCCTGATCGGCTCTTCGTATTTCTATATCCGGGCATTCAGGGATCGTTTCGATCTCTGCAGGATTGTCTATGGCGGTGGCAACATTTTTTTTCACGAGCTGGTAGACTACGAGAACCATGGGATAAGTGACGACGATATGGAGGTATCTGTACGGGAGGACCTGGAATTTTCCACGCTGCCGGGCTTCTACCCCATCTCACCGCTTATCGAACAGAAATTGCGCATATTGTATGAACAGTAATCCATTTTTTTCTGCCACCCGGATGTGGTTTCATTAACGGAAAGCAGGGTGATCCCGATGCAGAAGCGCATATATTCACGTGATGGTCCCCTGATGCGTGCTGCCATGCAGGCGCTTGAGACTGGCGATGCCGGGCATATCCTGATCTGGATTCCGGCAGACTCGGAGAATACCCTGAGAAATATCCTCGAGAAGGCATGCTGTGATCGTACCATCCACACGAAAGCGCATAGTGTGGTTACTGACTGGTATTTCCTGACCGTCAGCCGCCTGCATTCGCGCTGTTACGGGCCGCAGGATCTGAATATTTCCACAAAAACACCGGATGAAAAAAAGATCATCCGTCTTGCAGAGCGCACCTTTCAGAGCGGCAATTTTTCGGAAATGACCCGGGAGATTCCGGATACCCCTGACGGCAAAATACAACGGCAGTTCAGGATTGTCATGAGAATGAAAGATTTTGATCCGAACGATACTGCCGCCGGTCGTGCCTGGGTTTCCGCGTTCACCGATTTTATCGCGCTGGTGAATCACGTCCGGTCAGGGACCCGGTGAGTGGCACGGGTATGACAACCCTGTCCCGGTGTCCGTTCTGTTCCAGCGAAAAAGTCTACTGTCTGCTGGACACGTTCCATTGCAAACGGTGCAAAAATATATGGAAGGAGGAGGAGGACGATTTCGGCCCATCAGATTCCTGCAGGCCGGATGCGCAGGTTCAGCATCCGTCATTGAGATTCACAAAAAAAACAGCGCCCCTGGAAACACGGATGAAAAAAAGGCTGGAGGATTACCTTCTACGCTCTAGCGGGAAATTCAGCATGGACACGATTGCCTGGACCGCCAGTGATATTTCTCCGGAACTGTTCCGGCGGTACCTGAGAAGATGCGTAAAAAACAGGGAACTGACAGAAACAAAAGACCGGAACGGCAGAACCTGGTATTCCCGGCCTGATCGGGTTTCCCGACAGATGTCAGTGCAGGACCGGAAATAAAGGAACCAGGGCCTGATCCTTCACCGGTATGACTGACGACTGCCGGTCCGGAATCCTGGCAGACCGGCAGGGAGCGGGCAGGTTTTTTCATTCATTTTCTCCCCGCACAGGCAACCCCCTTATATTCCATTACATGCCAAATTACCATTCAACGGCATGAAGGAGAAGAACTATCACGGCGGAACCCGCAGGACCGGCTGGCAGTCCGGGCAGGTGGCGTGAATGGACGTCCGTACTTCGTACCATGAGTCCGTGGCGGCAGCGCTCCGGAATATCGCTGCGCACGTGCCGGAAGACCTGGTTGCGCGATTTGCCGAACGGAGCGGGATCCTGCCGGACCAGATCCACCTGATCCCGGCAGGCCCGGCCGGCACCGTCAGCGCCGTGGACGGGTCGAACACGATGGTGCTGGACGGCGGGACGTTTGCCCTTGCCGCGATCCGTGCCGCCCGGACCACCTTCACCGGAAACGAGCGTGGCGGGCGGGCAGTCACGCCCATAACACTCGTCACTATCGGGCCCGGGCACCGGAACCACGACTTTGATGCGCTCTTCCAGGAGTGCTATGGCGCACCGCCCCACAAGGGCCTGGATAACGCCGACCCCGAGCGTGCTTCCGCAATCCTCCGCGACACGCTGGAGTACTGGGTAGCCCGGAAGACCGCGGAAACCCTGCCGGCCGGTTCGCTCCTGCTCCTGGACGGGGCGCTCCGCGTCTCGAGCCAGAACCACGAGCCGGTGCTTACGGAGATCCTTGAAACCGCAGGGGAACGCGGGATTCTCCTTGCCGCCGTGGCAAAGCGGACCCGGGCAACGTGGGGGGGAGGGCACCCGCTCCTCCCGGCGCTTGCCGGGCTCGTAGCGGAATATGAGATCCGCGGCCCGTGGTGGACGCGGATCGATCCGCACCTGATCGACCACACCGAGTACCGGCAGGGACGGCACGGGGATATCTACGTTGCCTCGCTCCACCCGGAGGTGAGCCGCCCGCTCAAGATGGAGCTCCCGAAGGGCACGGACGAAGAGACCGCAGCAGCGACCATGCAGGCCCTTGCCGCGTGTGCCGGTGACGGGCGGATCCCCGGCTACCCCTACCCGCTCCTCGATGCCCACCGCACGGTCGCGATCGGCGAGGAGCTCACCGGCCAGATCCTGCAGGACATAAAGGCCGGCCTCGTAAAACAGGGGATCCTGCACCGGGCTTTTGAAGACCTCTTTGGTGATTTACATGGTGACTTTGAACGCTATTGAGAACGGGGACGATACCAAGTTCCGGCTCATCGGCCGGAGCGTCCTCTCGTACCGCTTTATCATCCCCCATACCGGGAACCTCTTTGTCGGGGACATCCTGAAGATCACCGACACCACCAAGGGATATTCATTCTATGCAAAGGTGAGCGACCTTGTCCACGAGAGCAACTTTGCGGACGAGAAGTGGGACACCCGCCCGTTCTCCGAGCAGTTCTACGGTCTGGGCGAGGACGTCTTTTTAGGGGTCGAGGCAGTCCCGCTCGGGTTTGTGGACGAGAAGGGGACCTTCCGGAAACCCCGAACCGTCCCGACCAAGTTCTCTGCCGTCACCATTCCGGAAGCAGCAGATTTTGGATTCCTGACAAAGGTGATGGGCGATATCGAGGTCGGCGTGATGCGGACCGGGCAGGGCGTCCTCAAAGACGTTCCGGTCAAGATCCACAGCAGGGTCCTCCCGCAGCACATGGGCGTCTTTGCCACCACCGGCATGGGCAAGTCCAATTTCATGAAGACCTTCTGTGCTTCCTGCATGAAAGTACAGAAGTTCGGTCTTTTAATGGTGGATCCCCACGGCGAGTACGTGCGGGGCGGGCAGTCCAGTACCGGTGAGCGGACGCTCGGGCTCGTCCACTATACCGCCGGAAAAGACGGCCTTGCGGTCTTCACCATCAGCGAGGCGGACCGGAAGAAGTACGGCCTTTCCAGCCTCTGGCTTGACTACGACGACTTCCGGATGACCGACCTGAACCTCCTCTATGATCTCTCGCAGGCCCAGCATGACGTGATCGAGTCGCTCGATGAGTTTGACGGGAAGGAGATCATCCCGTTCTTCCTGCAGGCGAATATGGATACCCTCCCGGACGCGGTGAGGGCGGGCACATATGCCGGGCCGTTCCCGCAGATCGCCGACAGGCTCGGGGCATTCCACCCGGGCACCCTGCTGGTGATCCAGCGCCGTATCAGGAACATCGTTGCCGGCAACCGGAAGTTTTTCCGCGAATCCGGTTCCTGCGTGCCGGAGATCCTGCGGTTCCTGCACGACAACCGGGTCGTGCTCATCGACATCCCCCGGATGGGCGAGCGGAGCGAGCTCTTTGTCCTCTCGATGATCACCCGGAGGATCATGCAGACCCACCGCACATCGGCCGAAGAGTTCGGCATGGAGACCGAAGCGGTGGAGCAGAAGAAAGTCCTCATCACCATCGAGGAGGCGCAAAGGGTGCTGGGGGCCGGCGGCGCCTCAACCCAGGTCTTCCGCGAGTGCGCCATGGAAGGGCGGAAGTTCGGGGTCGGGCTCTGTGTCGTGACCCAGCAGCCGAAGAACATCGACCAGAAGGTGCTCGCCCAGATCAACACCTTCGTGGTCATGGGCCTCGGCGACCGGGGCGACCGCGAGATCATCATGGGCAGCGCCAAGCAGGACCTCTCCCGGATGGAGATCGAGATCCAGACCCTTGACCAGGGCGAGGCGATCATCAGCACCATCGGCATCCCGTTCCCGGTCAGCACGAGGATTCACTATTACGAGGACTATATTGCCGGGCTCAACCGGGAGTCAAAGAAGGATATCCGGCAGGGGCTGGAGAGCGGGTTTTAAAAGACGAAAAAATGCCGGCTGGCCGGAGAACACAGCATAAAGCCTGCCATAATCCAATCGCCGTAAACCGGCACGAATAAACCGGACTGATTCCGGAAGAGTCCGGGAATACAATGGCCGGAACGCGGTATGAATACCCTGCTGGTCCGTTCAGGGTAAGAATTCCAGGGAAATTATTATGAAATAAAAAAAAATGAATTCAGATCCCCGCGTAAACACCTGATAAGAACATTGCATTCTGGAGAAATGCACATGAACGGGAGTTCACACACAAACCATGAACATCGGCAATAGAATGTGGAGATTACGAGGGTTCCCCGCATCAGGGCCTCTCCGGGGCACGGCGGGGCAAGACGGTTCAATCTCCCAGATTTCTTTAACCGTCCGGAACCCCGCCGCGGGGCGCCCTTTTTGGGCGGCGGGCGTTCATCGCAACAGGGAATATCGGGATCAATCCCCATAATCGATCCTTAATAGGAAGCGATTTTCATGGGAAATCCTTTGTACAATTCTGACGCTCCCGGGACGTTACCCTTGCCGATGTGGCATTTCCGGATTGCAAGAACGCCGTATGAGATGGTCAATTCTGGATGAGGACAGTACAGGTAATCCCAGGGCATAGCATGCGTGATTGAGCCCCCAACGGGGGCAGGGCTGGCGCCGGAGGGTGATTTAATCACTTTACCATGAATTCCTATGAAAATCGAATTCTTTCGAGACAGAATAATGGGGGTTGCCCCCGATTATGATTTATGCCGCAGCCCCCGACGGGGCGCCCCCGCGACGGATCAATGACTGATATTTCCGAAAGATACTGAACTGCCCCGCCGTGCCCCGGAGGGGCCCTGAGGCGGGGAGCCTTCGTAAAAATTTATGATTTTTTTTCGATTTTCATCCTTCCGGTGTGAACATTTTGTTCATGCCTGTTTCTGCAAAGCAGAAAATGAAAACGAAATCATTCAGAAAATAATTGCGATCAATTGCAGACGCATTTGGTCCCTGGTCCGGACAAGTTTTTTCAACCTGTCGCAAACTGGGTGTCGCCGCAACGGCGGGGGTGAGCCGGTAGCAAAGCCCCCCCGGAGTGTCTGAATGAGTTGCCTCTCCGGTGTATTCCAGGAAAAATTCGTCGTGAGAATGGCACGATACCCATAATTTATTATCGCGCATGGTCTATGGATACATGCCAAGAATAGGATACTTTTTCCCGTTCCGGTCCTGACGGTCAGGCGAGCGTATTCCGGAAGGAAAAAAATAACATACCGGGTGAATGCGATGGTACGATGGCCCCATGACTATGGACTTGACGTGAGAATGTTCGGGACGATGTTCCTGTTAGCGGTGGTCTATTTCGTCTTCCTCGCGGTCCTGGCATATCTCGGGGTCGAAACACTCCTCCTCGTGGTCATCATGGGCGCGATCCTCCTGATCCAGTTTTTCTTCTCGGACCGCCTGGTCCTCATGTCCATGGGAGCCCGCGAGGTCTCGGCACAGGAAGAACCACGCCTCCATGAAACCCTGACCCGCCTCTGCGCCATTGCCGGTATCCCCCGCCCACGGCTTGCCATCGTACAGTCACCGGTCCCCAACGCGTTTGCAACCGGCCGGAGTCCTGCACATTCTGTTATCGCCGTGACCACCGGCCTCACCAGTATGCTCCGCCAGGAAGAGCTCGAGGCAGTGATCGCGCACGAACTCAGCCATGTCCGGAACCGCGATGTCATGGTGATCACCCTGGCCGGTTTTATATCCATGATCGCCTTTTTCCTCTTCCGGAACTGGTTACTGTTCGGCGGGGGCATGGGTACCGGCTCCCGCGGCACACGGGACAACAAGACCGCACTCCTCATCCTGATCCCCATCCTGGCAGCGGTGGTCTGGGTGATCAGTACGCTCCTTATCAGGGCCCTCTCGCGCTACCGGGAATTTGCTGCTGACAAAGGATCGGCCATACTGACCGGAAACCCTGCACATCTTGCATCGGCACTGATGAAGATCAGCGGACAGATGGAGCGTGTGCCGACAAAAGATCTCAGGGAAGTGGAGGGGATGAATGCCTTCTTCATCATTCCGGCCATTTCCGGATCCTCGATCTTTGAACTGCTCTCCACGCACCCGACGGTGGAGCAGCGGATCGCGGCGCTCGAGCAGTTCCAGCGGGAGGCAAAGGGATAATGGGATTTCTGGATACCCTGCTTGGAAAGACCCGTCTTCCGAAAGCAACGGTTGACAACCTGTTTGCGATATCCATCGCCAGTGTCACCATGGATTCGCAACTGAACCTGAAGCCATCCCCGGTTGCAGCACTCTGCTTCAAACCCATTGAGTCCTCCCAGTACGAGGCTGCCCGGACCGAGATCGAGGACCTGCTCCGGCTCAGCTCCCGGGAGACCGGCAGTACGTACCGGCTTGTAACGGATGAATACCGTTTCACCTGGGTCATCCTGGAGGACCCGGATTTTGAGGACCTGGTCACGGGGGTTCACCTGGTCAGCCAGACCCTGATCGAACGGGGCTTTGGCACGTACCTCCTTTGCGCGGTCTTCCGCTTCGGGAATGCAAACCCCTCGTACTGGGTATACAACTTCAAGCAGGGTCGCTATTACCCCTTTGTCCCGGCGCCGGGCAAGACCCGCGATACTGCCACGGAGTTCCGGATGCGGTCCCTGCTGGAAAAAGAACTCCCGGTTGAAAAAGATCCGGGGATGTGGTATCCCCTCTGGGGTATCCCCTTGTAATGGCTGGTTGATCTTCCGCACGGCCGCGTGCAACGGATCTTAGTCCTTGAATATTCCCGTGCCGGTAAATACCTCCCGGGCTTCCTTCAGGGTCATGTCCGCCATTGGCACGATGATATCGGATTCAACGAGCTCCTTGTCGTCAATGAGGTCCCCCTTGCTCTTGATCGTGCTGATCAGTTTTGCCAGGTTTTTCCTGTACGCCTTCTCATCCCCCTGCTGCACGTTATCCACAATGGTGTTATCGATCTTGTTCAGGGTGTCAAAGAGGCTGCTCTTGACATTGTACTGCCCTTCGCCCATGATACGAATGATCATTTCCGCACCTCCGCCATGAGTTTTGCAAGTTCGGAATCGACGCTGCCCTTCTGGCCGACCTTCGCCAGCTCCCGGTCGATATCGTCCCCGCTGCGGGAGATATCCTCGAGGGTCCCCTGCTCAATCAGCTCATCAAGCGCTGCTGAGCGAGCCTTCATCTCGTCCGTCTTGTTCTCCGCCCGCTCTATGGAGGTTCCGATATCGGCCATCTCCTCACTGATCCCGGAGAGCGATTCGCTGATCTTCACCTGCGCTTCAGCAGCAGAATACTGTGCCTTGATGGTCTCCTTCTTTGTCCTGAAGACCTCGATCTTCGTGGAGAGCCGCTGTTCCGCGGCAACCAGCTTCGCCTGCTCTGCCTCGAGAGAGACGATCTGCTGGTCCAGCCCTTCGACCTGCGAGAAGATGGCACTCTTCCGTTCCAGGGCGAGCCGGGCCAGATCTTCCCGGTTTGCCCGGGCGGCTTCCCGTGCCTGGCCGTCCAGTTTCTGGCTGCTCTGGAGCAGTTTCTCCCGCTGGAGCTGCAGCCTTTTTTTGGAGGTGGTCACTTCTGCCACCCCGCGTTTCACATTCTGCAGCAGTTCAATCTGCTTCTCATACGAATAATCGAGCGTTTCGCGGGGATCTTCCGCAGCATTGATCAGTTTGCTCATTTTTGCCTTGATTATCGTACCCATCCGGTTCAAAAGACCCATAGTCCGTCTCCTCCATTTTCTCCAAATGTTGTTATCACGTGTAGTAACTAGCGACATACACAATATACTTTTTGCCAGCACTCCGGAATGCGTTTACGGATCCGGTGTATGCCGTTGAACTGACTGCGTGGAAGGCCGGATCGTGCTGACAAACCCCGGCGATCGTGATGGCCTGATGTCCGGCAACCGCGTACAGAGCGCGGGGTCACCGGGGAATGGTTTTGGATTACAGGAGATCGAGAAAATGATCGAGGACAAGGAAAACGACAACGATGATCCCGATGGTAAAGAGCACCGCTCCCCCGAATGAGACCGGTATGAACACAACAATGAGCAACCGGGACAGGATGAACCAGACTACGACCACGGTAATGACCAGCAACAAAAGAACTGCAAGGATATCCTTATACCGGTGCTGCATAGTGGTGAATCTGACCTTCCCGGTTTATATGTTATCCCCTTTGGAGAGATCATTCAGAGAGCTGACGCTCCGTCTCTTCGCCCCGCCGCTGGGGTGCCCCGATTGCGATAGTGCAGTATTACCTGTTAAAAAAAACAGGAGGAGTAACATAAGCGTCAGAGCGGGGAATCACATGCAGGGCTGGCGCAAGGGGGGTGATCTCATCTTTTAAAAGAGGTCTTCCTATGAAAATCGAATTCTTTAGAGACAGAATAATGGGGGTTGAGACCCCCATACCCCCGAATATGATATATGCCGCCGCCCCCGACGGGGCGCCCCCGCGGCGGATCAATGACTGCCATCTCTATAAAAAGAACATCGGACTGCCCCGCCGTGCCCCGGAGGGGCCCTGAAGCGGGGAGCCCTCGTGAAAATTATGATGTCTTTTCCGATTTTCATCGTCATGGTGTGAACTCCACCGGTTCATGCCCGTTTTTACCGGGCAATTTTTTATTGTCCCGGCACTGGCAGAACCTGATGGCGGAAGGGAAATGCGGTGCCGGGTCCGCTGCCGTGAACCTCCTGACGACGAAGAGCGGCCGGAAGGTGCCAGTCCCGATCCATCCTCTTCCGGTTCTTTGGATCCACCCGGGTCTCCATCACCCTTAAAAAAGAGGCGGGCAAATCTACACGGAAGAACTTAAACGCGGAACGACCCTGCGATGTTTGAAAAGATCCTTATCCCAACCGATCTCTCAGATGATTCAGAGAAACTCATCACCTGTGCGGGCAGTATCCGGAACGCAAAAGAGATCGTGCTGCTCCATATCGTCCCGTCCGGTGAGCCCGCAGAGCGGGAAAAGGTACAGCGGCAGGAGGGACTTGTTCCCCGTCCGGCCATTGCGGTGCGCTCTGTCATTGAACAGGATGCCGCCGGCGACATCCCCGCGGCGATCCTGAAAACAGCAGAGGCTGAAAAACCCTCGCTCATCATCATGGGAGCCCGCCGGGGGCTTCTCAGCAAAAGTCTTCTCGGCCGGGGCGGCACCGAGATCCTCACCCGGAGCCGGACCCATATCCTCATCATGCGTTTCCCCGCGCAGGGCATCTTTGCCGCGCCGGCCCCGGTGGTGACGGGGGAGACGCTCTTCTCCCGTATCCTCTTCCCGCTCGATTTCTCCCGTCCCGCGAACGAAGCGCTGGCGTGTATCGTCCGGACCGAAGACGTGAAGGAGATCATCCTCCTCCACGTTATCCGGAACGTCGAGAAGGAGGATCGCATGAACCTCGTTGTCCGGGAGGTCGAGAAACGCCTCTCGGAAGCGCGGGAGACGATCAAGCGGAAGCGTCCCGGTATCCGGGTGACGATGATGGTACGGTTCGGTGACCCGACCGGC
The DNA here is from genome assembly GCA_002502245.1 of Methanoregula sp. UBA154. Taxonomy (GTDB): domain Archaea; phylum Halobacteriota; class Methanomicrobia; order Methanomicrobiales; family Methanospirillaceae; genus Methanoregula. Next base: position 27,014 of record DAPW01000005.1, read on the forward strand.
CAGATCTGCACGGTTGCTGCCGAAGAGAACGTCTCGCTCGTCATGATGTCCCGGTACGGGAAGAGGGATTACCTCCGGAAGGTCCCCCTTGGCACCACGTCTTCGAAGGTCATTGCACGGATAGCAGCACCCGTCCTGGTCATGTACACGCGGATCCAGCTGAACGTGACGGCACGGGAGCTCGCCACCAAGGAGTTCTACATTGCCGAGAAGATCTGGTTCGATTACCACCAGACGAAATCGGATCCGCTCCATGACCGGATCTTCGCCGTTTTTGTCGACGACACGCCGGTCAGTGTTGCACGCTGCAAACAGCACGAGGACGGGTACGAGGTGGACGGGATCTTCACGTGGGAGGAGTTCCGGGGAAACGGGTATGCCCGGAAGGCGCTCGACGCGCTGATCCAGGGGTGCGGGAGGACGACCCTGTACATGTACGCGGTGCAGGAGCTCGTGGAGTTCTATGCCACGCTCGGGTTTGTGCCCGTACCGGAAAAGGAACTGCCCCCGACAATCCGGCAGCGGTACCTGTGGGCAATGGGCAACATGAAGGGCGCAGACGTCTGCCCGATGAAGCGGGTGCCTGACGGGGAGAACAACGCCGCGGGCTAAAACACCTCCTCTTTCATCCGGCATGCGGCGGCAGTCCTGCGTCTGCGAGCGCGGGGCCCCTGTGCTGGTTCGTGACTTCCGTGAAACACAGCACTTCATTGTACAGGGAATGCGGCGCAATCCGTACCGGTGGGCACAGCGGCCCTGCGCAAAACAAAACTCCCGGCGGGCGTCAGCAATCAACGATATCTTTTTCATGAAAATTACATGAAACAAAGGTGATTTTAGGATTTTTTACTCTCTTTAATTATTTGCGATGAACGCCTCCGCACCGAAAAGGGACGCCCCCGCGGCGGGTCAATAACCGGGAGCATGTTGGAAAATACACAAACTGCCCCGCCGTGCCCCGCGAGGGGCCCTGATGCGGGGAACCCTCATATCTGCAATTTTCATGGTTCCGGTGTGAACTGACAAAGTTCATCCCCGTTTCGACAGCAGAAAATCGGGATGCCGGCAGGACCATGAGAGGGAAAGCCATAAAGAATGATGGCATTTTGAGCAGCATTCGCACAGCGACCGGCGAAACGGTGGCGGGAGCCGTCAGCCGTAAAACGCGGAAAAAAAAGATCTTTTAATACATCTGACGACGCAAGGAGAGATACTATGAAGAAGCCTGTTCTCATGCTGTTCATTGTTATCCTTGCGATGACTGGATTTGTCTTCCCGGCGGCTGCCTCGCAGCTTATCGGTGGCGCCATGGGGTATTATGACATTTCATCCACGCCCGCCGGTGCAACCGTTACGGTTGATGACACGATCGTCGGGATATCGCCGACAACGGTCCCCGTCTTCACGACGGCCACACCGGGCCATCTGATCGAGGTCGAAAAGGCCGGCTACCAGACCTGGAGCCAGTACTATGCCGGAAATCCGGCAGAAGGTGAGCACATCTCTGTCCATGCCGCGCTGGTGCTGATCCCCACGGTTGCTCCCACGCCATTCCCCGGCAGCCAGAAGGGTTACTATCTTGTGAGGTCGGACCCGCCGGGAGCCCAGGTATCCTTCGACGGGACAAACTATGGATCCGCCCCGGTCTCCATCGGGGTTTCCACCACGGGCACTCCCGGCCATTCCATCACGGTTTCCCGGGCCGGTTACGAGACCTGGAGCCAGTTCTATTCCGGCAATCCCGCTCCTGACCAGACCATCGACGTCTTCGCGTCCCTGACCCCGGTTGTCCAGACCGGATCCATCTCAGTCACGTCCAACCCCTCGGGTGCCTCTGCTATCCTGGATAACGGGTATGACCAGGTTATCACTGCAGGGACGTTTACGGGGGTAAGTACCGGCTGGCACAATGTGCGGGTCTCAAAGTCCGGCTACCAGCCCTACTCGACAAGCATCGATGTGAAACCGGGCCAGACAAGCACCGTGTATGCCAGCCTTGTGCCAAACCAGCAGACCGGGTCAATATCTGTCTCTTCATCCCCGGTCGGGGCCGGCCTGTACGTGGATACCATCTACCAGGGGCTCACCAACCAGATCGTTGGCAACCTTGCAACCGGACCCCACACGGTGACCCTGAAAAAATCCGGCTATAAGGATTATTCACAAACGGCCACAGTGAACAGTGCCCAGACCAGCTACCTGTCTGTCACACTCACCCCGCTCATGAGTCCTACGGTCGGCGATCTTGACGTCTTCTCGACACCTTCCGGTGCTTCTGTCTATCTCAATGGTGAATACAAGGGAGAGACCCGCGCTTCCGGCCCCCTGTACATCACCGGCGTTTCCCCCGGGACCTATACCCTGCTCATGAAAAAAACAGGATACCTGGACTATACCACGGCAGCGCGGGTTGATGCAGGATCAACAGCAACGGTATCGGGAGCGCTCGTGCCTGCATCCACCTCTTCGTCTATCGTAAGTGCCGAGATCTTCTCCCAGCCAAGCGGCGCCGATGTCCTCATCAACAATGCCTACAAGGGGATCACCCCCCTGTCCCTGGACAACATACCGGTCGATACCACGACGACCTACAGTGTCGAGATCCGGCTGGCCGGCTATACCCCGTACACCGCATCAGGTGTTCTCAAACCCGGGCAGAATGTCGTGATCAATGCTGCCCTCACCCCCCTGGTTGTGCCAACAACGGTCACCCCCCTCTCACCCGTGCCGGTTATTGCGGCGCTCTCAGCGGTCGGATTTTTCTTCCTGCTTCAGACAAAGAAGCGGTAAGACCATACCCGGATCCATTTTTTTAAGGGGAGAGAGTCCCGTTCTGGCGACTAAGTTATCATAACCGGTTTTCCCCTCATGATCGCTCTCGGGGGCTCCGGCATGGTGTGCCTTTGTGCCCCCGCCACATGGGCATACCCCCCATCAGGATGGTCGCTTCAGACGGCTGACCGGGAACCTTCGAAGAAAAGGGGGTCGGGGGGGCGCCCCGCATGCTGCCCCCCCTTTGGGGAGAGAGGGGCACCCTCGTAGTTATCGAAGAAGAGTAACCTGGTTACCGGAAAAAATTGAAATCCTGGCAGGGAAAATCTGAACTTTTTAGTCTGGTCCGCGAACTTATTTCAACATTTTTTTCCGTCGTGATCACAGAAAAATTCCGGTAGTTCAAATGGGATTATCCCCCGTGCGGGCAGGAACCGTTGCCGGTATGCAGAAATTCTTTTCTTCCTGTCACAGGTTTTGGGCCGGAATACATGCCGGTGCCATTATTGCGGAGTGGCGATGCAATGAGGGTTCCCGGGTCGTGAACACGATCTCTTTTGTTTTTGAATATCCGGGTAATCCTGATCAGTGATCCCGGACGAACGTTATCCGGAAAGGAATTCCGGCATACAATCCCTGCCCTGCAACTCTTATAGAAAAGGGATAAGATCAATCCCCGGGAAAAGAGTGACGTTTCTTACCGGTGCCTCTTCCCGATTTTCCAGAATGATATCATCCTGCTTTTCCGGTATTCCGACCGGCGCGCTCATCCGCCGGACAGCTCGGGAAATACTATACGGAATCTACGCTTCGAGCAGCTTGTTTGCAAACGGCTGGGATGCGATCAGGATTGGCCGGTCTGCTTCCGATGCGTGCCAGGCAGCGCTGTACAGCAGGAGCAGGGCATTGTCCATCATCGTGTCAAACTCCCGGTCCGGCTGATCCGCTGCAGGCAGGGGTTTGGCCATCAGGGCGGCATCGGCCGGTAAAAACTTCTGGTATGTTACCGGGCGCGGCAGGTTTTTCTCGAGGAGTTCTGCGTGCTGGCGGAGGATACCAAACGCCCGGACCAGCGGTTCGGGGGTCCCCTCATGACACGCGCCGGCATGCGACACGTCCGCTGCCTTCCGGTACTCTCCCTCGGCAAAATAGAGAAAGGCCATCGATGCATTGCGGCCACCCGCAGGTTCAAGCCCGGCAAGTACATCCCGGGTTGATTCGACATAGGTCCTGAGCGGCGTGGCGGCCAGCTCCTTCCTGCCGTGGGAACGGTCATCCGCGCCAGCACCGAAACGGAAATGCAGGCGGATGACGAGGGTCGTGAGCCCGGCAGCATAGAAGAGCTGCAGCAGGATCCCCTGGTAATAATCAATGGGGGTGACGAGGAATATGAACCCGTAAAGCGGGGTCGTGAGAGAGACGATATCCTTCCTCGGCCGGTACCACGCGAGGTACGCCAGAAGACAGGAAGCAAGAAAACTGCCGGCTGCCGCGTACTGAATCTCAGACAGTATCCCGGCCTCCCAGAGGGCAATCCCTGAAAGGGTACTCCCGAACGCGAGCACGGGTACGAGTGCTTCAAGGTAATAGATACGATTATTGCGTAATTTGTCAGGTTTATCGGTCATGGTAGCAGGACTCCGGATGCAGGGAAAATAGCGGGAAATGCTTACGGCTTCCGGTCAATTTTCCGGATGATGACGCAGTTGATCACCGGTTCACCGGTCAGCATATAGCGCCGGATCACCTGGCCGTAGACCTCGACGATATCCTTGACCTTCACGTCCTCCGGCGGCGTTGTGAACATCTTGACGGATATCGCACCGGAACGGTCAGCGACCGAGTACTGCGGGCGGTTGAGGAACTGGAAATGGACACGCTCGACAACTCCCTCGATACGGACGATCTTTCCGATCATGCTCTCGTTGATCAGCCTGACCCGGACCGTCTTTGCTTCCTTCTCGTACGTTGGCTCCAGGTCCTTGTACTGGCTCCGGCTCATATAGTTGAGCGCAACAGGGATGACGAGCAGCAGAAAGAGGCTTGGGATCATCCAGATAAGATGGGGACGGATACCCGTGTCCATCATTGCGGCAATGATTAATAAAAGGGTGAAGAAGACAAACACCCCGATCGAGATGTTTGAAACCTTCACATCGATGGTTCCGATTTTCATGAAATAATTGATGGGTGGTTTATCTACTTCAGTGCTGCGATCTCTTTCCTGAACGCAACCCAGTAGATGACACCAACGAAGAACATACCACCAACAATGTTACCAAGGGTAACCGGTATGATGTTGGCGGTCCACATGGTAACCCAGTTGATGCTGGCATTGATCTTCGCGGGGTCGGTTACGAATCCCTGGGTGAAGATACCCGCGGGGATGAAGTACATGTTCGCGATCGAGTGTTCGAACCCGCTGGAAACGAAGGCCATGATCGGGAACCAGATACCAAAGAACTTGCCTGCCGCGTCATCTGCACAGATACCGAGCAGGATAGCGAGGTTGACAAGCCAGTTGCAGGCAATGGCTTTGAGGAATGCAGAATAGAATCCCATCATGCCAACATATCCCACCTTGGCACCGGCAATCGCAATCGCCCGTGAGCCGAATGCCGTCACCGTTCCTACGCCCGCGGCATCGAAGGAGACAAACGGACCGTTTGCACAGATGTAGGCAAAGACTACGGACCCGATGAAGTTCCCGATATACACAAGGACCCACAGGGTCATGACCTGTGCCCAGCTGATCTTGTGGATGAACGCAGCCATCGGGGCGAGCATTGCATCGCCCGTAAAGAGCTCAGCACCCGTAAGAACGGTGATGATAAGCCCAACCGGGAACACAGATCCCAGAATCAGCTGGGAGAAACCAGCACTGGCAGTGCCGTAGCGCAGCGCGGCGTCGGTTGCCATAATTCCTGTTGAACAAACCGTTGCAAGGGCCGCACCCATAGCGATGTATGCGCCTGACATGAATCCACGGAGGACCATGTTCCAGGCCGGCAGGCCTACCTTGTACTTCCCGGCGTCCCCTGCTTTTGCAGTGATCGCTACCGGAGGATGAAATACCATTTTTTTACACACCTCTGAAATATCCACCTATACCAGCAACGTATTATACCACTTTTCTGTATAGGCCAATGTTACATTCTTTTTCGGCGTTATTAATAATTTTCTACTTGTTTGCGATTCTGGCCGTAATAAAACGGGTAATAAAAAAAAGCATGAATTGCAAAGTACACTGTTTCTAGTGTACAATAACCAAATATCATTGATTTTGTTCCCTACGGAATGGAGAGCAGAATCGAGCGGATAGTGTATGCTGATACGCGGTGTGCTGACGGACAGGACGCGCAAACGAGGGCTCCTTCCGGAGTTTTTTCAAAAACACGCGCTCCAGCGCCCCCGCCGGCTCTTTCCGGGCTCCATGAATGGTATTATGGTGGAAATGACTCTTTCAATATCTTCAAAAACGTTGATCGGAAATAGTATACATACTGGGTTATCCTGAGGTACCTGATGGAGTATTCCGTAATTACCGGTCCGGTTTTCGAACAGCATGACAAGCTGGGTCATGTCGAGAGCCAGGACCGGCTCATCGGGATCATCCGGCAGCTGCCGCGCCAGGTCACCCGCTATAATCCGGTCCCTGCCGCTATGGCCGATATCCAGCGCGTCCACCACCCGGGTTACCTGAAATGGCTCCGGGTGCAGTGCGAGCGGAACACGGAGTACGATTTTGTCCGCGATTCCGTATATGTCGGCGGAAATTTTACCCAATGCTCGCTGTTCAGCGGGTATATCGATGAGAATACCTACCTCAACCCGCACTCGTACGAAGTGGCCACCCGGGCCGCAGGGTCGGCGATTGCCGCGGCGGAGCGCACGCTCGATGGCGAGAGTTGTTTTGCGCTGGTCCGCCCGCCGGGCCACCATGCGGCCTCGGCATGGGCAATGGGGTTCTGCATCGTCAATAACGTGGCCATCGCTGCCGCAAAAGCCCTCATGCGGGTGAACCGGGTTGCCATCATTGACTGGGACGTACACCACGGCAACGGCACGCAGGATATCTTCTACAACAACGATCGCGTCCTCTACTGCTCAACGCACCAGGATGACGCGTTCCCGCACACCGGCCATTTCGAAGAGACGGGTACCGGGCCCGGCACCGGTTTCACCGTCAATGCCCCGCTCCCGGCAAAGAGCACTGTTGCGGACTATTCCCTGGTGTTCCGGGAGGTGTTTTTGCCGGCAATCGCACGCATCGATCCGGATCTCATCATCATATCCGCCGGTCAGGATGTTCTCTGCGATGACCCGGTCGGGGATATGCAGCTGGTACCGGAGGACCTGGGGTACCTGACCGGCCTTGTCCTCGACACGACCGGCATGCCCCTTGCGCTCGTGCTGGAAGGTGGCTATGGCCCGTCGCTCGGGTTGGGCGTGCGGAACATCCTTGATGCACTGGACGGGGCCCGGCCTAAGTGCAGTACCAGGACGCCCGGCAAAAAAACGGAAGATCTTGTTGCAAAACTGAAGGAGACCCACAACCTGTGCTAAAGGGGCGGACAGACCGGCATCAAACCGTTAAGAAAAAAAAGAGGGAGCACCAAGGAAAGCTATGGATAAAAATACCATCACGATCCTGGCCGGCGGGATACTGGTCACGATACTCCTATACTTTGTCAGTATTTACCTTGCCGGGGTCGCCCTCATCATCCTTGTCGCTATCGTCATGTCTCTCATGATCATGAACGAAACCACGGGTATGCCCCAGATTACTGTACGGCTGAAAGACGATGCAAAGGCAGTCATCATCACCAACAAAGGAAATTCACCGGCACTTAAGATCCATGTCGCCCTCGTCCCGATGAATATCGAGTATGACGTGCCTTCCCTTGCCGTTGATGCTTCGCATGAATACCCGCTCTCTGCCATGATCCCTGAGGTAAAAGTGGTTGTTACTTTCGAGAACGAGAAGGGACAACGGTTCTCTCACACGCACAGACTGTCAGCAAGCGGGGAAGAGTATGATCCCTTGAAACCGATGATCCCCGTGTTCGGGTGGAAATAACCGGGTACCAGTCCCGGAAACCGGCACTCCTGTTTTTGGACGATAATCCCGGTATCCGGTTTTAAAATACCGTGATGATGCCTGCGCCGCGCGCTTTCATCCTTTTAAAATATGCAGATTTGGAAAATAAACCGATATCATTAATATTCACAACTGAAAATGTCTGATAATCCTATGATTCGTATTCGCCATGCTTTCCTGTGTGCCGTTGTCATCGTCCTGATGATCACTGCCGGTTGTACCCAGAACACGCTCGCACCCCCGGCGGTTGTCACAACGGCTGAGACAACTGCCGCACCACCGGTGCCTTCCACTGCAGCGGTGCCGGCCGGCACCACCCTGCCGGTTACTGCCGGTACGCAGTCACCCGGCACCTGCACTGCCGATACCAGCAGCGATGCCGCCAACTGCGGCGGGTGCGGGTATGCCTGCCCGGCCAACGCGATCTGCCAGGACAGCCAGTGCTATTGTATGGATGGGTATACCGTTGAAAACAACGAGTGCGTTCTCGCGCCTGCCATAACGGATACCGGCTGCCCGGCCGGCATGAGCCCGTGCCCGGACGGGTACTGTTATGATCTCGCGTCCAGTGCCGGGAACTGCGGCATCTGCGGGAATTTGTGCCCGGCCGGCATGGCATGCAGCGCATCGGTCTGCACAAATGTCGTGACCGACGCCACGACCGCTCCTGTGGCCACAACGACAACCTCATCAACCGGGCCGACAACAACAGTGACCTTCGGGCCGGTTACCTCCCGGACTCAGCTGGGTGAACTGAGCACTCCCCTGAAAGCCTGTATCCTTTCGGGAGGTACCTACTGCGACGGGTCCTGTGTGAACCTCTCGACAAGCACCTCAAACTGCGGCGAGTGCGGGAAGGTGTGCAAGTCACTGGCTCCGACCTGTTGCAGCGGCACCTGCGTGGACCTGCAGACGAATGAATCCAACTGCGGTACCTGCGGGCATAAGTGCCCCATCTATACGAGCTGCATATCAGGGTCCTGCAAGTCAACGGTTGTTATCACCAGGGTGACGCCACTACAAGTAGTTCCCTCGTACAAGATTGTGAATCCGGACTTTCTTGCACCGGTCGAGCGGCAGATCTAATCTCTTATTTTTAAGGTAACGTTCTATTTTGACTGCCCTTTAGAAACGGGCAAAGATGACGGTTTCATAAGAAACAGTCACCGGCTGTCCCGACTGTACCCGTCCTGCAACACGGAACTGGTGGCGCACAAGGGGGGCTCGATGTCCTGGAAAACGGTGTTTCAACGGGTGAGGTTCCGGATTTTTCTTACGCAATATACCTTTCCAGAACTGCCAGCGCCTCGAGTTCCTTCTTCCCGCCGCACTTCCGCACGATACCCGCTTCGTAATCGATCAGGCCCTTCAGATCCGGATCGCGGGTGACCTTGTACCGTGTTGCATGCACGGTGGCGTCGATCAGGTTGTTGAAGCCCCGGTTGACCGGGTAGAGTACAACCTCTTCAATACGCTCCTTCTCCGGTTTCAGCGAGACCGTCATCGTTTCAGCTGTCCGGTGTTCGACCGTTGCGCTGAATGCCACCCAGCCGTCCGCACCGGCAAGGCGGTGCATGGTCCTGCCGTTGACCGGCTCCTCGATGAACCTCTCCCGTGGAAGGTCCTCGAACGCGGTCTTCACGTACAGGAGCGGGTCGTGGATCAAATTTGCGACAACCCAGCCGTCCCGCGCGATATTCTCCGCAGTGTGGCTGCCCAGAAACAGAACAATCCGGTATTTTTTCTCGCGGTAATGGATGCCGATGGGGGCCGCGTTGAACGCGGTGGTGGCGATCACCTCGTTGATGCCGCCCTTCAGGAGTCCCATGACCAGCCCTCCCCGAGCGCGATATAAATGGAGGCGATGATGATGTCAGCCATCGAACCCGGGTTGATGTCCTGCCGGATGCAGTCCTCGTCAAACTGCTGGAGGGACTCGTTCCCGTCAAGGACCCCGCGGGCCTGGAGCATGGTCTGTTGTGCCACCTCGGACCCGTGTTTTTTTATGATGAACGTGTCCGGCTCGGTTGCAAGGAGCGTGAGGAAGGTGTCGACAATGGACTGCCGCCCGGGCCCGAGCTGGATCAGGAGATCGGCACCCCGCCGCACGAGCGGAAACCCGGTCACCCATTCCCGGGCAACCATATCATTGGCAGCCGAGTGCTGCATGATATCGAGGAGCGTCATCTCCCGGTCGCGGATCAGGGTGAGGGCATGGGGGTCATTCACGTCGATCTCATCGGTTGCGTTCATCTTCACGGACGTCATCGCAAACGCCTTGTAAAACGCAACGGCGTCAGAAGTATCCGTTCGTCCGACCGCCTGGATCGCCCCGGGAATGTCGCCGCCGTACAGCAGCGGGATGAGCAGGATGAAGGCGCCGAAATGGGTATTGCCCCCGGCGTGGCAGTTGGTGTCGCGGACGGCGTGCCGGATGATCTCGCCGATCCGGCCTTCTCCCCGCGCGGCCTCTTCAAGCGCTGACCGGGCAAAGATCGTGGACGCGAGGAAATGTTCGAGCCGGGTCTCCGGGTAGTCGTGACAGCGGTCCACGTTGCCCGGCTTCGGGTAGGCGGTCACCTCGAGCATCATCGCCAGCTGCGCCCGTTCGGCAGCATCCATGCGGATACAGGTCATTGAAAAACACGGCTCATGATCGTTTCTGAGAGCTCGCGTTTCAGGCGCATATAATCTTTCGGGTTGATATCATGCTGCTTTAAAGTCATGTTCCGGAACATACAGGGCGATGAGTTCTTGCAACAGAACGCAAGGCTCCCAAAACAGGTCTGGCTCCCGTGCTCGAGCGGGGTCCCCCGGACTGATTCCAGTTTCAACCGGATGTAGTCATCGCGCGGCATGCCGATGCGCGCGAGAGTCGGGATGAGCGGGCATTCCTTGACCGGCATGCAGCAGAAGGCAAGCGCCCGGATATCGCCGCCGCGGCAGAGCTGTTTGGGGGCGTTGTACCACCCTTCTTCATCGGCAAAACGGGTGATCGCGGCATCCAGCCCGGAAAGGGTCCGCTCATCGGACTGGCGGGCAACCGATATAAGGTCGGCACCGTGCTGGAGCATCTCTTTCATGCGGTCGAACGTGGTGATGGAGTTGTTGGCTATGATGAGGAGCGGACAACTGTTCCGTATCTGCCGGAGTTTGGCAGCCCCTGTGTCCATGAGATCAATATGCAGGATATCGGCACCCGCCTTCCAGAGAGATGCCGCAAGTGCCCGGTCATCGTCCGCAACGCCGACACGTATCTTAACGGAGACCGTGACCCCCTCCTCTTTCAGTGCCCGGACTGCGGCAACAAGCTTGTCCGGATTTTTCAGGTAAAATTCCCCGCATCCGGCCTCCACCATGGCCGGCTGCCGGCAGTGGGCATCGATCTCGTAGACAACGGAATCCCCCAGTGCCCGGGCAAGGGACCGGAAGGAATCCGGAGAACTTCCCCGGAGGTTGATCCCGGGGACCACGTCGCTCTTCTCCATCAGGGCAATCTGGGCCCGGAGTTCCAGGACCGGGTCCTCGTACAGGAACTCTTTCCGGTCCCCGGCGCCCGCAAGTGATTGTGCAGCGGCCATGGTCGGCGCATCGATGGAATATCCGCCTATGAACGCAAAACCGATGTGTGCAGCACGACCGAGCACGTAGGATGCATCAACGATCCCGGCCATGGATGCAATTCCGACCGGTGTTTTCACGACCCGGTCATTGATGAGCAGTCCGAATCGCTCAAAAGCATGCATCATGAGTTCATATCCGTTGACAGTATTGAAACAAATTACTTTGCATTGGGAGACCCGAGTACATACCCGTCCTTTGACCTGGCAAGGACAATGCAGGAGCGGGCATCCTCCCTGCTGATTCCCGTGCTGTGCCGGAAACGGCCCGCAACCTGCTGCCACGGGATCAGGAATGCTTCGTCCGCCATATGCGGCCCCTGCCGGAACTCGACTGCGAGAAACCCGGTGCGCCCGCTCTTCCTGAGCTGATCCGAGATCGCATCCACCGGGTGGAGACTGTTGCTGTCCGCATGGAAGTGCTGGGTGAAGTACAGTTTCTTGTCGATGATGGACCTGCACTCGATCGAGCAGTACCAGGAAGGATGGGGCGAGTCAGCGAGCACGTTTCCGGAATGTCTGGCGGATCTCTGCGACCCGGGGCGGTAGGCAAACCCCGGGATCTGGTTCGTTTTAAAAAAACGGTTCAGGCAGCTGACGATCTCCCGCTCGAAATCACTCATTGGTCATACTGGTGGATCCTGGATTAAAAATTGCTCTGTGGAGCCGTACAAACCGGAGTTCCTCCCTGGGCGATCAAAGCCGGCAACCTCAATGTGTGACGGGCCCCTGATTCAGGGGTCCGTCCGGCCGCCCGGGGCACCGCGGGGCAGATTGCCGTTCTCTTCGTCACGTACCGGATCAGCCTTGGGAGTGCCTCTTACCCGTGGCGCAATATGGCGGAACATTTATCGCAGTATTACGAAAGCCGGCATCATTCCGATAAAAATTATTACGATCAGTACCTATTTTTCATACAGTGTGGAAGATGCATAAGGATCCGGATCGTCTGGCCTTATCAGGAAAACACCCAAAAAACAGCATTTGAGGTTACCTACATGGCAAAGGGAATGTTACTCGTAGGACATGGGAGCACCATGCCCTACAACCAGGAACTTGTTGAGAAGACCGCCGAATTCATCAAGGCAAAGAATGCCGGCTATATCGTGAAATGCGGGTTCATGAACATGAACAAGCCCACGATCAGAGAATCGCTGGAGGCATTCCGGCACGAGCCTATCGAAGCGCTCGTGGTTGTTCCCCTCTTCCTTGCAAAAGGCGTTCACATAGAAAAAGACATTCCCGGGGAGATCGGTCTTGCGGAAGGAGTCAAGAGAGGCAGTTTTGCCCTGAACGGGAAATCCATACCGCTCGTGTACGCAGACCCGATTGGCAGCGATCCGCTCCTTGCCGAGCTGATGGTCAGGAACGCGGACAAAGCGCTCTCCCTCCTCTGATTTTTTTGTATGCATGTCCTGGTACTGGATTTGATCCACGGCGGAACAGAGATCGGTGCGGCCTACAGGGAGGCCGGGCATTCGGTCGATGTTGTGGATGTCTATCGTGGTACCACGCCCGGTGAACTGCGCGGGGCACAACACCGGCACTATGACCTTGTCGTGGCGCCGGTCCACCTTGACCCGGACCACCCGCTGCTTGCCAACCCGGCGGTCCCGGTCATCACCCATCACGAGGCAGTACGCCGGCTGCTGGGAGGGCACCTGCCCCGCCCTATGATCGAGATCACCGGGGCACAGGGAAAGACCACCACGGCCCACGCGCTTGCGCATATCCTCCCCGGTAACGGCGTCCTGCATACCTCTGCCGGGACATACCGGTGCCCGGGAGGAGACCTGCTCTTTAAAAAAAGTATCACTCCCGCGTCCGCGATTGCTGCGGTCCGCTCCGCCTGCCGGGTGCAGGGCTGGCTCGTAGCCGAGATCTCGCTTGGTGTAACCGGGGCAGGGAATCTCGCTATCATCACTTCGCCGGATACGTACCCGTTTGCTGCCGGGAAGAAGAGTGCGATCGATGAGAAGATCGCATCGGTTCAGCATGCGGAGCGCATACTGACAGCGGATGGCGTACCCTGCAAAGGGGAAAATGTCGTCCGCGTCAGCGATGTTGCCCGGTGCGATGGCATGCACTGCACCGTCAGGTATGACGGGAAAAGATGTATCCTGACCAATCCGCTGTTCCTCATCCCGCCCTACCGCACCCCGCTCATGCTCGCCGCTGCTGCCGCGATGATCCTGCAGGTCAGCCCGGCCCCGCTCGATCATTTCACTGCACTGCCGGGCCGGATGTCGATAAGTCACGAAAAAGGCCTTGTAATCATCGATAATGCCAACAGCGGCACGAACAGGGCAACGACTATCTGCGCTGCCCGGTATGCCCGTCACTGCGCCGGGATGAACGAGCTGACCCTGGTCATCGGTCAGGTAGAAGGAGACGGCGCGGTCTGCGAAGGCTTTTCCGCTGACCAGATCCTGGATGCGATTGAGGAGGTCCGGCCTTCCCACATCGTCATGGTAGGCCGGTATCCCGGCTCCGGCACCCCACGGGCCGAAGCACTCCAGGGGATGGCCGACGCCTTCTGTATTACTCTTGAGGATGGCAGGAATGCTGCCGTGCGCATAGCACAGAAAGGTTCGATTGTCCTTTCGGTGAAAACCTGGAGATAACTGATCAGTATGAAGTACATGCACCCCCGTCCCAGTTCGATTGTCGCCGCGCTCTATACGGCCCGTGACCTGAAAGTCGATGTCGCCATCCTCCACGGCCCGTCCGGCTGTTCCTTCAAGCACGCCCGGCTTTTGGAGGAGGACGGGATGCGGGTCCTTACGACTTCGCTTGCCGACAACGAGTTCATCTTTGGTGGCCAGAAACCGCTGGAGGACGTACTGCGGTATGCCGAGAAGACATTCTCGCCGCAGCGCATGGCGGTTATCGGCACGTGCGTATCGATGATCATCGGTGAGGACCTTCAGTCGGCCATTGACGGTGCCGGTATCACGACCCCTACGATCGCTGTCGACATCCATGCCGGGTACATCGAGAATATCGCCGGGGTGCTCTCCACGCTTGAAGCGGCCGAGCAGGCCGGCTGGATCACGTTTGCTGAACTCGAACGCCAGCGGTTCATGATGGGCAAGGCGACTGAGGTGGAGCGCCTGCGGGGCGCAGCCTGCCAGTCCTATATCGAGCCGTCGCGGGGCGACCTCAAGCACAAGGCTGCCGTCCGGTTGCTCGAACTTGCCCGGGGCGGGAAACGGGGGGTTGCAATCCTGAACGCGAAGAAGGAGACCGCATACATGTTTGCCGACGAACTGATCGCGCTGCACGATGCCTGCCCGGATGCAGATATCACGTATATTGCCAACCTCGACCAGCGCGGGCTCCCCAAGACCCGGGCGGACGCAGAAATAATCCTCAGTGAAATGATCGCACGGGAGGTGAAGCCGGAACTGGTCGGGGCGCTGGACGAGTACGGGGCGAACGGGGACGTGCTCGGGAGAAGGATCGTCGAACTTGCTCCCGCGTTTGCGCTCATTGCCGGTGTCCCGCATGCGATCCCGGAGGAGTATACTAAGGGTATTGAGTGTTTCTCCATCACCAATGGTCCGCGGCAGGTCGCCCCGCTCCATGCGCTCGGCCATGAGCATGTGATGGTGGAGATCGACCTGCACCCGAAGACGCTGGGTGTCAGGACTATTATTGAGAGCGAATTCGGGGCCGTGCTCCGGAGTATGGTATGAGGCAGATCCTTATCACCGGTGACCGCTCGGGCAGCGGCAAGACCAGCATCACGCTCGCGCTTGCGGCGCTTCTCGCAAAAAAGGGGCGGGTCCAGACCTTCAAGGTGGGGATGGACTATATCGACCCGTCCTACCTGACGGCAGTCTCCGGCCGTCCCTGCCGGAACCTTGACAGTTTCGCGCTGTCGGATGCGCAGGTCCGGGACATCTTCCGGTATGGGTGTCGCGGGGCTGACATGGCCCTTGTCGAGGGGGTCCGCGGGCTGTACGAAGGGGCGGACGCGCTCACCGACATCGGTAGTACTGCGGCGATTGCAAAGACGCTCGACCTGCCGCTCATCCTTGTGGTGTCGGCGCAGAGCATCACCCGGAGTGCTGCAGCGATTGTCAAAGGTTTCCAGTCTTTCGATCCGGCGGTCCGGATTGTTGGTGTCATTCTCAATAATATCAGGGGCGGGTCGCACAAGGCAAAGGCAATAACCGCGATTGAACATTACTGCGGTGTGCCGGTCATCGGGGCCATCCCCCGGATGGAGGAGATGCACCTTGCCATGCGCCACCTCGGCCTCGTCCCCTATCGCGAAGGGTCCGGGCGGGGAGATTTCGATGCCCGGATCGATACCATTACGGAGATGATCGGGCAGTACGTTGACCTTGACCGGTTTGTCTCGCTCATGAAGGAGTGTGACATGCCCCGGGAGCGGTCACCGTCCTTTGACCCCACACCGGTGCGGGACGTGAAGATCGCTATCGCGCTTGACGAGGCATTCAATTTTTATTATGCCGACCTGTTCGATATCCTGCACTCCCTTGGAGCGGAGTATATCCCTTTCAGCCCCGTGCACGACCGTCTCCCGGAAGCGGATGGATATATCATCGGCGGCGGGTATCCGGAACTCTTTGTCCGCGAGCTGGAGGCAAACGGCCGCATGCGGGAGGCCCTGAAAGAGACGGCACAGAATGGTACCCCGGTCTATGCAGAGTGTGGCGGCCTGATGTACCTTACGGAGCGCATGATCCTGAAGAAGGGCTGGCAGGGGTCCGGGACCGATCAGTCCGCTGAGATGTGCGGTCTTTTTGGCGGTGAGACCCGGATGCCGGCACGCCGCGTGGTCAGCTACGTGGAAGGGACTTCCGATGCGGCTTCACCGGTGGGCGGCGCCTCGTTCCGGGGTCACGAATTCCATTACTCGGACGTGGTGCTTGAGCGGGACACGCGTTATGCCTACCGCCTTTCCCGGGGTATCGGCATACAGGACAACCGAGACGGGGCGGTTGTTGCAAACACCCTGGGCAGCTATACCCACCTTCACCCGGTTGCGAGTGCGGAGATGTTCCGGCATTTTGTCGGGATGTGCCGGGTGAAACAGTAAGCCGTGTCAGTACGGTTACGAATCCAAAAAGGAGTGCCTTGTCCCGCTCCGGCCGGTTGCGGATCAGGTCTTTTTGAGGACCAGGTTCATGGCACCGGGCTGGAAACCAGCGGCCATTGAGAGATGACCCCTGATAAATCGCCCGGGGCAGGCCGTGATCCGGTGCATGTTCCGGACCCGGTATAATCGGGCTGCCCGTTGCCATGAATGCGATGGTGATGACACGGGATCGCCGCTACGATACCGGTAGTCATCATCTTTTCTCATCCCGCGCCATTCCCCCGGCTGGTTCCTGACGGAATTCACCAAGACCCCCTGCAGGTCTTCCGAACCGATACCGCTGGTTGCTGCGGGCATCCTTCACCTGGCGCTTTGTTCTATGGCAAGGTTGTCATGAGGCCGGCATCCAGTACAATATGATGGGATCTGCCCTTTAGAAACGGGTCTGAACCGTTGGTGTTCATAATAGAACGATGAAAATCGGAAAAGACATAATAATTCCTACGCGATCTCCTTACCTCAGGGCCCTCCGGGATACGGAGGGGCAGTTCGGTTGTTTTTTTTTTGAGATATCAGTCCTTGACCTGCCGCGGGGGCGTCCCTTCGGGGACGGCGGCATATATCACAATCGGGAATATGGGGGTTTCAACCCCCAATTATTCTGTCTGAAAGAATTCAATTTTCATGAGAACGCCCATGAACGGACGTTCACCCCCAAACCATGAAAATCAGGAGAACCCTGTGATAGAGCGAGGATTCCCCGCTTCAGGGCCTCTCCGAGGCACGGCGGGGCAGGAAGGTTCGATCTCCCAGCCATTTTTTCAATCGTCCGGAACCCGCCGCGGGGCGCCCTCCGGGGCGGCGGGCGTTCATCGCAACAGGGAGTATCAAGGATCAATCCCCATCATCGATTCCTAAAATGAAGCGATTTTCATAGGAAAATCTCTCTTAAAGATGAGATCAAACCCCTTGCGCCAGCCTGGCCACCATCTGGAGCAGAGGCGCATCGATGCCATGGTATGACGTTGATTTTACTCATCCTGTTTTTTGAAAAAAACAGGTAAAACCGCAGTATCACAACCGTGGCGCCACGGCAGCGGACCAAGGTCCCGGGAGCGTCAGGGATCTGAATGATCTCTGCAAAGCAATGGGATTCCCGCTTCATTGGGAATATTCCGGATTTTAACAACAGATTGGGCGGTACCCCCCTTTGCAAAACCGCCGTTCCGGCGGGCTTCCTCCCGGAGGTTCAGAGTGGCTGGGACCATAGCCCGCAGGTTCAAAGAAAAAACTACATGAGTCCCGGCATCTCATGAACAGGTATGATCATTTACATTGACGGGAAGTACCTTCCGGAGGACCAGGCAAAAATTTCTGTTTTCGATCACGGGTTCCTGTACGGGGACGGGGTTTTTGAGGGTATCCGGGCCTACAACGGGAGGGTCTTCCGGCTGAAGGAGCATATTGACCGGATGTATGATTCGGCAAAGACCATTGATCTGACACCCCCGCTCACCAAGGACGAGATGACCGAGGTCATCTGCGAGGTCCTGCGGAAGAACAAGCTTGACAATGCCTATATCCGCCCGATCATCAGCCGCGGTCACGGTGATCTCGGCCTTGACCCCCGCAAGTGCCCGAAACCCTCAGTTGTCGTCATTGCAACGAGCTGGGGCGCGATGTACGGGGACCTTTATGACAAGGGACTGAAGGCGATCACCGTCTCTGTCCGCAGGAATCCGGCCTGTGCCCTGCCGCCCAATGTCAAGAGCCTCAACTACCTCAACAACATCCTTGCCAAGATCGAGGCGAACTATAAGGGTGGCGACGAGGCGATCTTCTTTGATACCAACGGCTATATCTCGGAAGGTTCCGGAGACAACCTCTATGTCGTCAAAAACGGGGAGATCATCACCCCGCCGACCCTCAACAATCTCCGTGGCATCTCCCGGATGGTGGTTCTGGAGATCGCAGACTCGCTGGGCATTACCGTGAAGGAGCAGAACCTCGGATATTTTGATATCTACACGGCTGATGAGCTGATCTGCTCCGGCACAGCAGCGGAAGTCGCCCCGATCACGTGGTGCGATGGCCGCGTGATCGGCAGCGGGAAACCCGGACCGGTGACCCGGCAGCTGATGGCCGCATTCAGGCGGGTCACGGAAACGGAAGGATATCCCCTCAATAAAAAATAAGGGTATAGTACCATTCTGACGCCTCATTTTTCCGGAAATACAACGGAGAGGCCACTCATTCAGACACTCCCGGGGGCTTCGCCACAGCCTCGCCCACGCCGTTGTGGCGACCCCCGTAGTGCGACAGGACGATGAACCTTGCCTGGACCATGGATCAAACCGTCGGCAATTTCCGTACTTTTTTTCTCAATGGTTTCGTTCGATCTGTTGCCCGGTAGAAACGGGCATGAACTTTGTCAGTTCATACCGGAACTATGAAAATCGCAGATATGAGGGCTCCCCGTTTCAGGGCCCCTCGCGGGGCACGGCGGGGCAGTTTGTGTGTTTTTTAGAAACGCTCCCGGTAATTGACCCGCCGAGGTGGCGTCCCTTCGGGGGCGGCGTTCTTCGCAAATAATTGAGAGAGGTAATCTCCTCGAATCACATTTGTTTCATGCCATTTTCATGGGAAATCCTTCGTACAATTCTGACGCTCCTGGAGGCTCGTCCCCCGTTGCTGTGGCATCCCCGGATTGCGATAACGCCCTGTGAGATGGTCGATTTTGAATGAGGACAGTACACAGATAATTCCAGGGCATCGCATGCGCGATTAAGCCCAAACGGGGCAGGGCTGCCGCAAGGGATGGTGATTTAATCACGTTACCATGATTTCTATAGAATACAATTTTTCCGGTTTTCACTTCGGCATCTGAATGCCGTTTGTGGTTTCATAATAACTATAGCCAAAATAATGTTTTTTAAGGTCAGCTCATCAAATTTGAGGACTTCGGGCAGATGGATTCGGAATTTACCTCCAGACGCCGGGCCCTTCGGATCAAAGGCAAACATAAAAATTTGTTCTGGCTAAAAACGTGGTTTTTTTAACAGGGATAGTCCCCCGCGTGCGCCACCATCCCCACCGGTCCGGGGACCGGGTGCGTGAGGATGTCTTGGATTTCAGTTGCTGCGCATATACCGGCATCGTAATCGGGGGATGCTCCCGTCAAGGGGTGAAATTTTCGGGGCATCAGGTTTCCAATAATGAATTTTCCGGAGCCGGAAACCAATGAATACCCGGGGCTCCGCTGTGCATTGCCGTTAACGCTGAATTCCCCTAAAAAGATTTTTTTTAGATTGTCATTATGCCGGTGCCAATGTGAAGACTAAAAAAACAGGCAGGTACGGGACAGGAATCAGGAACTATTAATCGTTTACCCGATCCGGAGAATCTCATGATAATAGAGTCTGAGCAACTGCTCAAGATGGATAAATGCCAGTTTGTGTCCGGTATAGACCCGGAATGCTTCGCCGTTCCGTACCCGGAACGTCATATAACCGGCAAAGAGCAATGGTTTTTTCATCTCGATGGTGATGATGTCTTTCCGGGCCACCTCAAAGACTTTCATCTTCCCGAGTTCTGCAAGGGATCGCGGGTTCGTATCAACTGTGGTGCCGAAGAGTTTGTCAATGATGAACTCCCCGAACGGCATCTCTCTGGTCCGGATGGCATCCGGTTCCGGGTTGCGGGTGATAAAAATCCGCTTGTCAGTGGCGTAGATCCCGTAGCCCGCTGTGGCGGAACCCAATGCACCGGCAATGGCTCCGGCTATCCCGTTACCCGGAACATTAACGGTGATGCTGGACAGGCCGCCGAGATACTGTTCATGTTCAGACCCGCTGACGAGGGTATAGATATCCGGCTGCTCACTGAAGAGGATCGACTGGATTGCAGCGATTGCTGTACCCCGGGTGTTATATATTCCCGTGCCTTTCCCCCACAGGAGCATCGGCCTCCCCCGTATCATCGCACTCTGGAGCGTGCCGATGACTGTATCCCCTTCACGCGTGATTGCGGGAGGTTCCCCCTGCACCTGCGCATCCGGCGCCATGATGATATAGTCGATGAGCATCGGTTTTCGTTCGCCGAAGAACGGGTAAGAATATTCATAATCGCCCTTGCCGATCATCTCCTGTGGACCGATACCGCTCAGGCTGGCAATTGCCCTGTTCCATGCGATGACGATTCCCAGACGGTCAATAGCAAAGACCGGGTAGGGGATATGTTCAGTGGATTCTGCTATTTCCCGGCATTGATCCCGGCTGATGGAGCTGGAGTTGTGGATCTGTATGGGGGGAAGGTTGGTGGTTACCTCACGCGTAACGTCGTTGAACGGGTCTTCGATCTGCAGCTTGCCGATCAGATCGGTCATATGGATCTCGTCGGGCCATTCGAGATCGGTAGTGCCGTGACCATCCTCCATCCTGATTATATCGCCATAAAAGAGGTTCAGGAGCTTTTCAAGCTGCCCGAATGCCTTTTTGTTATCTGTACTGATCCGGTACGATCCGCCACGGGTAGTCTTTATGATCAGGAATCCCGCCAGTACGTGGGGTGTTTTCATCTCAATGGACGTGATATCACTGCGCCAGATTTCAAAGACCCGGATCTTCTCGAGATCGGCAACAGACCGCGGGCTCGTATCAACCATGGCGCCGGACGGTTCTTCTTCGTTGCGCAACGTGTCCGGTCCATTGTCGCGGACAATTAGTAAGCGCTTGTCCGTGGCGTATACTCCGTATCTTCCGGTGGCCGTGCCGACAGCATTGGCTCGAGCACCCCCGATGCCCTCACCGGCTATCTTGAGATGAATGCCGGAAACCCCGCCGATATACTCCTCCGGTACGTCGTCAAACAGGTCCTCCTGCTCAGGTTCCGCACTGATCAGCAGGGACTGGACCGCGGCAATGAGATCTCCTTTGCTATCAAAAATCGGTGTCCCTTTTCCCCAGACCTGCAGCGGTTTTCCCCGGATGGTGACATTCTCGACATCCCCATTGTAGCTGTCACCGTCACGGGTGATGCCCGGGACGGATTCAATGTCCTGACCGGATGCAGCCCGGAGGACAGCATCGATGAGCATCGGACGGGATTCACCGTAGATCGGGAACGCATAGGCGTAATTTCCCTGCCCGATGATTGTCCGGGCATCCATGCCGGTCAGTTCCGCGATCGCGTTGTTCCATGCGATCACCACACCCTCTTTATCGACGGCAAAGATCGGGAACTGGACCTGATCGATGGTTTCGGCCAGGTTCGTCAGCTCCTTTTCGACCGTCAGCTCCGGGATTGCCGGACTGATGCGCTGCCCGGCGGTCTCGCCCGGTTTCAGAAAAGAACCGGCGGGAAGGGTTTCATCAAGCTTCACAACGTTCGACAGGTCCCTTCCCTGGGCCAGGTACTCATGAACGTTTCCCTGATCCGTGAAAAATGCCCGGTAGCTCCACTGGAAAAGGAGTGGTTCTCCGTTCCTCTCGAGCATGTGATGTTCGATATAAACTCCGGGATACTGCGTGGTCAGGGTGGAAAGGAGTTTCTGGACCCGCTCCCACTCGTTTCGGGGGATCAGGGCAAAGAAGTTCGTCCCGGAGGTCCCGGGCTCGTTCCTGCCGATAAACTGTGAATATGCGCTGTTCGCAAACGTGCAGGTTCCGTCAGGAAGGAAGCAGCAGAAGAGATCCGGCTGCTGCTCAACAAGGGAACGGTACCGGTTGTCGTTGCCGGGCACCGGGTGCGTCAGGCGCCTGTTACCGATGGTGGTACGGATATAGTGTTCCACTTTCTGTATGGCAAAAAGGAGATCGGCCCCTTTCTCGAGGTAATAGTTCCCGCCGCTGTTCTGCGTATCAATGGCTGTCTGTGCCGGGTGGCACCCGGTTAAGGTGATGAACAGGACCGGGTCGTTCTGTGCACGGATCTCCTGGAGAAACGTTATCCCGTCCATCCCGGGCAGGGCATATTCCGCAATGACGGCATCGAACTGGTACTTGCTGATCAGTTCGAGCGCTTCTGACGGAGTTGTGCAGGTAAAAACAGAAAATTCCGGTTTACGCTCGAAATATTTTCTCAGCATATCCAGAACATTGACGTCATCATCAACACCCAGAACTGAGATGGGTTGGAAATCCTGCTGTTGTGCGGACATGTGTGGTATTCCCTGCCTTTTTTCCTGTTACCGGCGGGTGCAGAGTATGCACCCGGATGATCCAACCCGGTTGCAATGGGATGATTATTAATATCTGATCTGATTAGTTTTATTTTATTTCATATTAATATAGCGAAATTTTCAGACCGAAATCGAGAACGATTTTTGAAAATTATATACCACGGAACCTGCCAGGCATCAAAATAATGTCACGAAACGGTAAAATACGGTAAAAATCCCGGGATCGATCAGACAGCCGGGTTGCATAACCTATTTATGACGTGAGGTAAAATTAGTTAAAGCACATTGCTGCTATAGTGTAGTCCGGCCAATCATGCGGGCCTTTCACGCCCGCGACTGGGGTTCGAATCCCCATAGCAGCACTTCAAATCATATGGTTCTCTTCTCTAAAGTGTTCAGCAACAGATCGGTAGTTCAGGTCCCGGCCGGGGCGTTCCATGTTTCAGGTCTAAATCTCTTCCTTAAAGGATTATGCTCTTGAGCCGCAGCCATCCCAACCAAACTTAAGGAACCAAAAATGGCGACTTTTCCCTATCCGCGAAGCCCGGGGGGCTCTTCTTCTCTCACGGAACGGCATCTGGTTGAGGCATGATCCCGCGGGAGTTCCTTGGCCCGGATACCATTACCCGCATCGTTTTGAGAAAGATGGAAAAACAATCCGTCAATTGATTCATCTGATCGTATCGCCCGATCCGAAAAAAATCCTGAAAAGGCGGGGTTGGACACCCCGGCCGGGTTCGCCACCCGGTCTCTTTTACCCTTTCATCGGAAGGTAAAGAAGCGCTTGTGTATCAGCCCAGGATCTCCGCTTGCTCCGGCCTCCAGGCCGGGTCAACGAACGTCAGTATTTTCGCATTCGCTTTGCCCGGGTTCGCGTAGTCTTTCACCATATCCCGCGGTACAAAGCCGGCGCTGCCGGCAGGAACCCGGAGCACGCCGGCCCCGGGTGCGGTGATCACAATCTCCCCTTCGATCACATAGATCAGCTCGGTCCGGCCGATCAGCCGGTTCTTCGCGACACGGCCCCCCGGCAGGATCTCGGCATAAGCAACGCTGTAGTTGATGGGGATACCCTTTTCCGGCATCAGTACAGGATTTACCAGGGTATAGATCAATGTTCCGGTGTTGTAGTCCCACTCGATCCCTTCGGCCGGATCACGCACAACCACCGGCATCCCGTTGGATATGACTGGTGATACCGCCAGTCCATCTCCACGGATATCGATCTCGCTTGTATACGGCGGCTGATTCACCGAGAGATAGCGTAGTTCAGCTTGACTGACGGCTGCGATCGACTGGAGAACCCCATCTGGAAGGAGGGCGAGTTCTCCTTCCCTCACCATGATCGTCTCGTTGTCACATTGAATACTTGCTGTTCCTTCGATCACATAGATCAGCTCGGAAGTCCCGACGAGCCGGTGCGGGGGCGTCTCATTACCAGGCGCGATACTGACGTATGCCATGCTGTAGTTCATCGGGGGAAGCGGAGAATCGTGATCAATGATAAACGCATAGTGCCCCTGGCCTTCGAAGATAACGAAGGGATCCAAAGGTGTCATCAACACAAGCCCCGCGTTATCAGGACCATCCGGAACAGTGCTCGTGCAAGCTGCAGAGAGGAGGAGCGGGACCAGAAACACCAGGAGGATTTTTTGCATAAACCATAGGTATTTCATCAGGGCATAAAAACGGTTTGGATAGAGTTCAGGGAATATGCGGCATCTCCTCCCGACACTCGTCCAGGCAAACGACAGGAAAAATGAAGGAGTCCTCACCACTACCTGGGGTTCCTTTGCCCTGGTGACGGAAAGGCACGATAGCCTGGCGTTTTCAGGCACGAAGAATCCGGAGAGTGTCGGTTCCCAGGATATGCCCCCCTTCGGATGTCGCGCCTTCCAGAGTTGTCATTGTACTCGAGGAATCGAGCACCGTAGCCAAATCCCGGGTAGAGAAGTAAAGCACCATATCCAGATCTCCATCTCCGACGTACATCATCAACACCGTGTCCCATATCTCGGGGACATCAAGCATCTCCCACTTGGCCGGCGCTATGCCTGCTAAGGTAACGGTCCCGGCGTTAACGTCTGCGGCATCAAAATCTTCCGTGGTGAGGATTGCGACGGGTACAACCCCTTTGGACTTCAGGTTTATGCTGTTCGGGTCGCTGCCGGGCTTGATGTCGACAATGACCTGCCGGCAGTCATATTCAACAACATAGCCCCCATTCCAATACTGCCATTCTGACGGGGCATCGTTCCAGTTCCCGCTGTCGGCCCAGAAAGTGACGGCATCCTCGTAGCCCTGAGTGTAGTGATGGTTACTCGGTTCTCCGGAATTCCAGTTCGTATAACTCCAGGGTTCCCCGGTTACCCACTGCCAGCCATCGTTGACGGTACTACTGTTTGCGCCATCCTGAAAGCCACCAATCCATTTATTCGAAAGAGCCCCGGCGGTAAATGCAGAGACGATAAAATTGTTCTCTTCCTGGCTCGTGACGGTCGCAAGGTGACCACTGCAGAGAGGGCCTCCCTGCGTCATTTCGGATGCAGCTGCACGCGCTGCAGACCAATCGATACCAGCAGCATTAACCAGTTCATAGAAATGGCCATTGGCCGGATTTGGAACTGCTGCGCTCACGCTGCCAATGCCCATTGCCAGAAAGGTAATGAGAATCATTACAAATACCCCTTGTTTCAGTAAACCCATGTACTAATCCCACCCTTGGAATGACAGAAAATTGATGAGCACATATATCAACCTGTTGTTCCCAGGTTACTACCCTGCCGCGTGCAGGTTCCTGGTCATGGTATATTATCGTAAGCGGGACTGTGTTTCAGCGATCTCTCGTCCGCGTTGCATCACTCTCTCAAACAGCGGTTTATCCCACTCTTTTCTGATACCCATTTCATGCAGGTGATATTCCAGCACTGCTTCAATGTCGTACGATCGGCTCGCCGGATACCTGCCAGCGAACGAATTTTTGATGCGTTGATAAAGCAGCTGAATCTCCTCACGACAGCTCCATTCCGGAGACAGCCGGTACCTTTGCACGTGAGCGGTTATCTCCCCCGAGAGTTTCGGATTATCGCGTTTTGCTCTGTTTGCAGCCTTCAGCATGCGGTTCTGCCAGCATTTCCCATGGCCGGTGTTTCCGACCGCGTGACATACCTGATGTATGATGAACGCTTCCGGTGAAAGAGCACCTTTGATCCCGGCTGGTTGCCGACCTAAATAAATGTGTTTTTGTTCGGTATTGCACCATCCACCTGTCCAATCCGGATTATAGGTATATTTCCATGGATTCCAGCGGGGAAAATATGTCTTGCACACCTCCGTGTAGGTCTTGTCTATTCCTTTTTCCATAGGTATCCCCTCACCATGCTCCATGGACTTTGGACTGAATTGTCTGGAAGACAACTAATGTTATGAAATTATCAAGGTTTGCACTGCACCGGTGCCTTGCCAAACCGAATTGCCAAAAGAAACATCATATAGAATCTGGAAACGGGTGGACAACCCGGAGAGTCGGATCGTTGCCCGGCCTTCATTTGGGAGTGTCCGGATAACCGTGTCACGTGGATCGGGCAGTAAGATCTTTGGAAAACACATCCAGTACACAGACCTTGTGATCGCACCGATGCCGTGAATTTTTTGTGAACCTTCTTATTCGCGTTCTGAAGGTGTCCTGTCACCTGGAAAAAAACAGGGGGCAAGGCACCGGTGCATTGCACTCTTTTTTTCCGGATAGATCCGGTCTGTTTGCAGTTACACGCAGATAAACGCAGATAAANNCCTGGTAACCGGCGCCGGTTCTATTCCGGGTTGCGTGAAGTAATCCCGCTGGTTGTCCCGGGTACACATACCGGCTTTTTCATCAGCGGCGTTTTTGAAATCAGGGTATAGTCATTAAGAGACCATAAAAACAGAATTGAGGTTCGGACGTAAAACCCTGAAAAAAATTGGTGATTCCTTAAAATAAGCCACAAATAAGAACAGGGATTTACGTTCATTGATGATTCCCTGAATGAACATTTCTTCACTGTAGAAACGGGCATGAACTTTGTCAGTTCACACCGAACCATGAAAATTGCAGATATGAGGGCTCCCCGCCTCAGGGCCCCTTGCGGGGCACGGCGGGGCAGTTTCGTATTTTCCAAAATGCTCCCGGTTATAGACCCGCCGCGCGGGCGTCCCTTCGGAGGCGGCGGCGTTCATCGCAAATAATTGAGAGAGTAAAAAATCCTATAATCACATTTGTTTCATGCAATTTTCATGGGAAATCATTTGAGATTTAGTAACGCTCTCGGGGCTTCGCCCCGCCGCTGGGGCACCCCCTCAATGCGATGACGACGTATGAGCTGTTCTCTTAAACGGAATAATCCGTTGCCACTTCAGGATATCCGGTGTTTGAAGCCGCCGCTCCGGCGCCCTTCGGGTCGGCGGCTCCCCTCCTTATCGGGGTAAGGGGGCATCACCCCCCATCGTACTTCATGAGGAATTCAACGGATCCAAAATTTTTGCAGTGCTCACCTATTTTTAAAGGGTAAAGTGCTTATAAAACCCCAAAAATAAATTTTGCTATTCGACGTGAAAATATGTTTATAAAAATGAACTAAAATGGAGTGTGAAAAAGCACGTTATTTTCATTAAAATTTTTCATCGTTCCAAAAAAAGGTAATACTGTTCTATCACAATGTGGGGGTCGCCTCAACGTCGGGGGCGAAGGTATTGCCGAAGTCCCGAGGAGTGTCTGAAGGACACGGTCCCATGAATAATTGAAAATTTGGTGCTGAAATGGCACATTACCCTTTTTAAAAAGGTGGCTCTCGTTGATCAATCACAAAAATTTTTACAGAATCATAGAAAAAAGGTTCGAAAGCTGCAGACGGATTTGATCAATGGTCCAGACAGTTTAATCGTCCTATCGCATTAAGGGTGTCGCCACGATGGCGGGTGCGAGCCTGAGGCGAAGAACCTTGAATAGCTGAATGAGTCGTCCGGTAGATTCCAGGAAAAATGATGCGTTGGAATGGCATTATACCCAAAATGAAAAGGGGATTATGCAGGAGTAGTGACAGGGATGGTTGTCTCTGTTGCCAGTTGTAAGAGCGTCTGGATCTCAATAAGTCCCCTTGGGGCAATCGTTGCCGCATGCTTTATCAGGACACCGTCTTTGTACACTTCCACCGCAAGCTCGCTCAGTGACCCGTCATCCTTCTGGATTGAGACGACAACCGGGCCCTCAGATGTCGGTATCTGATAGAGGTGCTCGCCGCTGTTTTCAATCTCCTTCAGACGGCCAGGCGTTCCCACCGATCCGGCATATTTGCCGGGATACATGATTTTCACCCAGACACCACTCTGCGGTACCGCTAGTGATGGGGGTACTGTCACCTGCGGGGTAGCTGAGGGTACTGCTGTCGTCACAGCGGTCGGGACGATTGATGGTTGAACGGTTGTTGCAGGAACCGTCATGACCGTAGTCGGGATGCCTTCCGGAGTGCCGGACTGGTCCTGCATGAAAATATATACTCCTGCAATGACCGCAAGAACTGCCAGAGCAAGGATCGCGATCATGGCGAACGATCTCTTCCGCGAGGGTGCCGGAGGCACTGGTGCTTGGACCGGCGGGGGTACGGGGGAAGGTACAGGGGCCGATCCCGGTTCCGCCGAAACTGATCCCGGTTCCGCAGGGGGCGGTAAGGGTTCATTCACGGTCGATGGTGACAGCACGGGCCACTGCACGTCCACCGGCGGCGCTGTTATATCCGGGGGACTGGCGGGTGCTTCCGGCGGGACCTGGCCGGAAGGTTCGGTCATAGCGGCGAGCTGTGCTGCATGCGGGAGGTGTTTTGACGGGACAAGCGGGGCCGGGGCGGTCCGCGGGACGGAATCTTCGATAAGTGGTTCGATTGAGTGGATAACTTCTTCAATCGGGCGTTCTTTTTTCTCCGCTGCCTCAACGGGAACCTGGAGAGGTGCGACCTGAATCTGCGGGACAGCCGGCTCGGGTGGCGGTGCGGTCTGCGGCGGCGGAACATCGATAGATTCCGGCGGAAGATTTTCAGCACCCGTGTCCTGTACAACCAATGTCCCGCACCGGTTGCAGAAGACCGATTCCGGAGGAACGCGGTTGCCGCACCGGTTGCAGAATGAGCCGGTGGGAAGGGACGTTGTTTCTACCGGAACCGGCATTGCCGGAACAGATTCAATGATCTTTTTCATGGGCCGGGCGATCTCGATCCGTTTTTTCGGAGGGGGGTTACTGGTAATATCAATCCTGCGGGGAGCCGGTGCCAATGCAGGCTCCGTCTCTTTCGGGGGTGCCTGGGTGACCGGGTGGTACACGGTTGAAGTGATATTCTGCCTGAGCGCCCGGACCCATTCGTCAGATTCACGTCTCCGTTCCCCGCCGCTTGTTTTGGAGAAGGTCAGAACCATCTGGCGGGTGTTTCCGCTGATGGTTATGATGGAGATGGTAATCGTCGGATCACGGATGGCATTCTCGCCGCTCTCCACATCTTTGAGGGTGGCCAGGTTAATCTCCTGCGGGGGGATGGTATGCTTTTTTGTGTCAATGAGGACAAGGCGGCGTGTGGTGAGGACGACCTCAAACGACACGGATTTTACTTTTACATTCTGCGCCTGGAGAACAACGCGCTCGTCGCTGTACAATTCGGGATAACTCACACAACCACCTTCTGATTATATATAAGCGGTCATCAGCAGATAAGGATTTCCGGATTTCATCCTGCTATTCCGGAATAAAATCTCCACAATCATAAAAATTTACCGTTATTCATATAGATCCTGAGGACTTCGGGGACTTCAACGGATCCATCGCTCTGCTGGTTGTTTTCAAGGATTGCCCTGATAACCCGGGATGTCGCAATCGCGGTCGAGTTGAGGGTATGGATGTGCTGCTTGGACTCAAAATCCTTTTTGTCCCGGACCCGGATATTCAGCCGCACGGCCTGGTATGAGGTGCAGTTCGAACATGAAACCACTTCCTTGTATGCATTCTCCCGCGGCATCCACACTTCGATATCGTACTTCTTGGCGGCCACCGTACCGATATCGCCCGTACAGATATTCACCACGCGGTAAGGCAGGCCAAGTCCGGAAAACAGCTCCTCTGCATTGGCCAGCAGTTCTTCATGAATGGTCCACGAGTCTTCCGGCCGGCAGAATACAAACTGCTCCACCTTGGTGAACTGATGGACCCGGAACAGCCCTTTGGTGTCCAGTCCATGCGCGCCGATCTCCCGGCGGAAGCACGAAGAGATGCCGGCAAGACGGAGGGGGAGGTCTTTCTCTTCGAAGATCTCGTCCCGGTACATTGCCCCGATCGGGTGTTCGCTGGTCGCGATCAGGTATGCATCGTCGCCATCGATCTTGTACATCACGTTCTCGAAGTCCTTAAGATCCGTGACCCCCTCGTACGAGGAGCGGTTGATCATGTAGGGGGGGATAACCGGTATAAATCCCTTTTTCGCCAGCAGGTCGAGGGCATACCGCTGGAGTGCAAGGTCCAGAAGGACCAGGCTGCCTTTCAGGAAATAGAACCCTGCACCCGAAATTTTTGTTGCCCGTTCAAAGTCAGCCCAGTTGTTGTCGACAGCCAGCTGCCCGTGGTTTTTCAGCTCGAAGTCAACCGTACGCGGAGTACCGAACCGTTTTATCTCAACATTTTCAGAATCATCTTTGCCTGCCGGAACACTGTCATGCAGGATATTGGGTATGCGCATGAGGTAATTATGGATCGTATCCCGGATCTCTTCCTGCTCGGTATCACAGGCGCGGATTTTCTGGGGCAGGGCGGCAGCCTCTGCAAGGAGATCCCGTACATCCAGCCCGGCTTTTTTTGCTGCATTGATATCCCGGGCAATCGCGTTCCGCCGCTGGCGAAGGGTATCGGTCTCAACCTTGAGCTCCCGGGACCGTGCGTCTTTTCTGAGCAGGTCGTCGACCCATTCAATCTTCCCGGGATCGTTTCTCTTCAGTAAATCTGCTTTTACTATCTCCGGATGTGACCGGACGAACCTGATGTCAAGCATGGAATAACCTTCGCACTGTCATTTCTGCATTCCTATGAAATTATAACCCATCATAATTTATCGTTTTTAATTCTTATGTTGAACCGATGCATCCGGTTTTAACCAATACTGATGAACGTGAACGCAACTGTCATCGGCGGGCAGCTCAACACCTGATCACCAGATGCAGAAATCCGTATTCCCTGCGCCCGAATAGACGGATGACCATCAGGACCGGAATTATAGTCCTCTGGAGTCTATACAACGGTACTGCGGTGCGGATCCTGCAACCGGCACGAACTGGTGCGCTGGTCGTATATTGCTTCTTCCCGGTATCAGACGAGACAACCGTGCTGCCGGAATCTCTTTGAGAGGAGAAGACGTTCCGGCCGGTATGGCATCGCAAAAGATGATGGAACCCCGTGTGATTGCGAGGATAAATTCCCGCCCGGATCCATGAAACAGGTATGGGTTGTTGACGGGAATACGCCTTGGTGGGCATTTGACCGGAAGCACGGATATTCCGATTAACGGTGCCTGAACAAAGAAGCAGACCGTTGAATCAGTCCCGGATCTGGTACTGCCGGAAATCCTTAATCCTTGCAGTGTAAGTGATGTATTATGCGGTCCGGCCGGAACCTGATCTTTATCTATAATTGTAACCGGGGAAACCTCTCTGCTATCAAGGATTATTCTCAGAAACTCAGTAATGGCAAGGAACCGGGGTGCAACCTGCTCGCCCTTATTTCAAGCCCGGTTGGTATAAAAAAGATCTGGAAACGATATATCCAGGCACTCAGGATACCGTGCCGGTTCCTCTACCATGATGAATATGAGGATGAATTCGGGGCATTGATCACCCCGCTGCCCGCGGTAATCCTTCACAACCGGAAGACACGAAGCCTCTTTATCTCAGCAGATGAACTGAACAGAGTGCAGACAAAAGAGGACCTGATCGTGCTGGTGAACCGGAAACTCGGGGAACTGCCCTGATTCCGGGATAGGGTATACATTCCCGCGTTTTTTCCCATTTTTCCGTCCAGGATTAAAAAAAGATGGGTAAAGTATCAACTTAGTCCCTGACTTCTAGCTCTAACAGTAGTCCCCCCTTGCGCCAGCCCTGCCCCCCATTGGGGGCGGGGGCGCATGCGATTCCTCCATATTACCCAAAATCACGGTTTAGGTAATACAGCACTATCGCAACCGGGGCGCCATAGCGGCGGGGCGAAGCCCCTGGAGCGTCAGCATTTTTCGATCATCGGCAGGTGCACTTTTTCGCCTTCCATTTTGGTAGGCAATTTTTGTTGTTTTTTCCCTCGGAAATCCTTCTTGAACTTAAGGGTTAAAATAACACTTTACCCAAAAGATTATCCGCTGCGTTTCTTGTACTCGAAGACCTTGTCAACAACCTTGTAAGATTCGCCATTATAGAAATGGGCAGTAATCTCGACCCGGTCGGTCCTCTGCGTTCCCTGGAGGGTGATAAAGGTCCCCCGGAATTCCGGCCTGAAGGATTTTCTCTCAACGGTTCCATCGGATCGCGTAAGGGTAACCGCCAGCTCCCTGACCGCGTACTGACCTTCCCCTCCCTGGAATTTTACCGTAATGATGGAGGAGATCGCATCCCGTTCGACATCGATGATAAGGTCGCGGTTCACGGGGAGCACCTGGGTGGGACCGGCAGTAAGCGTTACCGTACTGCTGTCGGGAGCAGGCGCTGGCGGGGACCCGGCAGGTCCCGGGACGGCCGGTGGGACCGATCCCGGCGGGGTTGTACCCGCACCGGAAAGCATGGGGAGCACGACGAAATACACTGCCGCACCGAGCAGGGCAAGGACCAGGATCCCGGCAAGGATCATGGTCTGCTGCGGGAGGGGGGGTTTCGGGTCGGTCTCTTCGGGAGGTATGGTATTATTATCAACAGCGTCAGCACGGGACCAGGTAGCAGCCATGGCAGCAACCCTCGCGACCTCTGCCGGTGTCTCCTTCACCGGCGGTTCAGCCGGGGATTGGGCCTCCCGGGGTGAAGTGGTATCAGGTGCCGGTGAGACCGGGGCAGCGACAGGTGCGGCCACTACCGGTATTGTTACCGGTGGCGCAGCAGCCGGGCTTACCGGTGCTCCACAGGATTCGCAGAACCTTGCATTTGCTCCAAGCGCTGCACCGCACTGCAGGCAGGCCGGCAGGGCTTCGATCTTTGCACCGCACGATTCACAAAATTTCATCCCGGGAGTAACCGGGCTGCCGCATTTCCGGCAGGTCTGGGGATTTGCAGTCATGTATATGCACCATACGGATTCAGCACGATCATCAGTCCTGATATTGGTAGTACTATGTTAAGATTGTATATGCATCTGATTTCCTGAAGGGGGTAAAAAAACCGTTTTTGCATCAATTTTTTTCATTCCTCACGTGTTGGATAATTTTTTGCGGCAGTCCTCAGGCTGCCCTGAGGTGGACTGGTTTTTTTGCCGGGTACAGCCCCGGCGGAAAAAGCTGGTACTTTTTGTGCCGCAGGACCTGCACATTCTCCTGATACCGAAATTCGCCAGGGATGCCGGGAGGATAACATGGATCATAGCGGGTGCGATCGTCAGCTACCAGACAGTATCGGCAGAGTTACCGGTAAAAAAACCGCTCATCATACCGCTGGTGATACAGGGACATTCAGCATCGTTTATAGTCCCTGACAGAGTAGCTTTCCCGGCAATTAGTATCAGGTATATCGGGACCGGGCCGTGGTCACGAGAGGGCAGGATGTTCATTGTGCTTCCCTGCCGGTCCTTGAGCTTTTCATCACCCGGTCGTTTCCTGCCCCCATCCGGACAAAATATCTTTCAGGGCCGACTATCCAATTCTCTTATTGCAGGAAATACCTGATTATGAAGATTGCAGTATCCGGGAAGGGAGGGACCGGCAAGACATTCCTGGCAGGAATGCTGGCTGCACGGTTTGCTGCCGGTGGACACCCCGTGATCGCCATCGATGCCGATCCTTCACCCAACCTTGCCCTGACCCTGGGACTCTCCTCAGATGAAGCAGGCACGATCGTCCCCATTGCCGAGAATGATGACCTGATCCGGCTCAAGACCGGTGCGGATTATTCCGGGATTTTCCGGCTTAACTTTACCGTTGATGATATCATCGAGCACCATACGGTTCTGACACCTTCCGGAGCACATCTGATGGTGATGGGGACCGTCCGTTCCATGGGTTCCGGGTGTACCTGTCCGGCCCATGCTGTTGTGAAGGCGCTCCTCCGGCATCTCATTGTTGAACGTGACGAAGTAGTCATCCTCGATATGGATGCCGGGATTGAACATCTCGGACGTGCCACCGCGGAACACGTGGACACGATGCTGGTCGTGTCGGATGCCAACCGGAGATCCCTAGAGGTGGCACGGACGATCTGCCGGATGGCCGCAGCCTCTGCGATACGGCAGGTCGGGCTTGTTGGTAACAGGATAACCGGCCCTTCGCAGGAACATGCCCTGCGGACATTTGCGGAAGATAACGGGATTGCACTCCTTGCCCTGATACCGTTCGACCAGGGTGTATCAGAGAACGGTATCAGCGGTGCACCAATCGATGAAGAGCATTCTTCTGCAATTCATGAAATTGCACGTCTGTCCTGCCTGCTTGAAACGGGTTCCCGTACGGAAAACCGCTGAATTGCAGGGCAACGAGAAAACGATCAGTACTCCTTGGCACGGGTATACGGGTACGTCCGGTTTCTTTGCACAGTACCTGACCCGGAAGCCGGCACCCGGTCCTGCTCGTGGAAATCGTCCCGGGCTGGAGCTCTTCGATATGGGCTATCTGCTCGTTGATATCGGTTTTTTCCGGGATCTCGATCCGGGCAAGAATCGTGTTGGAGCCGCCGAACATATCAAGAGTTACGCCGAGTGCGATCCCCCCGGCTTATAGGAGGAGTATTATACGCGCACGATACGAAGGTGTTTATGAGAGTATGCGACAAGGATGTGAGCCGTCATGAACACCCGCCATAATCCCTGGGATGATGACTACCTGCGTCGCGGACGGCTCTGGGGTGGCAGTGCCGGCTCTCTTCCCCGGCTGCCGCATTCTTCCCGCATTCTCGAACTCGGTTGCGGTAATGGAAAAACAGTATCAGCTCTTGTTGGGGGAGGCTGTTGTGTGACGGCTGTTGATTTTTCCCCGCATGCCGCATTCCTGTGCCGGCATACCTGTGCGGATCCGGATCAGGCCAGGATCCTAATCGCGGATATCAGGAAGACCCCGTTCCGCAATAATTCCTTTGATGCGGTCATTGCTTCCCATATCACCGGTCACCTTTCCGTTGACGGGCGCCGGCACATGGCGAGCGAGGTTCTCCGCCTTCTTGCACCCGGAGGTACACTGTATTTCCGCGATTTCTCTACCGGAGACTTCCGGTATGGCCGCGGTAAAGAAACTGAACCGGGGACGTTCCTGAGAAAAAACGGTATCGCCACCCACTATTTCACCGATGATGAGCTCCCGACCCTTTTTGCCGGTCTTGCAGTACGGCTTCTGATACAGCACCGGTGGGCGATGCGGGTCAGGGGAACCGTATTGCCCCGGGCAGAGATCGTTGCGGAATTTAAAAAATCCGGCTGACTAACGGCTGTTTACCTTTTGTACGAAAGGACTGTTCTCATGCCTTCTGCCAGAGCGGCCGGTGCTGTTTTGACAATTCCGGTCCTGAAGAAAAGGCAGTAAAATGGATACGCACGGTCTTACTCACTTTCATCAACGATATCATCATCCTCCCACTCGTCATTCTTCCGTTTTACCGACCAGTAGTAATATCCGCCGCCAGCAAGAGCGAGAAGAGCGATTATCATAACCAGCCAGACAGACCCGGAGGCTGATGATGATTCTTCCGTTGTCACCGGGGAGATGTACTCGAGAACCACCAGTATGGTGGTTGTTTTTCCCTCAAGGACGGTCACAGTTTTTCTGACCGGGGAAAAACTGTCTTTTGTAAAATCCACAATATGGGTACCGGAATCGATCTCCGGAAAGAATCCGGGGGCTTCTCCGATATATCGGGAATCCAGGTACACCGTCACATTCCCTGGTGATGAGGTGACATTGATGGAACCTTTCGCTGCGGTGGATGTGGTTACCGTAACGACCATTGACGGATGGGTAATTCTGGCCGGATCAATGACGGTGTGGAAGACCGCAGGGAGGACATCGACATCCGAAAACTCCCGTGTATATGAATCCGGGAAGGTCAGGACAATCCTTTCCGGTGAAAAGTCAGCAGACACCACACTGCTGAGCGCAGAACTCTGCAGGGCGATCTCCGCTTTTTTAAAGTCCATGGTAACCGTGCGGTATTCCGTTCCTGTCGGGACATCGGCTGTAGCAGCAAATTTTTTCATCCGGAGGACAGCACTTGATCGGTCCATGGATATGAGTTCCGGGGGCTCTTCGCTCGTTGTGAGGCCTTTCTTGAGTTCCTCCTCAAGCATAGACTGGGGAATGGAGTTCTCAATGATCCCCTGGAGGGTAAAACCGAATGTAGCGACGGCATCGCCGTTATCGTTAACCGTGATATCGAGTGAGTTGGCGATGAATGCGTTTGCCGGCATTGCAATAAAAAAACTGCAGGCGAACACCAGACAACAGAGGATTATTTGATTGGTGTATGACATGGGATCAACCTTACTGGATCGGTAAGCATCCTAGTATTCAGCACTCATAAATGATAATCATTTCAGTAGAGAACCATGGATACCGGATGGTTTATAACGAAACCTTTTTCTAAAGCGATGATGGAACCGGACTCTAGGTTAATATAGAGACCAAACACATAATTTTTCGGAACCTATGATTGATTCGCTGATCACTATTTTTCTTCATATCGACCAGAATATGGTCGCGGTTATCCAGGAATATGGGATCTGGACGTACTTCATCCTCTTCATCATCATCTTTTTCGAGACCGGTTTTGTCATATTCCCGTTCCTGCCGGGCGATTCGCTGCTCTTTGTCAGCGGTGCAGCGGCAGCGAGCGGGCTGCTCGACATCTGGGTGCTCCTTATTGCAATTATCCTCGGGGCTGTTCTGGGAGATACGGTCAATTACTGGATCGGGAATTATGTAGGCCCCCGCCTCTTTCTTGAACGGTTCCCGACGCTGGTAAAGAAAGAGTATATCGACCGTACCTACGGGTTCTATGAAAAGTATGGCGGGGCAACGATCTTCGTTGCCCGCTTCGTCCCGTTCGTCCGCACCTTCGCCCCGTTCCTTGCCGGAGTCGGCTCCATGCAGTACCGCCGTTTCATTCTCTACAATATTCTCGGGGGCACCTGCTGGACACTCGGGCTGGTTATGGCCGGGTACTATTTTGGCACGCTGACTATTGTCCAGGAAAATATGAGTTATCTCATCATCGGTGTCATGCTGCTGACGGGAGGCGCCCTCCTCTTTATTTTCTACAACATTGTCCGGGGATGGTTGGTGCAGAGGTCAAAAAAGACATAAGGGGAAACACATCCATTTGAGATTTTTTTTAAATCTGATGACGCTTCCCCGGGGCCGCGGCAAATCCAGCCTTTGTCGCCGTAGCCGGAGTATCTTCTAACGGTATCGTGCCTCAGTATGACCACACTATCCTCAGACACGCGGTGGTCCGGGGACTGCCACGGACCCCTTAAGCAAATCCTGAATGTTTTATTGTGGAAGTGTGGATTTTCCTTCGGTAAAAAAGTGAGCGGAAATAACCGTGGCTACGCCGTGTGGACTACCTGAAGGCCCTGGTTGTCTGCCTTTGTGACAATGGCAATTTTCAGCCCGAGGGGTTTTAAGATCTTCTCAACGGATTTACGATCCTTATCTGTGACAACAGCTATGGAAGGTCCTACCGAGCTCATGCCCACGAACTCGAGTTTTGCCTCCCGCAGCAGGCTCATGTAGTGGTAGATCCCGTAGCTGTGATGTTCCACCTCTGCCCGTTTCGAACCCCGGAACTCGATCTCCCAGATGATATCTCCAATCTTTTTGAGATCGTCGCGTTCAAGTGCAGGTATGAGGTCCATGAGGAACATGTACGCCTTGAGTTCCCGGTCGATGTAATCGAGGTTTCGACCCTTGTTCATAAGGAGGTCGAACTCCTGTGTCCCGGCAGATGAGATTTTGATCGGGGGGATGATGATGAAGATATTTTTTCCTTCAGCGAAGGGGTGGTGGTAGACAAGCGCAAGTTCATCGCCCATAACCGCCATGCCGCCATACGTACTGACAGCTGGACCAACCCCGGTTTCAAACCCGAACGCGATGTTTCCGTCAGCGGTTTCTTCACAGTAATTGCGGCCGATGAGGTGCCGCAGCTGGGTATTCGAGAGCGGTGAGCCCACGGCCTCGTTCATTGCCGTAGCAACGGCTATCATGACCGTGCTCGTTGAACCGAGACCGACATGCTGGTGCTGGTGATCGGTTATCCTGATCGTAAAGCCACCGGTGTAGCCGACTGCCTTTTTGAATACTGCCACAAAGTTCTCGATGATGGCAGCCCGGCCATAATCAACCGAGATCGCCTTTTTTGTGCAGCTGACTTCTGCGGAGCAGTAGCACTGGATCGCGAACCCGATCCCGCCCCCGCCGGCATGGTCCGGGGCAAAGCGGTTCATATCGAGCACGGTAAGGTGAATCCGTGCCGGTGCCCGCACGGTAACCGTACCTTTGACCGGTTTGAGCATGAACTTCTTCTTCTCAAAGCCGAGCGTCTTGAGGTTCGTTCCCGGGGGGAATGTCGGGAACTCGTACTCCACCAGGTCGAGGTCGCCCCCGCGTATCATCATTTTCGCCATAGGTATCAAGTGCAGTTAGGGGGGGTAAAAGAAAAAAGTTTCCGTGCATCAGATGAGTATCAGGTCCCAAAAGAAACGGATATAATTTTCATGGGGGTATTCCACCCCTCCTTAAGATCAGCGCAATGCCTTCCCGGACCGGTCCGGTGCAGATAAATGATATGATTTTCCCCATGGGAGGATGATCCGCTATGAGGTTCCGGAGCGGGCAGCGGGATCATCAGAATAATCAGAGACGTAAGTATACGTGAAAAACATACAGAATCCTCCTTCAATTTTTTTTTAAAAATGGGATGATTAATGCCCTGAGGGCCGGTCGAAAAAGATGTTCTTACCGGTTGCTGAGAGCGGAATCGCGTATACAACGGTACAGTCCCTGCTGAAAAGTCCCATGTCCCGGGCGGCAACACCGCCGGAGTACATGATACGGTTGTCAACGTTATGGATCTGAGCGGTCTTGACTGCGGAGCCTACCGCAATACCCAGATCGGTCATGCGGAGGGTACAATTCGGGCCTTCGAACATTGTTTTCGGTCCATTCATCTTCATCGCAGCTTTTGTGAGATCTGCGCAGGTGGCGTAGCCGCAGCCGCCGCAGTTGAGGCCGGCGGTTTCGCGGCCCCTGCAGCCGATCAGCACGCACCCGTCCGAGTCGGCAAGATTCTTTGCATCCCGGAGAAAGAACCCGATGCCCCGATCGTTTCCCAGTTTTTTCAGCCGTGCGGCAAGCTTTTTCAGGTCCTTTTTTACCAGCACGCGGATCTCGATGGTGTCAATACCCTTTCCTTTTGGGGCTGTCCGTGCAGCAAGCGCCATCAGGCTGGCAACGGTTGTTACGGCATCCTGTTCCGGTGTCATGGGGGGAATGTTGG
Source organism: Methanoregula sp. UBA154 (assembly GCA_002502245.1). Taxonomy (GTDB): domain Archaea; phylum Halobacteriota; class Methanomicrobia; order Methanomicrobiales; family Methanospirillaceae; genus Methanoregula. The sequence goes on from DAPW01000005.1 coordinate 66,487, forward strand.
AAGAGGGGGTGGATAAAGGTGGCGGGGGGCGCATACGATGCGCCGCTCTGACGTTTATAGAAACGTCCAGTTTTTTTTATAAAATACAGCACTATCGCAACGGTGTGCCCCAGCGGCGGGGCGAAACCCCGGGAGCGTCAGGTTTTTAAATTATTTCCCCTGAAAATTGCATTAAACAAATGTGATTTTAGGGTTTTTTATTCTCTCAATTATTTGCGATGAACGCTGCCGCACCTAAAAGGGACGCCCCCGCGCGGGTTAATAACCGGGAGCGTTTTTAAAAACACACAAACTGTCCCGCCGTGCCCCGCGAGGGGCCCTGATGCGGGGAGCCCTCATATCTGCGATTTTCATGGTTCCGGTATGAACTGACAAAGTTCATGCCCGTCTCTACAAAGCAGAAAATTTCAAAAAATCCAACAAGGGACAGATCTCAGACCCGGAATGCAACACCGGTAAACTCCGCAACCGCCCGTTCGCCTTCATGCACCATGACGCAATAGGTGTCGCAGTTGCCGTTATCCGCAACGCGCCGGGCTACTGCTACAAGTTTTCCTTTTGCCGGTGCGATATACTGGATGCTCACCGTTACGGCAACGCGGTGGATCCCGCAACAGTTTGCTGCGATCCCGAAGGCCTGATCGGCGAGGGCAAAGATAGCCCCCCCATGGGCAACAGCGCCCGGGTTCAGCTTACCGGCACAGTCCATGGTGACACGGGAGTACCCCTCAGATGCCTCAACGATCTCCATGCCGAGCAGCAGGGCAAACTCGCTTGCATTGAAGAGACGGATCTGCTCCGCAATTGCCTGGGGATCGGGAGAGTGTGTGGGGTGATCGGTCATGGAAACCTGGAAGGAAAAAAGGGATTTTCCCTCACTTGTACTTCTTCTGTGTGTACGAGTATTTCCCGCTCTCGCCGCCATCGGCTACGATAGAGATCCACTCGTAGAGTGACTGGAATGTCCCGAACTTCTGGTAGCGCCGCATGGAGAAGCCGACTTTGAGCCGGTTGTCGAACATTATGCTGCCGAGGTCTTTCAACCGCATCGCGATCTCGAGGTCGTCCCCGGCATCGATGCAGCGGTACATGCCGGCCTTTTCAAATGCTTCCCTGCGGAAGGCGGTATTGCACCCGAGCGTGTAGAAAAAGGTCCTGCTGTAATACCCTATTCTTGAGAATGTGTTCGCCAGGAAGAGCGAGAACTGGTTTTGGATCCCTTCCTCAATCGGGTATACCGGGCCGTAGATCTGTACAACCCCGGGATCTTTGAAATCCTCGATTATCCTTTCGATCCAGTCCGGCGGGAGGATGCAGTCGGCGTCCGTGGTGGCGATGATCTCCCCTTTTGCTGCCTTCACGCCGTCATTCCGTGCCCCGCCGACTTTCCTGCTGGTCTGGACAAAGACCTGGTCGGCATATTTTTTTGCTATCTCACAGGTAGCATCCTTTGACCCGCCATCAACAACGATGATCTCGTACCCGTTCCGCGGGAGAGTCTGGTGGGAGAGCGAGACGAGGCACTGGCCGATATTCTCCTCTTCGTTAAAGGTCGGGATGATCACCGATATCATGGCGTTTTTTTGCTCCTGTACAAAATTTGGGCTGGATGAGTGATAAGGATGATGCACTGCATTATTCCCGGGGGTATGACTTCACGAAGTCCATGACACTGCGGATGCAGCCGTCCATGTTCAGGTACTCGAACTGGGCAAATCTGCCGACGAGCGGGATGTCGCGCGACCGGCAGTAGTCCTGCACAATGGCGATATGCTTCTGATAACCGAGGTCATAGACCACGTAGGCAAACGGCTGGCGTTGTACCGATGTAAAGACGACCTGGTCCGGTGTACAGATCTTCATCGATTCCAGCATATGCAGGACCTCATCAATGAGTCTGGCATCGGGGATGCTGCTCATCTCATCACCCGGCGAGTGTGTGATCTCCGCAAGGATTGCGCTGCAGCCGTCCGGCGCTGTGGTGCGGCTGAAGTTCGACGGGAAGGAAAGCCGGTTCGTATTCCCCAGGTTCTTATCGGGAATATATACCCATGAAATGGGGGGAACAACACCCCTGATGCCGATATTGACACAGATCAGGGAATTGTAGACGAGTGCCCGGCAGGCTGCGGTCACACTCTCCGGTACCCCTTCAAGGCAGGGGAGGAGGTGCTGGAGCGGTATCGTGCAGATAATCCGGTCGGCAGTGATGGTCTCCCGGCCATTGCTGATATGCCATTCACCGGTCTTTCTGGTCAGTGATGATACCCGGAACCCGGTCCGTATAAACGGTAAGAGCGGTTCTGCGATAGCTCGTACCAGCGCCTCGATCCCGCCGTCCAGCGGATAGGAGAAGACTGCCTGGTGCGTGTAACCTTCGGTCTCGATCCCGATAGCCGATTTGATGATATCCACGACCGGAGGCCGGGGAATACGGCCGTCAACCCAGTGGAGGGACATCTTTTCCGCGGGATATTTCCAGATCTTCTCGTTATAGGGTACCATATAGCATTCGGCAATCCCGTTGCCGAATGTATAATAGATCCATTCCCGGAAATTTTCCGGTAGTGGAATCTCACCTTTTTCAACAGCAATCAGGGTCCTGATGAACCCGTTGATACAAAAAAAACGGTCCTCTTCCGGCAATTCATACAGGCCGTTCTCGAACGGGTACTTCACGTACCTGCCCTTATAGAAGATCTTGGTGTTGCGGTTATTACGCTGCTCGTTCTCCTCAATCATCCTGCGCATGAAGGAGAGGACTTCCTGATCCCGGGAAAAAATGATATGGGAACCCCCGGTATCAAAGGTAAATCCCTTTTCCGTCCGGGAGCGGCAGAGCCCGCCACACTCCGGCTCCGCCTCGAGGATAATAACCTTCTCACCCCGCTCATGGAGAAGGCGTGCAAGCGTGAGACCCGAAAGGCCGCCGCCGAGTACTGCTGTCGTCACTGCGTACAGGTTGAGCGGCCGGATTTATATGTATAGGGGTAAGATGACGCTGTTACCCCGTATAGGCAGGAATCGTTGTCTTCGGTGCCGGTGCGCATACGCTTTTGTTGCGCACGAGTCCCACCGGGCTGGTATTGCCGCAGGTACCGCAGTTCTGCGTATCGGATAAAATGTCATAACACCCATCGTAACGGATGCCAGATTCTTGTTCGCTCTCCCATTTTTATAAATCTCTGGTTTTCATTTCTGAGTCAGCTCACTGTCACAATATGATTGTGTGAATATCAAACCATATCCGCGCTCATACCTGCCTGCGGGGATACCGTGAACGGGAAAAAAGATTACTTCCGGATGTACCACCCGGTCATCGTCTCGTCAAGCACCTTCTCAGACGTCTTCTTTGTCATAATGCTGACAACGATCATCGCGAGAACCGATATGACGAAGGCATAGAACGAGAAGTGCATGGGCATGGCGAAGAGCTTTATCTTGAAGTAGCTCAGGCCGCCAAAGAACAGGGCAGCTATCAGGCCAAGGGCCATTGAAGAGATCGCTCCCTCGCGGGTGGCTCCCCGCCAGTAGAGCCCGGCAAGCAGCGGGACTGCGAAGGTGGAGAACATGATCCCGATGCCGGCCCAGATCAGCCAGACAAGCATGTCCGGGGGATTGATGGCCATCAGCAGGGTGACTGCTGCTGCAACGAAGACCATGATCTGGCTCACGCGGAGAACCTGGCTGTCCGGTGCATCGGGTCTTAAGATCTTCTTGTAGATATCCCACGAGAAGTACGTGCCGATGGTGAGCATCAGCCGGTCTGTTGTTGACATCACTGCGGCAAGGACGATGACGCCAATTATGCTCCATATGAACACGTTTGGAATCGCATACTCGATGCCCGCAACGAAAATATAATCGGATGCGTTCTTCACGGCAGGAAGAGTAATCAGCCCTTCCTTGACCATCACCATACCGGCAAAGCCTGCAAACTTCATGAGGAACATGACAATGCCATAGACAACAAAAGCGATCAGCGGTGCCCATTTGAAGTACTTGACGTCTTTAGCCGCAAGGACGTTGTTGATGACATGCGGGGCGCAGGCAAGGCCGATGGTCAGCAGGAGGACGAAAGAGATGACATACTCTGGGGTGAATACCGCCCCGGCTCCGGATGCCCATGGATCGACATTGACGGGATTGATCGTTGCCATCACTTCGTTGACATGGGTGAAACCCCCGGCTGCCATGATGACCATCGGGGCCATGATGAGCACGCCGCCAATCAGCATGACACCCTGGATAACGGTGGTCCACGATACGGCATAGAGACCCCCGATAACCGTATATATTGTTACAATTGCTGCACCGAGAAGGAGCGCATAGATATGCGGCAGGTCAAAGAGCCACATGAGGATGATACTCACCGCAGTATACTGGCCTGCAAGGTAGATCATGGACACCACAATACCGGAGAGTGCACTCAGGGCCCGGAGCGTTGTATTGCTCTCGTACCGGTGGGCAAGGTAGTCCTGGACGGTCATGTAACCGGACTTTCTTGCTATGGCATGCATCTTGACACCGAAGAAGATGATACAGAACGCGATGGAGGCCGGGACGGCAAGCTGCTCCCAGATGGTAGGCCAGGCAAATTTGAAGCCAAGTCCCGACACTCCGAGGAGCGACATGCCCGAGCAGACAGAACCGATCATCAGGAGCGTAAAAACCCAGAATCCCAGGGATCTTCCGGCAATGACGTAATCCTCCATACTATGGATCTTTTTTGAAGCGTAAACCCCGATCAGGATCATCCCGATAAAATAGAGGGCTACCAAGCCGACGGTAAAGATATCAGCCATAGATATGCTCCTTGAAGGTCATACCCCAGATCAACAACGCGATAACAATTGCGAGAAATGCTCCCCCGACGAGAGCAACAGTAATCAATGGCAATCCGAACATAGTACCTTTTTAGATCTGCAGCATGCTAACATATAACACAATCGAAATGTAACGGCGTAGATAGGGTATAAAAATGCACAATATTTTTCCGGGTATCTGATGCTCCTGCCTGCCCGGATATATCGAATATTTATTAGCCTGTCGTGCTAACCTATCACACAGATAATACCCTTATTCCTGGTGATCCAGCATGCTCAGCCTATCCGGTGTTACCAAGCAGATTGGCGGCCTTACTGCGGTGAACAATGTTGACCTGCAGATTGGCGCAGACGAGATCGTGGGACTTGTCGGGCCGAACGGCGCAGGCAAGACCACGCTTCTCAATATCATCTCCGGTATCATCCCCGCCACCGCTGGCGTTGTGACCTTCAACGGCGAGGATATCACCGGACTGAAAGCGGACCGGATCTGCCACCGGGGGATAGCCAAAACATTCCAGATCGCAAAATCCTTCCCGGACCTGAGCGCCCGGCAGTGTGTCCTGATCGGCGTTCTCTTTGGTAACACGCATGCTCCCGGGATGCAGGAGGCCAGAAAACAGGCACTCGAGATCCTGTCCGATGTCAATTTCCCGCAGGAAAAAGCTGATACTCTCATCCGTAACCTCAATGTCGTTGAACTCAAGCGCCTGCAGCTGGCCCGTGCCCTTGCAAGCAAGCCTAAACTGCTCCTGCTCGATGAACTCACGACAGGCCTCAATCCCAAAGAGAGCAAGGAGGCGGTAGGGCTCATCCGCGACATCCGGGACCGTGGCGTCTCGATCCTCATCATCGAGCACGTCATGAGTGTTATCATGGGGGTCTCCGATCGGATCGTTGTGCTCGACCATGGCGAGAAGATCGCGGATGGCAGGCCATACGAAGTCGTGAACAACCAGCGGGTCATCGATACCTACCTTGGCGATATCGACGCGTTTTAACAGGGAGGTAATAAAAACATGCTGAATGTTTCCGGTCTCAATGTCTTTCATTCCAGCCTGCAGGTTGTATGGGACCTCTCGTTCCACGTGAACAAAGGCGAGCTCGTGACCATGATCGGGCCGAACGGTGCCGGCAAGACCACGACTGTCGAGACGATCGTAGGTCTCAACCGGAACGCAACCGGCTCGATCCGGTTTGACGGTGAAAATATCCTTGGCAGTCACCCGTACAACCTCTTCCGGAAGGGGCTTGCCCTGGTGCCGGAAAAACGTGAGATCTTCCCGACCATGCCCGTGATCGAGAACCTTCTCTTAGGCGGGACCGGAAATACCAATACACAAAAGTCCCTTGACCGAATCTACCGGCTCTTCCCGATCCTGCAGGAGCGGGAGCGCCAGCTGGCCGGGACGCTCTCCGGCGGTGAGCAGCAGATGCTTGCCATCGGCCGTGCACTCATGTCGGAACCCCGGCTCCTCATCCTTGACGAACCATCCACGGGCCTCTCTCCCCTGCTCACCGGTCAGGTGTTCCGTTCGCTGGAACAGCTCGGCAGGGAAGGAATGACCATCCTCCTGCTCGAGCAGAATGTCCGGAACGCTCTTGCCATGTGCAACCGGGGCTATGTGCTGGAAAATGGCAGGATCGTACAGGAAGGCAAATCAAAAGAGCTCCTGCACGATCCGCGTATCCAGAAGGCCTACCTCGGGTTCTGACCGCACGGCAGTATTTCCTCATACTTAATCGTGTTGTACCATTTTTCCTCAATTTTGAAGTTCATCGGAAGATAAATCATCAGAATATCATTCTGACTTAAAAAAAAGCAATCCGGGAGATCATCGGGTAACGTTTTGGGCAATAATAAAAAACGGCTAACTCTCTCCGCTAATTACTTCCTCTGGGGGTTCCTTTTTCCACATCCTCTCACGCAACTTCTGCAGCTCTTCCGGCAGGCTGACGAGACCCCGGGGCAGGAAGATGATCGTAAGGATGAGGATGACCCCGATGATGACATATCTCCCGAAGGTAATGCCGGTTGCTTTGAGACCTTCCCAGATGATAGTAAGCACAACGGTCCCGACAACCGGGCCGGCAAGTGTACCGAGCCCCCCGAGAATAACGTACGTGATCGGCCAGAATGAGTTATCAACCCCATAGAGTTCGGGGGTAAGGTAACCGATGTGGTGGATTTGGAGGGCGCCGGCGACACCCGCAAGGTAGGCAGAAAGGGCAAATGCAAAAAGCCGGTAGCGGACCGGATCGATGCCTGCCGCTCGTGCTTCGAGTTCATTCTCGCGGATTGCGAGAAAGGCCAGACCAACTTTTGATTTCATAATATACCAGATCGCGGCAATCGACCCGATCGTGATCAAAAGGATTGCGTAATATTCAATGAGCTGGTACCCGGGGATGGACGGGCTCACAAGACGGGCTGACGAGATTCCGTCCCAGCCACCCGTAACCGGAGCTAGCACGCTGACCGTCAGGGTCTGCACGATAATAGCGAAACCGAACGTAACCATGGCAAGGAACCATTCCTTGAGCCTGACGCAGGTAAGACCGATGAGTATGCCGATAAATGCTGCAACGGCCGCACCGAGGAATATGGTAATAAACGGCGATACCCCGCTCTGTGCAGCAATGAGTGTTGAAGCATACGCCCCGATTCCAAAGAATGCCGCATGACCGAGCGACCCCTGCCCTGAGAACGCGAGGAGGTTCCACGCTGATGAAAAGATGATAAAGATCAGCATCAGGACAAGAAGGTTGAGGATAAACATACTATCGGAAAAGAACGGGAGGGCAAGCGCAAGGGTAAACGTGGCTATAACCCCGTATTTTGAAATTTTATCCCTGCTGATATGCATCACTCGTTACTCCCCCTTCTCCCCGAACAACCCGGTCGGCCTGAGCACGAGCACGATGATGAGAATAACAAACGAGATCGCATCCTTCCATATGCCCCCGAGGAAATATGCTGCACCGTTCTCTGCCAGTCCCATCAGCAGCCCGCCAATGATTGCACCGGGGATGCTGCCGAGACCACCGAGAATGATGATCGCAAACGCCTTGACCGCGGGGATTGAGCCCATGTACGGGTTGAAGACCTGCCCGCTTACTACCCAGAGCGTGCCCGCAGCTGCTGCAAGGGCACACCCGAGGCCGAAACTGATGACATCGATCCGCTCAACATTGACACCGACGAGCATCGCACCTTTCCGGTTCTGGCTCGCTGCCTGCATCTGCATCCCGATCGTGGTTTTTTTCAGGAAAAGGTACAGCCCGCAAAGGATTGCGGCAGTTACCACCATGATGATAATATAATCGAGCGGGACTGAGAGCGACCCGACCGGGACCGTGATCCCGTCATAGGGACTCCGGATACTCTGCCAGTTATCAGTCCAGATCATGGCAGCGCCATTCTGGATGATATACATGAGACCGATCGAGAGAAAGATCTCATTGAGCTTCCCGGTTCCGAGGATTGGGCGAAAGCAGAGCCGTTCGACAATCGCGCCAATGCCAATAAGCGCGAGCATGGATAGAAGGATGATGAGGTAGGGATTGATGCCGGAAAGAAAGAAGATCGTTGCCGTAATATAGGCTCCAAGCATCAGGAATTCACCATGTGCGAAGTTCACGACCTTCATCACACCAAAAATCAGGTTCAGTCCGGTTGCAAGGAGAATATAGATACAACCGGCATAAAGTCCCCAGAAAATGATCTGCAGCAATACCCCGGGATCGTCCATGACCTGCTCAACACCTTTTTGGTTATATATACATCATCCAGTCCGGAATAAAAAAAGGAAGGTTTTGTTATTATGAACTGCTACCCGCCACATACCAGGATGGCAGGACAAAATCCGTTGTCTTCAGGTTGTCGGGCCAGACAATAGAGGGCCGGGCTTCGCCAAGCGTGGCATTGTACGCCAGTTGTTCCATCCAGAGATCGAACGTTGACTCCCGGAAGTCCGGTGAGAACGAACATGTCTGATCCTTCATTGCTTCAATGATCTGAGGCATCTCCAGGTCTAAAAGTGCCTGACGTACCGTTGCCTTATCAGTATTTCCGGCTTTTTTAATCGCCTCGGCTGCGATAAAGACCCCGTCATACGTTGAAGCACCCATCATGTCCGGGTAGGTACCGAACCGCTTGAAATAACTCTGTTTGAACTCGTTCTGGGCATCAGCAACGGCTCCTGCTGGAGCGGTGTAGGGAGAGAACCGGCTTTCGATGATCACGCCTTCACCATACTGGCCGAGGTCCTTGTAGAACTGGGCATTGTCATTGTTCTCTGCATTGAGGAAGATCGTGTTGAGGCCGATATCCCGCCTCGCTTGCGTAATGATCGGGGCTCCTTCATTCGGGAATGCTCCGTTGTAGACCGCGTCCGGTTTTGCTGCCTTGATCGCAGTCAGCTGGGTCCGGAAGTCAGTATCACCCATCTTGAAGTTCTGCTGGGATACCAGCTGGATGTTGAGCTTGTTTTTCGTGATAGTGTTATTCACCGCAGTCTGGATCCCCTTGCCGAAAGCGGTATCCTGGTAAAGCAGGGCAAGCCGGAACGGCCGGTCTGCTGACGCGCCGAGTTTTTTGTTCACCGCCGGGCGGACCACCTCGTCGATGAACAGCGTTGTATACTCCCCATAACTGTCCGTGGTCGGGCAGTGGTGGAAGATATAGCTCGTGTCGATATCCGTGCGGTGGGTGATAATGGGGCTTGATGCTCCGGTTACGACGTAGGGTATTCTGTACTCGGCTATGGTCTGCTGATATGACGAAGTGACCGCACTCGAGTACCCGCCGACAAGGATGTCAACCTTGTCATCAGTGATCAGCTTTGTTGCGGCTTTCTGGCCCCCGGTCTGGGTAGACTCGTCATCACCAACAATGAGCTTGATCTGGGCTTTTGTTCCGTCTTTCAACGTGACACCGCCTGCGGCGTTGATCTTATCAGCGGCAACCTGAGCGGAATTCCACATGTTGGTGCCGACATTACTTGCAGGGCCGGTCAGCGATGCAATGACACCAACCTTGATCACAGATGCTGTGCCTGAAGGTTGCTGCGTTGCAGGCTGTGACTGTGAACAACCGGCGATGAGGGCGCCTGCGATGAGGAGGACCGCGATGATCAGAACATGATATTTCATAGAACTTCCCCTATGCTATGATATAGCATGGCAAATTAATGATGGGCAGTTACCCTTATAAAAAATATCGTTTTTATCGTGGCGGTGGTGCACCAGAATGGGATTGTGGTGCAGTTGATCCCTGATTGAAACCGGTCTGCCGGTATAAATGTTTTTTTTATCTTCGATCACTTTTTTCCGGGACATGATCTGCCGGCAGCCATTGGTTTCCGGAATTTTTGAGAGAGACCTCCATGCCATGATCGTGTTTTCCCGCAATTCCTAAATCCTCCCACCACCCATTGTCTATGGTATGAAATATACGGCACGGCATATCCGGCGTTTTCTCGAAGCTGGGAAAATTGATCCAACGGTCTGGAAGAACCATTTCCCTTCGCTGCTGCCGTCACAGGTCCCAACCTGCGAAGAGTGCAGCGAATTACTGGATCGCACCTGTGCGGGTGGCAGGGACCCTGTAGACTGTTTCCTCTCAAAGGCTCAGGAAGCAACAACTGCAGAAAAACAGAAGCAGAAAAAAAGGGATCCCATGCTTGGTCTTGGCGCCAAAGGACCGGCACTCCGTGGAACCGCCCAGCCAAGGGACCAGTCGAAGATGTGACCACATATCGTCCCTTCGGGCAAACGAGTACGACACCCGGTTATCATCGTACCGCTGGTGATGCACTCTGTTACCCGGCTGTTCTTTTTTTTGCTCTGATGAATTCATTTTAAAAAAAATCTGACTGCCGGGGTTTTTCACCCTCGCCTCCGGTCATCCCCGGAGGCGATGACAACGTTTGGGCTGCAAGGTAATCCGGGTCATCCTCATGTGCCCCGTCCCTGACAGACACAGGCGCAAAAGGGGGGATCATACGCCCTGCAAACCACATTTTCCAAAGGACACCATTGCGTAATTCCGGGAATAGTTTCAATTCAACCGCCAACTTTTTTTTTTATTTTCGACAAGGAACCTGGCAGATCCATTGAGTGGAATAATTCTAAAAAAGTGAATCGCTTTTTTTGCTATCACTCTTGTAGGCATCTGGTTCCTGTGTTCGGCTTCCCGATATGGTGACGCCACAGTGGCGGGAACGAGCGACAGGCGAATTCCCGGGACGTGCCTGAATGATCAGGTATTCTCTGAAAAAAATTCGATTTTCATGGGAAATCCTTCGAACAATTCTGGCGCTCTTTTGGGGCTTCGCCGCCGCTGTGGCATCCCCGGATTGCGATAACGCCATATTACCGGGTCAATTTTGAATGAGGACTTTACAGATAATTCCAAGGCATCGTATGCGCCCCAACCCCCGCAGGGAAGGCTGGCGCAAGGGGGGGCGATTTAATCACTTTACCATGATTTCTCCAGAGCAAAAAAAGGATTATTTCCCGCTCGTAACGGTTTTGGATCCACGCAGGATTCCCACCGTGCCGGTCCGGACAAACTCCTTGATCCCGTACTGGCGTAAGAGTTTCTCCAGTGCATCGATCTTGTTCTTGTCCCCGATGACCTGCAGGATAAGGGTCTTTGCCCCGACATCGACAATCTGGGTCCGGAAGATGGAGGCGATCTGCATGATCTCTGCACGGGTGGTCCCGAGCTCTGCCGTCACCTTGATCAGGGCAAGCTCCCGCTCCACCCGCTCGCTGTCCGTCAGGTCGGAGACCTTGATTACATCGATGAGTTTGTTGAGCTGTTTCATAACCTGCTCGATCTTCTCATCATCGCCGATAACAACGATGGTGATCCGGCTCATGTCCGGCTCTTCGCAGGGCCCGACCGCCAGACTCTCGATATTGAACCCCCGGCGGGAGAAGAGGCCGGTGACCCGCGAGAGTACGCCGGCCCGGTTCTCGACAAGGATGGATAACGTGTGCGGCTTCATATCCGTGGATGCCCCCCTATCATTTCATTGATTGCAGCACCGGCAGGGACCATCGGGAACACGTTCTCCTCGCGCTCGATCCGGAAGTCCATCACAAACGGCCCGTCACAGTCAAGCGATGCCTGCAGTGCCGGGAGCACCTCGTCCGGTGATTCAACCCGCATGCCATCGATACCGTAGGCATTGGCTATCTTCACAAAGTCGACCGCCGGGAGCTCGGTATACGAGTACCGGCGGTCAAAGAAGAGCTCCTGCCACTGCCGGACCATGCCGAGGTACATGTTATTCAGGATCACGACCTTCACCGGGATCTGATTGGAGGCAATGGTACCAAACTCCTGTATGTTCATCTGGATACTGCCATCACCGGCAATATCAAAGACCGGTACATCCGGCCGGGCAAAATGAGCGCCCATTGCCGCAGGGAGACCGTACCCCATCGTGCCAAGACCCCCCGAGGTGATCCAGGTGCGCGGGTTATGGAAACAGAAGTGCTGCGCTGTCCACATCTGGTTCTGGCCTACTTCAGAAACGATCACAGCCTTGTCTTTTACGAGGTCGCTGAGTGTCCGGATGATATACTGCGGGTGCAGTGCACCGTTCGTCGGGCATTTGAGCGGGTGATGCTGTTTCCAGTGCCTGATCTTCTTTAACCATATCTCATGCGCATCACGTTTCTTCATCAGCGTCAGCAGATCCTGTAATACTGCTTTGACGTCCCCGACAATCGGAACATCAACGCGCTTGTTCTTGCCGATCTCAGCCGGGTCGATATCGATATGGATGATCTTTGCATGGGGAGCGAAGGTTTCGAGTTTTCCGGTCACCCGGTCATCAAAACGTGCCCCGATTGCGATGATGAGATCGCATTCCGTTACCGCAAAATTTGCATATTCTGTGCCGTGCATCCCGAGCATACCAAGGTTGAGCGGGTGGTGGCAGGGAATACAACCGATCCCCATCAGGGTTGTCGTGACCGGAATGGATGCGAGTTGTGCAAATTCCACCAGTTCGGGGGAGGCATTGGATGCGATGATGCCCCCTCCGGCGTAGATGAGCGGGCGCTCTGCATGGCCGAGCAGATCGAGCGCTTTTTCTATCTGACGCTTGTGGCCCCTGTAGGTTGGATTATAGCCGCGGAGCGTGACCTTCTCCGGTAACTTTACATCATCGGCCAGACCAGTACTCACGTCCTTGGGGATATCAACCAGGACCGGTCCCTGCCTGCCGGTACCGGCAATATAGAACGCTTCCTGGACAACCCTGCTGAGTTCACCGGCATTTTTCACCAGGTAGTTATGCTTCGTGATCGGCATCGTAATACCGGTGATGTCCGATTCCTGGAAGGCATCATTTCCCAGCAGGTTTGTCGGCACCTGCCCGGTCAGCGCCACGATGGGGACCGAGTCCATATAAGCCGTGGCGATACCGGTAACGAGATTACATGCACCGGGGCCCGATGTGGCGAGGCATACACCTACACGACCGCTTGCCCGTGCATACCCGTCCGCGGCATGCGCTGCAGCCTGTTCGTGCCGTACTAGGATGTGCCGCAATGACGAGTCGTAGAGTTCATCATAGATCGGCAACACCACTCCGCCGGGATATCCGAAAATGATCTCGGTCCCTTCGCGCTGGAGTGATTCGACGAGGATTTTTGCCCCGGTTTTCATGTCTTTTCCCTCAGTAGTCTGTTCATGCCGGCGATCATCGCCTCAACACTTGCCATGATGATGTCGGTGCGGGCGCCGCGTGAAGTAATTATCTTCCCGTCCTTACTTAATCTTACTGTCACATCGACCAGTGCGTCCGTTCCACCCCGTATTGCATTGACGTGATATTCTTCGAGCCGGATATCCGCGACATCGGCTACGCATTTCCGCAGCACTTCCATTGCGGCATCCACCGGCCCGTCACCGGTTGCCGCGCCGGTCATCTCCTGCCCGTTCACAACAAGGGTAACGGATGCCGTCGGGATCATATTACTGCCGGAGACCGCGGTGAACTGCAGCATCTTGATGATCGGCTTGCACTCGATCGCAAGTACGGCATCGGCCACTGCCATCAGGTCGGCATCCGTGACTCGTTTCCCGTCGTCGCCCAGTTGTTTGATCCGCTTGACGATCTCTTTCACCTGATTCTCGTCCGCACGGTAATTCATTTCTTGAAGCGCCGCTTCGACCGATGCAGAACCCGAGTGTTTACCCAGCACGATCCTCCGTTTTCGGCCTACCTGTTCGGGTCTGACCGATTCATACGTGGACGGTTCCCGGATCACGCCGTGGGCATGGATGCCGCTTTCGTGGGTGAAGGCCATCTCGCCCACGATTGCCTTGTTCACGGCAAGCGGGACTCCCGTATGGCGGGACACAAGGCTGGACAACTGGTAGATCTGTTCTTTTTTTATCTGCGTACGGTACTCATACAGCACCTCGAGCGCCATTACGACTTCTTCGAGCGGGGTGTTACCTGCCCGTTCTCCGAGACCGTTCACCGTTACATGGGCACAGGATGCGCCGTGTCGTAAGGCTGCCATCGTGTTGGTAACGGCAAAACCGAGGTCGTCATGGCAGTGGATCGACAACGGCGCTATCTTTGCAAGGGGCGGGATGAACACTGCCACTTTTTCGGGTGTCAGCAGACCTACCGTATCGCAAAAACAGAGCCGGTCGGCACCATGGTCTATCCCGGCCAAAAACAGTGACCGAAGATATTCCTGATCTGCCCGGGACGCGTCCTCACCAGATAGTTCGACAATGAGCCCCCGGCTTTTCGCATACTCCACAGCATCCACCGCCATCGCGGCAACTTCGGCTCGGCTCTTGCGCATCTTCTTGGCGATGTGCAGGTCGCTGACCGGGACAACAAGGTGGATCGAATCAGCCCCGCAATCCGCAGCATAGTCAATATCGACACGGAGGGCACGGGCAAATGTACAGATCTCTGCTTTCAGCCCGGCATCAGCGATGATACGGATTGCATGCCGCTCACCATCTGATGCTGCAGCAGAACCCGCCTCGATAACATCAACACCGATATCCGAGAGCCTGGATGCGATCTCAAGTTTCTGGTCCGGGTTTAACGAAACACCCGGGGTCTGTTCCCCGTCCCGTAACGTGGTATCTAAAAAACGCAGGTTATTGACAAATAAAGCACTCACTCATGGCAAATCACCATGAATAAACGTGGGAAAGAAGAATATAAAAAGATTCGGGCAGTTTTATAACTGAATCCGGTCATGTCCTGATCGGAGGGGCTATATTTTCCGGATTCCTACTATCCAATAACGTTCCAGAAGATCTTTATGAAACTTTTTGGAAAATCCGAACCTGCCGGTGTATCCGAATCCTGCGATACCATCAGCCAGCAATGCCGGGAACTGCAGGAAGCAAAGACCCGCGGTGAGCTGGGGGCAGGTATTGCCAGGCTCGTCCTCGCCCATTCGCCGGCCGATATCCAGCGGATGAAACGGAAATTTGAGACAAAAGTCCAGGATCTGGCACCTGATTACCGCGAGCAGCTGACAAAAAAGATCGACGAGCACCTTCTGGGAACATTCCAGCGTATCCGCCTTGCGCAGCAGCAGGGAACGTTCCGCGCCATGCATGCCCCGGTCACGGAAGGGCAGAGAAAGTACTGGGATATGGTTGCCGGCCAGTGCAGTGAAGAGCAGGGTGTCGATGAGCCGGCGCTCCGCTTCCTGAAATACCTGCTTGCCGGTTACTGCATGCTCGTGCTTGACGAACCCGGCCACCCGGCCGGAACCCCGTTCCCCGGAGGCGACCGCGTTGAATGTACGGATGGCATATATTATTGTCCGGTCCGTGAAAAGGCAAACGATGTCGATGCCGCCCTCTGCCCATTCTGCCCTGCACGGCAGACTCCCGGGATCGGGTACCTGCGGCCCCCGACCAACCCGAGTGAGTCCCGGAAGCAGGAGTTCATCGACAACTGTTACCGCCACCATAACTTCAATGGCTAAAAGGCGGTATTGTTTATTTTTTTTCTGTCGGGAACATTTTTTTCCTGATATGATGCCCTTTGCCGCCATACCGGACCCGGGTGAGAGACCGGCCGCCATGTAATGATCCGCTCACATCGTCATTGCAATGATAGCTGTTCCGGCAGGAAGGCAAAGCCAGAATAGCTGTTCTGAATGCAAAAAAAACATTATTCTGACCTGCAGGTTGTCTGCCCGAAGGTATGATATATGTACCAGATACCTATCTCTACTGGTATTTGCCGGTAGTCGCCGGCGACAAAAAGGATCGTGATTGCGGAGCCCGATAATGGATGTGCACCACCTGACAGCAGATAAGGCTTCGTTGTATATCAACCGTGAACTGAGCTGGATCCGGTTCAACCGTCACGTGCTGGATGAAGCCCGTGATGAGCACCACCCTCTCCTGGAACGGGTCAAGTTCCTCGCTATTTTCGCCAATAATCTCGACGAATTTTTCATGGTACGGGTATCCGGCCTCCAGCGGCAGCTGGCAAAAGGCGTTCTCAAATCCCCCCCGGACGGCCTGACTCCCTCACAGCAACTGGACGCAATACGGCAGATGCTTGTTCCGGAACTCGCAGCACACTGCGATACCTGGCATGAGGAGATACTGCCAGAGCTCGATGCTGCCGGTATCCATATCCACATGTATGCGGGTCTTTCGGAAAAGCAGAAAGACACCATGCACACATTTTTTGTAAACGAGGTCTTCCCGGTCTTAACGCCTCTCGCCTTTGACAGCTCACATCCCTTCCCGTTCATCTCCAACCTCTCGTTAAATCTCGCTATTATCGTCCGTGACCAGGCACAAAAGGACTATTTTGCCCGGGTCAAGGTGCCCACAAACCTGTTCTCCCGTCTTGTACGGATCCCCGAACCCGATACGGGTTCACGGGCAAAGGACACCGATATTCACTTGATCTATCTTGAAGAGATTATCGCAGCACATCTCCCGATGCTCTTTCCGGGACTGGAGGTTGTGGCTGCTTTCCCGTTCAGGATCACACGGGATGCGGACCTTGAGATTGAAGTGGATGAAGCATCGGATCTTCTCACCACCGTGGAAGAGATCATGGAACAGCGGGCAAAGGGAAAACCGGTCCGCATAGAGATCGAATGTTCCATGCACGACACAATCTGCCATATGCTCGAGAAAAAACTGGGCGTCCATCCCGACATGATCTACCGGGTCGGTCACCCGCTCGGCATGGCTGACCTGATGCAGCTCATGTCTCTCGATCGCCCCGATCTGAAGGATGTACCGTTCCTCCCGTCCGTTCCTGATGATCTTGGCGAAGGAAAGGATATATTCGCATCCATTAAAAGGAACGATATCCTCCTCTACCACCCGTATGACAGCTTTACGCCGGTTGTCACCTTCCTCCGGCAGGCTGCACAGGATCCGGACGTGCTCGCCATCAAGATCACGCTCTACCGGGTCGGGTCCAACTCACCCATTGTCAATGCGCTCATGGAGGCACGGCAGAACGGGAAAGCGGTTGCGGCCCTGATTGAGCTCAAGGCCCGGTTTGATGAAGAGAACAATATCGGATGGGCCCGTGCGCTTGAACACGAAGGTGTCCATGTCGTCTACGGTGTTGTCGGCCTGAAGGTCCATGCCAAGCTCTGCATGGTTGTCCGCCGGGAAAAGGATGGGATCCGCCGGTATATCCATATGGGAACCGGCAATTACAATGCCACGACAAGCCGGATTTACACGGATTTCGGATTTCTGACCGCAGACCGGGCGATCGGTGAAGATATCGCCCACCTGTTCAATTTTCTGACCGGCTATGCCCGCATAGACCGGTACCAGAAACTGCTTGTAGCACCGGTATCCCTGCGGAACGGGATCATTGAACGCATTGACCGGGAGATCGAAAACCATACAAGGAACGGCGACGGCCACCTCATCTTCAAGATGAATGCCCTGGTCGACCCGTTCTGCATTGACGCCCTGTACCGTGCATCGCAGGCCGGGGTAAAGGTGGATCTCCAGGTTCGCGGGATATGCTGTCTCCGCCCCGGCATTCCCGGCATCAGCGAAAATATCTGTGTCAGCTCAATAGTCGGGAGGTTCCTTGAGCATGCCCGGATCTATTATTTCCATAACGGTGGAAATGACGAGATCTATCTTGGCAGTGCCGACCTGATGCCACGCAACCTTGACCGGCGGGTTGAGCTCCTGTTTCCGCTCGAGAACCCGGTCATCAGGGCGGCCATTGCAGCGAGAATCCTGCCGGTGCAGCTGCAGGATACCGTTAAGATCCGGCTCATGCAGGCGGACGGGACCTACCGCCGCACGTGTCCCGCAACCGGTACGGAATCCCTGAATGCCCAGACATGGATGGTAGATCACCGGGGATCGTGGTATGACCATACCCGGTAATGATATGACCGGCAGGAGCGGGTTGTGCTGGTATGCCCTGCAGAAACTGCCCGCTCTCCTTGATGCGTTCACCTGCGAGATCGACGGTGTGAAGGAAGCGCAGGACATCGAGTATATCCACCGGATGCGGGTGGCATCCCGCCGCCTCCGCGCCGCACTCCCCCTTTTCATCAGCTGCTTTCCGGAGAAACAGTACCGGAAATGGATGCAGGAGATCACCAGAATTACCCGTGCCCTGGGGGATGCACGGGACGCTGATGTCCAGATCTCCTTCCTGCAGAAATCATTAAAAAAAATACATAAGGATCCTGGTATCAGGGAAAACCAGTCTCTGGCAGATAAACCATCAACGGAACCTGCCATCCGGTTTCTGCTTTCAGGATTGTTAAAAAAACGCCGTGTTCTCCAGAAACAGGTACTCTCAGCCCTGGATGAACTGGAAAAGAGCCGCGTAACGGATGATATGCTGCTCGTGTTCGCGACCATGGACCGGGATCGCGCGGCCGCCCGGAAAAAGCCCTGTACCTGTGGAATTCCCCCGGTATCAGCACTCCGCATCGGCAAACGGCTCTCAGCGTTCCTTGCATTTGAACCATGGGTACTTCACCCGGAAGCAGTTGCAGAGCACCATGCCACCCGAATTGCCGCAAAGAAGCTCCGGTACACCATGGAGATTTATGGTTCAGTCTACCGGAACAATCTGAAAAAACCCATTGCGCGGGTAAAAAAGATGCAGGAGATCCTCGGGGATATCCATGACTGCGATGTGTGGATCGATCAGATCACCGCTCTCCTGTTACGGGAACGCTCACTCCTCCGGTCCGGAAAAGGAACCAAACGGCCTGATACCACAACCCTGTCCAGTCTCCGGGTCCTGCTCCATGACCGGGAGACCGAACGGAAGCGGCGCTACCGGCAGTATGTGCGGTACTGGCAGGCACTTGAACGGGTACACTTCTGGGATGAGTTCCGTGCCTCACTGGATACCGGAAGAAAATCTTCTTTCCGCCCTCCGGAATCTTACACTGATACGGGTGCAGCTGATACAGTCACTGGCCTTGCGGGCATATATCCTGATGCCCGGTCCCACTGCCGGCAGGTAACAGGGCTTGCGCTCAGGCTCTTTGATGACCTGCAACACCTGCACAACCTCGGGCCGCACGATCGGTTCCTGCTCGGGTGCGCCGGCGATCTCCATGATATCGGCTGGAAGTACGGCCGGCAGGGACATAACCGTCGCGGCGCGGAGATGGTATTTACCGATGAGACACTTCCGTTCGATCTGAAGGAACGCGCTATCCTTGCGTTCATTGTCCTCTCGCACCGGGGAAAAATCCGGCGTTTTCCCGCTCCGTATCTCGGATTTATATCGCCGGAAAACCAGAAAAAAGCATTCCTGCTTGCTGCTATCCTGCGCATTGCGGACGGGCTCGATTACCCGCACACCGGATCGGTTCAGGATATCCGATGTGACATCTCTGCTGATGAGGTAAGATGTTCAGTAACCGGATCCGGAGATCTCAGCATTGAAAAACAGAGGGCACAGGGCAAAGCCGACCTGTTCCGGCAGGTCTTTGAAAAGAACCTGGTGATACCGTGAGATCGAAAAAGATCGGCCCGGACGGTCGGGTTGTCTCATTTGTTGATATCGGGACCAACTCCGTCCGTCTTCTTGTTGTCCGTCTCAACCCGAACCATTCGTACACCATCCTCTCCCGCCAGAAACAGCAGGTGCGGCTGGGTGAAGGGGAGTTTGAGGACGATGAGATCAAGCCGGAAGCCATGGAGCGGCTGGTGGTGGTCTGCAGGAAGTTCACCGACCTTGCACGAACATTCTCGACCGAGGAGTTTGTCGCCGTGGCAACCTCCGCTATGCGGGAAGCGGCAAACCAGAACGCGATCCTGCACCTGCTGCGGCAGGAAGCCCAGCTGGATGTCCGCGTGATCTCCGGCCAGGAAGAAGCACGGCTGATCTATCTCGGCGTGGCAAGCGGCATTCATATCGGGGACCGGCAGGCATTTTTTATTGATATCGGCGGCGGAAGCACGGAGATAGCGGTCGGTACTGACCGGACTTACCAGTATCTTGAAAGTTTCCGGCTTGGAGCTATCCGGCTGTCGAACCTGTACCTGCCCCGCGAAAACACCGGCCCGGTATCATCCGACCAGTACAAACGGGTCCAGCGCCATGTCAAAAATACCATCATCCATGCTGTGAAGAAGATTCGCAGCCTGAAACCAGCGATCGCCATCGGCAGTTCCGGCACCGTCATGAACCTTGCCGAGATTGCGCAGAAGGCGATCCACCATACTGGCAGCAATGGCGATCCGGTCCTGAGCACAAAAGACTTCCGGAAGGTGATCGATCTGCTCTGCTCCCTCCCGCTCGACCAGCGCCGGAAGGTTCCGGGCATAAACCCGGAGCGTGCTGATATCATTATCGCCGGGGCTGTAATCCTGGATACGTTCATGAAGGAACTGGAACTCAGTTCTGTCATGACCACAAGTCGCGGCCTGCAGGATGGTCTTCTCGTGGATTATCTCTCGAGAATGGATGCTTTTCCCCTTCTGGGCGAGTTATCGCCACGGCAGCGCAGTGTGCTCCAGCTCGGCAGGTCCTGCAGGATCAATGAAGTCCATGCCAGGACCGTTACGACGCTCGTCCTTGAACTCTTCGATTCTGCAAAGGAGCAGGACCTGCATAATTTCGGTGATACTGAACGCGAACTTCTTGAATATGCCACGTTCCTTCACGATATCGGTTCGTTCATCTCGTACACAAACCACCATGCCCATTCCTATTACATGATAAAAAATTCCGAACTGCTGGGATTCGACCAGAAAGAGATCTCGTTCATGGCCAACATCGCCCGCTTCCACCGGAAAAAAGCCCCGAGAAAAAAGGATCCTGAAGTCATTGATCTCGAATCATCCGAGCGGGACGCGCTGATGGTCCTGACCACATTTATACGCCTGAGTGAGAGCCTTGACCGGAGCCATACGGCCCTGATCCAGCGCGTCCGCTTCTCCCGGGCGAATAAGAATTCAGTTCACCTGGAGGTTGTTGCCCGGGGTGACTGCCAGCTGGAGATCTGGGGCGTGGAAGCGGAAAAGAAGGCATTTGAGAAGATTTTCGGAAAAAAACTCATAATAAAGAGAATACAGACAGAATGAGGCAGAACGTCCGCTCACCGGAACACTGCCGGTAAAAACGGAGTGATGGTTATTCTTCCCGCAGCATACGGTCGATCGCATGAGCAGCACTCTTGGCTGCACCCATTGCAAGGATGACGGTTGCTGCACCTGTCGCTACATCCCCGCCGGCAAATACTTTCCGCAGCGAGGTGCGGAACTCGTCATCCACCAGTACATTGCCCCGTTTCCCGCGTTTCAGCTCCGGCAGTTCGCTGATCAGCAGGGGATTTGGTCCCTGCCCGATGGCGGCGATAAACACATCGGCATCGATGGTGAAGGTGCTGCCTGCAATCTCCCGGGGCTCCGGCCTGCCGGAATCATCAGGTGTGCACATCTCCATCCGGATACATTCAACACCGCTCATCACCTGATCGCCGAGGATCCGGACCGGGTTGGTGCACATGACAAAATCGATCCCCTCTTCTTTTGCCCGCGCGATCTCCGCTCCACGAGCCGGCAGGTCCTCCTCGCGCCGCCGGTAGACCAGGGTCACCCTCCCGCCCAGCCGCAGGGCGACCCGGGCAGCGTCCATTGCCACATTTCCCCCGCCGGCTACAACAACACGGCTGCCACGTTTTACGGGCGTATCATAGACCGGGAACCTGTCCGCGTGCATCAGGTTGACGCGGGTCAGGAACTCATTGGCCGAGTAAACCCCGGGCAGGTTCTCGCCGGGAAGGCCCATAAAGTACGGGAGACCGGCGCCGGTACCGAGAAAAACAGCATCGTAACTGAGCAGTTCCCTCGTGCTCACGCTCCGTCCCACGAGGTGGTTGAGCCGGAGAACGACACCCAGCGAGAGCACGGCATCGACTTCTGCTTTCACGATCTCCTTGGGAAGCCGGAACGCGGGGATGCCGTACATCAGGACACCTCCCGCAGCATGGAGCGATTCAAAGAGCGTGACATGGTAACCCAGCCGTGCCAGCTCAGCCGAAGCGGTCAGCCCGGCCGGGCCTGCGCCTACGACCGCAACACG
The DNA here is from genome assembly GCA_002502245.1 of Methanoregula sp. UBA154. Lineage (GTDB taxonomy): Archaea > Halobacteriota > Methanomicrobia > Methanomicrobiales > Methanospirillaceae > Methanoregula. The sequence goes on from DAPW01000005.1 coordinate 88,895, forward strand.
CCGGCCGGTGGAGGGTTTTTTCTGGGGCATCACCATCCCGTGGGCCCGTTCATGGTCTGCAACAAACCGCTCCAGGGCCCCGATAGCGATGGCGCTGTTTTTGTTGCCAAGGACACAGGCCCCCTCGCACTGGTCTTCCTGCGGGCAGACCCTCCCGCAGATGGCCGGGAGCATGTTCTGCTCCTTGATGATCACGGCAGCCTTCCTAAAATCTCCGGCCGCGATCTCCCGGATGAATGCCGGGATATCGATCGTCACCGGGCAGCCCGTGATGCAGAGCGGTTTCTTGCACTGGAGGCAACGATTTGCCTCAAGGACCGCTTCCTGCTCCGTCAGACCGGCATCAACCTCGGAAAAATCATGGACCCGCTGTTCCACGGGGCGGTCATCCATGGTGTTCACCTCCCCTGCAGGCACATACATGCGCCTGGTACCGTTCCAGGGACTCTTTTTCTTCGGGCTGGTACATACGCAGGCGCTGCATCAGGACATTGAAATCAACCTTGTGGGCATCAAACTCAGGACCGTCGACACAGGCAAATTTTGTCATACCGTCGACCATGACCCGGCAGGAACCGCACATACCGGTACCGTCGACCATGATCGGGTTCAGGCTCACCAGCGTCCGGATACCGGCAGCACGGGTGGCCTCTGAAGTCACCTTCATCATGATCGCCGGCCCGATGATCCAGACCCGGTCAACCCGCTCTTTTGCCATCACCTGCTTCAGAACATCGGCAGCAAACCCGTGGAATCCCCTGCTGCCGTCATCCGTTGCAAGGAAGAACTCATCGCACACCGAGCGCATCTCATTCTCGACAATGATAAGAGAGGCATTCCGGGCACCGATGATACCAATGACCCGGTTACCGGCCGCTTTGGCCGCACGGGCGATGATGGGCAGGTTGGCACTCCCGACACCGCCACCAACAAGAACACAGGTCCCATACGTCCCCATTTCGCTGGGTTTCCCGAGCGGACCTGCCACGTCCCGGATAGAATCGCCGGATTTTAATGATGCGAGATGCGTGGTGGTCTTCCCGATGGCCATGAATATTACACGAATTGCATCCCCGTCAACAGCCGAGATGGTGAGAGGGATACGCTCCCCTTTCTCGTCTATCCTGAAAATAACGAACTGTCCGGCCAGTGCATGGTGCGCAACATGGGGTGCCCGGACCCACATCTGGTGTACCTTGTCTGCCAGCTGCTCTGACTTTTCTATGTAAAACAACCGTGTCACTCCTCAAGTATGCTGATACCGGGATAATGGCTCTGCCTGTACATTTTTTTCTTTACAGTCTCTTTATCTTACGCACCCGGACCGCAACGCCACGGTGCGAGCGCAGCATCTCATCCGCCGGCAGGGCAGCACGGCCGGTGCCGAGTGCACGCGCACCCACAACAAGCACCTCGTCGCCATCCCGAATCGCCGGGTCGGCTGATACCACGCCGGGCGCGAGGATGTCCCCTTCCGGAATGAAATCGTCAATATGTACCCGGTAGCCTTCCGGCAGGACCTTCCAGCCGTCAAGCGTAGGCCGGAGCATGCCGGTCGTTGTATCGATGGAGAAGAGCTGTATATTGTTCCTGCTGTAGAATACTTCCGGGAAATGCCCCCGGAGCGTGGTGCCCCGGGTGTCGACATCGCAGTTGAACTGGTAGGAGATCATGCCATGGAGGCGGTCATCCTTTATCTTCCGCTCTCCGGCAAGAACGGCATCAAGCATATTCAGGGCAATGGTTCCGGTCGGATGTTCCGTGCAGGAATACTCAAGCGCGATCCCGCACTGATCTGCTGCCATCTGGGCGACCTTCAGCGCTCCGCCTTCGAGATGGGCGATGACACGGCGGTAGGTATGGTTCCGGAAGTACCGGGCCAGGATATCTGCTATGACCGCACATTCCTCGGCATCCCAGTAACCGGTGACCGGGACATCGTAATGCCCGGCCGGGTAGACGGTCTCGAGTTCCCGGGGGACAAGACCGAGCGGGGATGTGACAATCAGTTCGTGGGCCCGACCCCCGACGGCCTGCTGAAACTTCCGGTGGCTCTGGGAGAGGGAATAGGGCTTCTTTGCCGAGCAGGGGAGAAGCACCGCAACATCCGTTTTTGGGGGAATGTACCGTTCAATGACCCGTTCTGCAAACCGCCGCACTTCCACCCGCTGCAGGGACTCGCCGGAGTTTGCCCGCATAATACCTGATCGGGCAACCGGTTGCACCCGTTCCATGAACCCGTAATGACGGTCAAGGTGGCGCAGGATAGCGACCTGCGCGGCATCCAGGCGGCAGCGGGACTCCACGAGATCGCGGAGCTGCCCATCGCCGATAAAGCGGGTGACAAGTGCAAGTTCCTGCCGGAGGGCGAACCGGTTATGTTCCCGTACATCCCCTGCAGTGCAGCCCGGACAGGAACAGATCCCGCTCGTGAGTGCATCCCTTGGGAAATCACCTTCCGGCGTACAGAACCTGCCCTGCGCTGATTTCAGGTCAACGGCCGTGTAATCGAACAGGTCGAACCCGGAATAACAGAGGATCGCAACCGTGGACGGGAGTGCGGATGCGGGAGCGTACCACGCGGTATCGACCGGGGTCTTTTCCTTCAGGGTGATGAGCCAGTCCACATACATGCGCGGGTTCGCCATCGCTGTGTGCCACCCGGCCACCATAACACAGTCGCCGCTCACGGCATGGTTATCGAGCTGCGGGTGGATTGTTACCGGCTGGATTCCATTTTCCGGGGGGAACTGTCTGACGATCGCAGCCGGGGCGCAGAGCGGGAGATTGGTACCGGCAAGGGTATCAAGGGCCGGAAATAACTCCCTGCACTCTGCAACACCGGGAAGCCTGACCGGGGGCATTCCATCGGATTCAAGGGTCCCGATACGGCCAAGACCATCGCGTTTCCGGAAATTAACTCGGGTCATGGGTCACCCCGATATTCCCCAGAACGTCCCGTACAACCGGTTCCCAGCGCGGGCTGCAGGATATTGTGAACATGCTCTCCGGGTGATACTCCTGCAGGATACGGATGCCCCTGCAGCCCTGCCGGACCATGGCCTCATCCCAATCCGGGATCTCGGAAGGCCCGATGGGGAACGTCTCTTTCAGTTCCCGGAGGTACGGCCCGAAGGGGGGTTTGAAGAGGAGGGTCGTATCGAAGGCATCCCGTTCACCGCCATCGAACGCTACAAGGATATTCTTCCCGACCGGGAGCCGGCCGAGCTGTTTCTGGTAATGGAGCACTTCCGTCCGCCGGCAGCTCTCATTGCCCCGGTAAAAGAACCGCCGTTTCGAGACGCGATCGTGCACTTCAAGCTCGGGAGCATGGTCGAGCAGAGCGCGGTACCCGGAAAGAAGCTGCGGGTGGCCACGGCACCGTTCATCCACAAGTTCCCAGAGCGTACCGTCGGAGATTGCCTGGCGGATCCGGGCGATCTCCGCAAGGGTGACATGGAGGTTGTGGAGCGCGAGGAGGCGCTCGCGGTCAGGTGCGGAGCGGAGCTCTTCGGCAGTATGGGAGCGGCAGACTGCGCAGGCACAGGGCAGGTCCACGAGTTCGCTGATCCGGTAACTGCCGTGCACTGTGAGGTACCGGCCATCCTTTGCATACAGTGCATATGCCGCTGAGTCGAAAAGATCGCAGCCCATGGCAGTTGCAAGCGCAAACATGGAAGGGTGGCCGGCACCGAAGAGGTGGATGCAGGCCGAAGGGGAGAGTGTCCGTTTTGCTGCCATGACAACGCTGACAAGGTCACGGTACCGGTAGGACTCCATGAGAGGGACAACCGCACCGATGGGGCAGAAGGCGAAACCGAGATCGCTTACCTCCCGCCCGGCCCGTTCGCGGAGGTCCTCAAAGATCCCGCCCTGCACCGGGCCGGCAATCGGTGCATCGCTGCCAAAAACCTCCTTTGCCTCCCGGAGGCGCTGCATCGTGACCGCGAGTTCCTGTTCCGTTGTCACACGGTCGGACGCAGGAGAGGTCGGGATGTCAAGGGGTACCCAGATATCACTTTTGATGTCCCGCTGGAATGAGAGGGTTTCGATATTGGTGATCGAAACCTGCCCGTAGACCGAGAGCTGGAACGAGCCGGAATCGGTCATGATGACGCCATCGAAATCAAGGACCTTATGGAGCCCTTCGCTCAGGGCGCGCTCCCGGAACTGCCTGCTCTGCGAAAAAATATAGGCATTGGTGATCAGGGCCTCGACGCCCATTGCCCGCAGTTCCCGGGGAGTGACGAGCTGGAGGTGCGGGTTGATGACGGGGAGCAGTGCCGGTGTCTTTACAACCTTTTTACCAACCGTGAGCTTTCCGTTCCGGCCCGCGATGTCGCTTGAGAGACTCTCGAATGCTATTCCCATGCCGAACTCCCCCTTGTTCCCGTTATATATGCTGCATTCGGTTAAACGGTTACCCCAGATCAGGCCCTTTTGTGTTCGGAAAAGACCTGCCCTTCGAACGTGAGCACTTCGACATTTCTGCTGGTCCAGCACTGCCCCGAGAGGCCGGCCTTCATGCAGGTATGGTCGAGGAATGTCTTTGCGTCCCAGCCATAATCGGTTGCCACCTGGGGAAGCAGAAGTCCGCTCGTGCCCATACCCCGCACGATAAGCCCGTGTCTTCCCACGATCACCTGTTCCGCCCGTTGTGCCGGGGGACCTTCCAGGAGTACGGGAACCGTAAGGATCGTGACTTCGAGCGAGAGGTTAGCCAGCTCGTCCTTTGTTACCGGGGGAAACCGCGGATCTTCCAGCGCAGCCGCTGCCGCTGCGTGGGCAATCGCATCCCCGAGCGGCATAACCGGGTACGGGAAACCAATACATCCCCGGAGACTGCCATTCCGGGTGAGTGTTACAAAGACCCCCCGCTTTTCGTTAAAGACCGGAGTCAGGTTTTCCGGGGCTTTCGGTTGTTTTGCAACAGCATATCCGATGGCGGCGCGTGCGGATCGGACCGCCATTGCGCCCTCCTCATCAGTGAGTAACTGCATGGCATACTTCCCCTTGCTTGTGACTGTCTTTAGCGTGCTCTTCTTTAACAATCTATCGAACATTCCTGATCTGTTCCCGGCAGGTACCCCTGTGGCGCTGCACTTATCTTCCTGCACGTCCCTGTACTGTATGAGAGGGAGAGAGCGGCCGACGGTGACGTAACTGTCGCTGAGGAAAGTCCTCCCACCCACCGGGCACGCAGCCGTACGCAAGTACGGGTGGCGAGAGTCACGGCAATGGAACAGAAACGACACGGCCTGTTTTCAGTTATGAAGCGGTTGAGCCAAAAAGGCGAGAAGCATGGTCTCCATGCGAGTAACCCGCTGAGCGTTCACAGACAGGATACGTTGAAACGGCGAATCCCTGCGGGTGCAAGCCAGAACAGGACAACAGGACGCCCGGTCTCCGTCCGGGTTTGGCGCCGAGCTGAATGCCGCTAGAACAGAAGGAGGCTTACTCCTCCCACTCATCCTTTTACTACAATCGATCGGCCCGTTTCTAAAGATTGGTGTTTTCACCGGATTTGCCGTCAGGTATTCAATACCATTGCGCTGCTGAAGACCTCTTTTAAAAGATGAGATCATCCCCCTTGCGCCAACCCTGCTCCCGATGGAAGCTCAGTGCGCATGCGATACCTCGATATTACCGGTACCGTCCCGTTTTTTTACGGGTAATACTGCGCTATCGTAACCGGGGCGCCCAAGCGGCGGGGTGAAGATAGGAAAGCGTCAGGTAATTCCAGATGATTTCCCATGAAATTGAATGAAACCGATGTGATGAATGGATTCATTACCCTCCTCCTTTCTTGGGATGAACGCCGCAACCCCGAAGGGGCGCCCCCGCGGCGGATCGCTACGCTCCATCTTTTCCACAGAGACAGCGTGTCCAACGACAGCGATTTAGAGAGAGACCTTCCTGCCCCGCCGTGCCCCGCGAGGGCCCCTGAAGCGGGTAGCCATCATAATTCTGGTTTCTTGTTCCACCACCTCAATTCAGGAATCCCTGACCCGGAAAATCACAGAAAATTCCCCGATCCTGCCGTTCCGAAAAGAGGTCCTTAAACAGGAATCGGAAATAATTATTGGACCGTTCTGTTCTGTAGAAACGCATATGAACGGGCGTTCGCACCCGAAGCATGAATATTGGCAATGAATGTGGAGATTACGAGGGCTCCCCGCCTCAGGGCCCCTCCGGGGCACGGCAAGGCAGATTACCGGAATCGCGAATGAATCGTTCATGAAGGCCGCCGCGGGGGCGCCCCGTCGGGGGCGGCGGCAACTATCATAATCGGGGGTATGGGGGTCTCAACCCCCATCATTTATTCCGGAATGAAACGATTTTCATGGGAAATCCTTCGCACAATTCTGACGCTCCCGGGGGCTTCGCCCCCGCCGCTGTGGCATCCCTGAATTGCGATAACGGCGTATGAACTGGTCAATTTTAAATGAGAACAGTACAGGTAATTCCAAGGCATCGCATGCGCCCCCGCCCCCAACGCGGCAGGGCTGGCTCAAGGGGGGCGATTTAATCACGTAACAATGATTTCTACAGAGCAGACCGTTCAACAATTTTCATCGTTCCGCTGTGAATACCATTGGTTCATGCCCGTTTCTATAAAGCAAAAAAAATCAGATCCAGGCATCAAGGATATCCTGATGAGAACCGTTCGTGAAATATCCTGTGATGAGGACATGGACCTTTTCCGTGTAAGGCCCTAGGAAGATATCGGTCCCTCCACGCTGCACCGGCGTGGTATCAAGACGGGAATTCATGGACTGTGTCTTGACACTCCCTCTGCTGTCGATAACCGTTGTCTGGAGTTCTATGAGCTGGTCGGCATCCGGCCCTCCTGCGTACGTAACGAGGATCTTTGTCGAATCGATCCTTTGTGCCGTGGCGACAATGGATTCACCCGGGGCGGGGATACCCGTCGTCGCTTCCGGGGATTGTGGTGTTCCTGCCGGCTGCACAGACGGCTGGGCGCATCCCGCAGCAAGGAGCGAGCAGATGAGAATTACGAAGAGAGCCTTCACAAGGGATCACACTCATTGTATCTGCCGGAATAGTGAAGGACCAGGAGAACTGTATCTCACACGATCCTCTTGTCCGTGACTTTTTTTTGTGAGCAGATAATGATATCCACCGGATTCGCGGGTACACGGAACTTTCCGGGGTTTTTTCCGGCCGGTGGTCCCGATATCAGATGGGGATGTATCACCAGTACTGCCAATCCTGGATCCGGATTATCATGCCATCGCGTCCGGCCGGCAGAGAGGCCAGCGGGCAGGAGAATCTGCCGGTGTATGGTAGCACACACAAGTTTTTCTCGCGGTACCCGGCATATACATAGTGGAAGTGAACCCATGATCAACCATCCATTCCGCCGTACATTCGGCGGGGCATGCGTAATCCTCATCTGCCTTGGCCTGATCCTGCCGGCAGGTGCCGTAGAGCTCGACCCGGTGGGATCCTCATCGGGTACCGTTACCATTGCCAACGGGGACCCCGTCTTTATCCATGGCATCGCAACCGGCCAGCCGCGGAACGGGCTCCAGCTCTGGATCATCAGCCACAACTATCTCAAGGTTACCACTCTTGCGGTGAACGATGACGATACGTACCTCTATGAACTCAAACCTGCTGATACGCAGAACCTCGCGTCAGGCCAGTACTTCTTCCTCGTCCAGCACCCGATGGTGAACGGCCAGTTCGATATCGTGTACGATCCGTCTTCCGGTACCATCATCAACAGACAACTTGGGACAGGCAAGGAGATTTTCAAACTTTCCGGGTCGGGAAGTCTCCAGGGGCCGGACAGTGCACAGGCACTGGTGGAGGCCATTGGCAGCCAGAATATTGATGATACCTTTGCCACGTATTCGTTCTTCATCTCACCACCTGCGGCATTCATTAATCCCGTCGGTGATCTCTACGCGGGCGACAAGTTCACCCTCTCCGGCTCCACCAACCTTGCAGCGGGCGACGAGCTTATGATAGAGGTCGTCTCGTCCTCGTTCAAACCAACAGACAAATCCCAGAGCGGAGAGTTTTCCGGTACATCGGGAGTTGTAAAAGTAGTTCCGGGCAGCGGGGGGTACAACCGGTGGTCGTTCGATGTCGATGCAACGGCCTTCAAACCGGATGAATATATCGTGAAGGTCTCCGGAATCGTACAGGATGTAACCGCTTCTACGTACTTTACCATCCTCATCGGTCCCCGACCGGTGACCGCAACCGCGACAGTCACGGCAACAGTCACTACCGCAGTCCCGACGACAACGCTTCTGCCGGCGACCATGGCAACCACACCCCGGTCGCCCCTTCCCTGCGGGATTGCTGCCCTTGCCCTGCTTGCGGTCTGGGCTTCTATCAGAAAGAACGGGTAAAGAGATTACCAGCCAAGAAACAGGGTCCTGGTCCGGGAGTACTGGTCAACAGCATGGTAGCCGTTCTCCCGACCGATCCCGCTCTCCCTGTTCCCGCCAAACGGCACTTCGGGGGGTACGGTCAGGTGCCGGTTCACCCAGATGATACCGGCATGTATTTCATCGAATACCCGTTTTGTCGCAAGGAGATTTTTTGTCCAGACTGATGCGCCAAGACCATACCGGGACGTGTTGGCCATTGCAATCGCTGCATCCAGATCCGGAAAGGTCATCACCGGCAGAACAGGCCCGAACACTTCTTCCGTCATAAGACAACTGTCCGGAGCAACATCGGTCACTAATGTCGGATGATAAAAATAGCCGCTCTCATACGCCTTTCCCCGCAGGATACCCCCGCCGGTCAGGATGGTACCGTCCCCGACTTCCCGTGTCCGTTCTACCAGCCGTACAATTCTCTCCCGTTGTTCCGCGCTGTTCAGGGGGCCCATATCGGTTTTGGGACCAAGCCCGTTCCCCACGTTCAGGGCACTGATGCGGGCTTTGAGTTTCTGCACGAACAGATCAGCAATCCGATCGTGGACATAGAGGCGCTTGACCGCAGTACAGGTCTGTCCCGCGTTATAGAACCGTCCCCGCAGCGCACCCGCGACGGCCTTGTCAACATCGGCATCGTCCAGGACGATCATCGGGTCGGAACCCCCCAGTTCCAGCGTGAGGTCCTTGAGGTGTGCTGATGCGAGCCCGCGTATCCTTTCTGCCGTGACAGCGCTTCCGGTAAACGAGATCTTTTTCACTTCCGGGTGTTCAACCAGGGCCTCGCCTACCTCCTTACCACTGCCGGTGACAACATTCAGGACACCGGGCGGGAGACCAGCCTCCCCGAGTATCCCGGCGAGGCGAAGGTTTGTCAGGGGGGTCGTGGAGGCCGGCTTCAGGACCAGGGTATTTCCCGCAAGCAGGGCCGGCCCCACTTTCCAGCCCATGATGAGAACCGGCATATTCCACGGGATGATCGCGCCGCAGACGCCCAGAGGTTCGCGCACGATGAGGGCATCCCCCGACGCACCCAGCTGCACCGTTTCTCCTGCCGGCTGTGCTGATATCCCTGCATAGTACTCGAAAATATTGGCATATCCGCGCACCTCGTCGATTGCTTCGCGGAGCGGTTTCCCCTGCTCCAGCGTCAGGAGCCGGGCAAGGTCCTTGTGCTGCTCCCGTACGGTTTCAGCGGCATGGAACAGGATCATCCCCCGCTCGCGCATACCCTTCTTTTTCCAGGTTTCAAAAGCAGCAGCAGCAGCTTCCACCGCTTCCGCCACATCGCCGGCAGATCCTGCAGGTACCCGGTCGATCAGCTCACCGGTTGCCGGATTTTTCACGTTAATCCACGTATCGTCCGGTGATGTAACTTCTTTTCCGCCGATTCTCATCTCCATTGTCCAGCCCCCGTACTTTCTTTCATCATCACTATTGTCCGGTACATGGTATTCTGATAAATACCAGATAGTAATAGCGGAGACAGCCAGGCAGCAGCACATGTGTGCCAGGACCGGCTTATACTCTCCCTGCCGGATTAATCGCATCTCCCGCTGCATGGCGCGGATATATTCCGGCGTATCCGGTCTGTGATCTCCTTTGCGTGCTGGCGGTCGCTGGCAAAACTCCTGCCCGTTCAGAACACCCCCAGGGTTTTCTGTGCCGGGGCCGGTGTGCCTGCCTGCCGTCGCGATCTGCTGTCCCGCTCCTGCCCGCGGTATGCCGGTTCATCGGCATGCAGAATCTCGATCAGCCGATCGGCCTGGCGGGCCAGTACAGAAAAGGATCGGTCCATGGCAGGCGAGTACAGGATCACCAGCGCTTCGCGCCCGGCATCCCGGAGTGCGGCCGCAACAGGGGCCAGCAGGCGGTCTGCGCCATCGAAAAGCGTGGGATCGTGCTCAATGAAGATGACCGTATGCCCTGCCTCTTTCAGGGCCGTGAGCAGCTGGTCGGCAGTGAATGGCCTGCGGATCTCGAAGTTTGACGATGTCCGGTTGATCCGGGAGAGGAGACGGGAGTAGTTGCCGCAGAGGAAGAGGAACAGGAACCGCCCGAGATCGGGGTTGTCATTGAGTGCGGAAAGGATGACCGCCTCCGGGGCAATAACGGCAGTGAATGTGCCCTGCTGGAGGGTCAGGCCTTTGCGCAGCATGATCCGCATAGTACCAGATCCCTGCTGTACCGCGGGGGAAAAAGACCCGGACCGGGCGGGGTGAAAGTGAGAATGCCCGGCAGTCAGATCTGCAGACGTGACGTTCCCGGAAAAAAATCCCAATGTATCAGGTCCGGAAACCGGGTAACGGACGGTTCTTTTTCCATTCTTCGCATCATAACAAACTATATCACCCACATCCCCTCATCACTGCTCAGGGGCACACGATGGCAGACTGGGACAGGGATCCGTCACAACCTCCTGAACAAAAGGAACCGGAGCCGTCACCACGGCCTGTACCAAAGGAACCGGTTCCGGCACTGGCGGAACTTCTCATCGAACTAACGGACCGGAACTGGGAACAAAGCGTGGAAAGAAACAGCAGGCCGGTTGCAGTCATGTTCTATTCTCCCGCTTGTCCATTCTGCCAGCAGATGGAGCCGTATTTCCGGAATTATGCCCGGGAATACAAGGACTCCGTCCAGTTTGCCCGGCTCAATATCATGACCAGCCCGTGGACTGCCGAACGGTACGGTATCCGGAGCACGCCCACGTTCACATTTTTCTGTGACGGCAAAGCGGTGCAGGAGATGGTAGGAGCAGTTTACCCGGCGGTCTTAAAAAAGGCGGTGGATGAATTTCTTGTCCATGGAAAGGAATGCGCAAAAAATTCCACGGCAATCGACTATGAAATCACCGGGTACGGGTGAGCTGATCCGCTGCCGGTTTTCCACGATAACCGGGGAGTCGGGCATGAGGGTCCCCTGTGAAGGTGGCAGGTGCTGTTTTGGTCAGACGTGCCGGCTGCACCCGCACTTCACGGCGGCATCGGCAACGGCTTTTGCCACGGCTTTTGTAACGTCCTTGTCAAGGATATTGGGAAGTATGTGATCCCGCTGCGGCCGGGGAACGTAATCAGCTATCGCATGAGCTGCGGCAACCTTCATTTCATCCGTGATTTTCGTGGCACGTGCATCAAGGGCGCCGCGGAATATCCCCGGAAATACGAGAACATTGTTAATCTGGTTGGGGAAGTCACTTCGTCCGGTTCCGACAACGGCGGCGCCGGCCCGTTTTGCTGCGTCCGGCCAGATCTCGGGGACCGGGTTTGCCATTGCAAAGACGATCGGGTCCGTGTTCATCGACCGGATCATCTCCTCGTTCACCACCCCGGGGGCAGAAACACCAATGAACACATCTGCACCGGCCATGGCATCCGCAAGGCTGCCCGCGAGCGCCGGGCGGTTGGTCTCTTCTCCAATGATGAACTTGTACTTGTTCTGGTAGAGGCCTTCCCGCCCGCGGAATATGGTGCCTTTGGTGTCACAGACAATGATCTCGTTCACGATTGAGCAGACATCCGGGTTATACCCGATACATTTCAGCAGGCGCGTGATCGCGTAGCCGGCTGCACCGGCCCCGCAGATGACGATGTTCAGGTTCTCGAATTTTTTTCCGGTGACCTTGCAGGCATTGATGAGTGCAGCAAGAACGACAACGGCAGTACCATGCTGGTCGTCGTGCATGACCGGAATGCCGATATCCTGGAGCGCATCTTCAACTTCAAAACACCGGGGTGCAGCTATGTCCTCAAGGTTTATCCCTCCGAATACCGGTGAGATATTCCTGATCTGGTCCGAGAAACTGGTCTGATAATTTTCAAAGCAGAGAGGGAATGCATCGATGCCGGCAAATTCCTTGAACAAGATGGCTTTTCCCTCCATGACCGGAATAGCCGCATATCCCCCGATGTTGCCCAGTCCAAGTACCGCGGATCCATCGGTCACGATTGCAATCGTGTTGGCTTTCATGGTGTATTTATAGGCAAGATTCTTGTCTTTTGCAATCTCCCGGCAGACTTCTGCAACTCCCGGGGTATATGCAAGGGAGAGGTCATGCTTTGTTTTTAAAGGAACCTTTGACCTGACCTCGAGTTTCCCCTTGTTTTTTTCGTGCAGCACCAGTGCCTCTTTATAAATCTCGTCACTTCCCGGTGAAAACAGCATTATAGCTCTCCCTGTACGAGAGAGCGCCGGTTCAGATAATGAATCTTATCATACGTTTGGGGGACGTACCAAACGAGAGAATTGGTTCTTCGTTTGAGCAAAGATTCGGAATCAAGTTACATTTTAATACGTGAATGAACAGAATTATACATTAAGGTACGAGTCAATGCACTGTTCTGTATGACTACCGGCCCTGAATGATTTCTCAGTATATTATGATGTGATGTTACCATGAAGTCAAAAGATATTGCTATTGTCGGTATTCTGCTTGCAATCGGTGCAATCCTCCGGTTTTTCCTTGCAATGCTCCATACGCCGCTTACGCCAAATATGATCATTGCGTTTTACTGTCTTGCGATCATCCTGATCCGGCCGAAGATCCTTGAAGCGCTCGGTATCGGGCTTGTTGCCGGGGCCCTCTCGATGCTCATCTCCAGTTCGATGTTCCCGCCCGGAAACCTGATCAGTGAACCGGTGGGCGCCCTTGTCTGCTTCCTGCTCTATGGAGCCCTGCACGAGCGGACGACCCTTGCCCCGACCGTGACCACGTTCCTTGCAACCCTTGCAAGCGGGTTCACCTTTGCCGCTGTTGCCATCATTGCCATCGGCGCGACCTACCTTGCACGGTACAACAATGACCTTATGGCGTTCGTAGTAGTCTTTGTCCCCATCGTTGTCATAACGGCAGTTTTTAATGCAATTGTAGTCCAGTTCCTCTACATCCCTTCCAGCAGGGTTCTTCTTAGAGGACAGGAATGATTGAGCTTACCAACGTCAGTTACACATATCCCAGCACGGTGCAGCCGGCCCTGCACCGGATTACCCTCTCTTTAAAAAAAGGCCGGTGCGTCATGGTGACCGGGCCCTCGGGGGCCGGCAAGACCTCGCTCTGCCTTGCAGCCTCCGGTATCCTGCACCATGAATATGGCGGGAAGAAGGAAGGTTCGGTTGTAATTGACGGGAAGAACGTCGCCGATTACCGCAGCCTCTCGGAGCTTGCCCGGAACGTGGGGGTTGTTTTCGATGATCCGGAAGCCCAGATGATCTTTACCACGGTTGAGGAAGAGATCCTCTCCGCGCTCGAACACCGGGGGCTCACCGCAACCGTCATCGAGGACAGGCTTGCGCGGATCATGCGGACGACCTATCTCGAGGAACTGAAGGACCGGTCTCCCCACAACCTCTCCGGTGGCCAGAAGCAGCGGGTGGCCCTTGCCGCAACGCTTGCACTGGGGAACGAGATCCTGATCCTTGACGAGCCGACCTCCGAGCTTGACGAGCATGCGACAAAACGGATCGCAGACATTCTCAAAAACCTCAAGGAGCACGGGAAGACCATCCTGCTCATCGAGCATAAGTTCGACCATTTCCGGGCAATGGTGGATACGCTCATCGTCATGGAGAACGGTACAATCACCGCACAGGGCATCCCCGAGGAAGTCCTGAAGGACAACCATGTCCGGGGCATGGTAGTGCCCGACTTCTCAACGGTCAGAAAGACCATCCGTAACGCATCGGGAAATGAGCCGATCATATCGGTTGAAGACCTTACTTACTGTTACGGGGACGTCCGGGCATTGTCCGGCATCCGTCTTACCATCCGGAAAGGCGAGTTTGTTGCTATCGTTGGTGAGAACGGTTCGGGAAAGACAACGCTGGTCAAACACTTCAACCGGCTCCTGTCCCCCACGAGCGGCGATGTTATCGTGAACGGGAAGAACACAAAGGAGAGCAGCATTGCGGCCCTTGCCCATGATGTCGGTCTTGTCTTCCAGAACCCGGACCACATGTTCTTTGCCGATACGGTGAGGGAGGAGGTCGCATACGGGGTCAGGAATCTCGCCATCGCGGATGGCGATGCCGTTATCGATGCAACACTCCGCGATGCAGGGCTCACTGACTCGGTGTCCCTGTACCCGCGCTGGCTCTCACGGGGGGAGCGGCAGCGGCTCGGGATTGCCTGCGTTGTTGCCATGCAGCCCAATGTCATCGTTCTTGACGAACCGACTACCGGGCTTGACGGTTACGAGGCGCTCCTGGTTATCAGTATCTTGAAAAAACTCCAGGAAAAGGGGCATACGATCATCGTCATCACCCATAACCGCGACATCGCGCATTGCGCGGACCGTATTGTCACGATGGAAAACGGCCGGATCATCGCCGATACCGGGGGTGCATGACCGTGGCTGAGATCCTCCAGTACGTGCACAAGGATGCCTTCCTGCACCGCCTCCACCCGTTCACCAAGATTGTGTTCATCGTTGTCGCGAGCGTCATGTGTCTTATCTCGACCAACATGGTATTCCTTGCCCTCATGGTACTTGCGATGATGGCGTTCGCGGCATACGGGGACCTTCTTACCGAATCGCTCCGGCAGCTCAAACTTATCCTCGTCATGAGCGTTATTTTCATCCTCATCACGGTCATCGTGATGCCGAACGGTGATATCCTGGGATACCTGATCCCGCCGGGCATACCCTTCATCGGGGGCCTCGTCCCGGTCACCACGGGTGGGCTGACAATCGGGGTTGTCCTCACCCTCCGGTTCATGGTGCTCATCTTTGCGTTCCAGCTCTTCCTGATCTCAACGCAGCCGCGCGATCTCGTCCATACCATGGAGAAGGCCGGGCTCCCCATCGATTATATCCTGATGTTCATCATCGCGCTCCGGTTTATCCCCACGCTCCAGATCGAGGGGCAGCGTATCCACGAAGCCCAGCTTGCCCGGGGATTCAATCCCGGCACGGGTTTTGTCGGCAAAATCCGGAGCGTTGCCCCCATCGTGATCCCGCTTGTGTCCAATGCGCTGCTCCGTTCCAGCGTGATCGGGCTCACCATTGACATGCGCGGGTACCGGATTGGCAAGAGGACCCATGTGCGCGAGCGCGTCCTTGCAACCCGGGACTATGCCGTTATGGGTGTACTGGCAGTTGCCGCATGCGGCTTTATCGCGCTCTTCCTCGCACAGCTGGTGTAGGATCTGATATGAGTCTTGTCGAGGAGATCAGATCCTGGTTTTTTTGCTCGGGAGAAAACCTCTTTTTTAAAAACTGGAGATCCCCCTTTGCGCCATCCCTGCCCCCGTAAGGGGCGGGCGTGCATTCGATGACCCCGCACTGCCTGTTGCGATGAACGCCCGCCGCCCCGAAGGGCGCCCCGCGGCGGGTTCCGGACGGTTGAGAAAATGGCTGGGAGATTGAACCGACTTGCCCTGCCGTGCCTTGGAGTGCCCAATGGCGGGGAACCCTCGCACTATCACATGATTATTCCTGATTTTCATGCAGGTGTGAACGCCCGTTCATGTGCGTTTTTTTAGAGCAAAAAAACAGGTAATACATCACTATCGCAAACGGGGCGCCCCAGCGGCGGGGCGAAGCCCCGGGAGCGTCAGGTATCTGAATAAATTTCACAAGCAGGTTTTTTCGTCATGCTTCAATCTGCATGCCATTTGGATCGTACAACCTTAGCCACCAGATGCACACAAAACCACTCCATGGCTCCGTGTTCCCGGATCAGTCCTCGCAGATGGAATGACTGATTCCAACGGTATTTTATGATACGGATTCCAGTATCTCGGCATTCATCAAGGACATTTCCCGCGAGCGGGCCGGTGAGGTGTTGTCACGAATCTGAAGATTTTTTCACCGCTCTTCTTCAGACATTAAAGGGAGCGAATAGTCCTGAACCGAATTGAGAATAATGTCCTGGATGACCGGAAGGAACAAAAATGACAGAAAAATCCCTTGTTGATTTCAGCGTGCAACCTGAGACGTATTCGCGGTCTTTAGAGCGGTCACATTAATGACATAATCTTTTGAGAAGAGTACCGAATCTGAAAAGTTGAGCGCCCCGGCCGGGACTTGAACCCGGGTCAAAAGCTCCGCAGGCTTCTAGGATGTCCACTACCCCACCGGGACGCGTTTACTGCCTGCCTTACTTAAATCACCGTTATTGCATAAATAACTCACTCTCTCCGTGGAAGACACCTATACAGGAAAAAGGGTAGAGCAGAATATGGAAGTTTTCTTTTATCGTGAGAGATGTCTCAATCGATTCTGTTGTCTGGTTTTAAAAAAAAAGGACTGCCACGTGCATGTCGGGTATTTTTTTCCGGTCGGCTCGTTCGTTTTTTTGTTTTCTTTTAAAAAAAAATGTTCCCGGTCGCTTTTCTAACCCCATTGATAGTTGGACTCGTTTCTTATTGGTTGCGTACCCTGTTTTACTACTGTCGGGGCTTTACTGACCACCTTGCTTTCAACGGTCCAGGTATATATTACACCTTTGAGTGTCGTCTGTTTCGCTGTCGGGAGCGTATCCCGGTAGGAATCCCAGTACTGGCAGGTAGTAAACTCTGAAAGGCGGGATTCTTCAAAATTACCGATGGGTTTTACCCAGACGGTCGTTGATGACTGAATATTACTGCCACGGAACTCGATCAGGAGATCCCCGTTTTTCATTATTTTGAGGGTCCGGTTCAGGTAGGTCGGGTATCCTTTGGCTGCTCCAAAGCCATCCTGAAGGATAATTTCTCTGGTTGCATTGTCCCGGACCGTAACTTCAAACCATGACTGCAGGCTGTAGTCTGAATAGATAAGCGTCTTGGTCTTTTTGTCAAAATTGTCAGTATAGACTCTCGTTACCGTCTCATTTTTCGGGACCACGGCATAATTGATATACATCGGCGGATTTTTCAGGTCAAAGGTAAATGCCGAACCATTCATGCCAAACATACTTTTCTGGTGGATCCGGCAGGTGATGTCTGCGGGTATCGGCGTTGCGGTGAGAAACTCGCTGTAGCCGGAGGATGTCGTGCCAGGTGGCGTATAATCAGCGAGGGTTACTTCGGAGACATAAACCGGCGTACCAGTAACATTTGCCGCGGATCCTTTTGCATTATTCAAACCTAACGCCGTAGAGTTTTCGGTCGGGGGCGCGATACAACCGGCAATTGCCAGGAGGAGAATCATTGCCAGTGAGAAGACCAGGTGCAGGTATCTTTCTTTCATTAATGAAGATAGGGGGGGTTATCAGTATTAAGTATTTCAGTAATTCATCCGGGATTAAAAACCTGTAATGGGAATAACCGGCAATTCCTGCCCTGTCCGTTCGGCAGGGTTTGCAGCTTTCCGAACAGGTATTCTGACGCATAGCCTCCCGGATGACAGAACATCCCGGCATTACCGCCGGATACCGGTTTGTCCGGAAAGTCCCGTGNNGTGCACGTTTTCGCCCTTTATGCCGGGCAGGCAATTTTTCTTGTTTTTCTCTCGTACATCCTTCCTGAACTGTAGGGGTTACGATAACACGTTACCCTTTTTTTAAATTACCGCTTTCATCAGTTCTTTGAAGGCAGACCCACGTTTTTTCAATCAGTTCTTTCGAAGGATGAGTTAATTATAATCCAGCATCAATAGGTGAAGATAGAGATTATTGCGTCTGAAATTTCATCAGCCTGCAGAACATAATACACGCTGAATCCCCGGGAATCAACTGGTACTATGGAGAAATAAATGATGGCGGCAATTCAAAAAGTATTGTTTGTTTTCTGTATAATCGGCCTGTGCCTGATTACCCCTGCAATGGCAGGTACGAAATATATGGGCGGAAGCCCGCAGCTCTCCGCATACATCTCCGGTACAAATGAGTTCAGCCCGGGAAAGGAGGTGCAGCTGGTTATTGTGGTTGAAAATAGCGGCATGAATGAATTCAAGTTCATCCAGTCAGGAATTGTTGACCGAGATGATCTCCCGAATACTGCCAAGTTTCTGACGGCAACGCTGAATGCCGGCGATGCGCCGCTTGTTATCAAATCCGATCCCCAGATGCTGGGGGATTTGAAGGGATCCAGCAGTGCCAGTGCATTTTTTTCCACAAAGATCCGTTCTGACGCCCCTGCCGGGACGTTCCAGATTCCCCTCTCACTGCATTATACCTACCTTTACGAGGCAGAGCAATACGGGGTTGATACTATCCAGTATTTCTACAAAGAAAAGAATGAAACCATCCTTATCCCGATAAAAATCAGACCGGATGTGTCAATCGAGGTGATCTCTGCAGTACCGGAATACCTGAATGTCGGTACCGAGGGATATATCACTCTGAAAATTACCAATACCGGCTTTGAGGATGGATCGAAAGCGGTAATACAAATTATCAGGAACGGCAACAGTCCCGTCATACCGACGGACAGCAGTGTTTATATCGGTGATTTCCCCGCCGGGGGTACGGTAGACTGTAAATACAAAGTATCGGTATCCGGTGATGCAGAAAACCAGACATATCCCATTGATGTGGTTGTCATCTATCAGAACCGGGAGGGCGATTTCATCACGTCGGGGAGCGATACGGTTGGTATCCCGGTCGGGGGAAAAGTATTGTTTACGGTCATCTCTCGTGCTGCCGAGATGAATCCGGGGAATAAAAAAGTCCTTCAGGTGGAATACAAAAATACCGGGGATACCGCGGTATACAGTGCACAGGCCCGGATCAGCGCAGTCGATCCATTCACCAGCAATGACGATATCGCATATATCGGGGATCTCGAACCCGGAGAATCCCGGAATGTGTCTTTTGTTGTCAGTGTCGACCGGACAGCCACCATCAAGGAATACGGGCTCGACTCAGAGATCCGTTACAGGGATGCACTTGATAATACCTACATTTCAGATACGATGAAAGTCAGGGTGGAGGTAACAGCGTCGTCAGGACTGACAACCGTTCTCTCAAATCCCATTTATCTTTCCATTATTGGTGCAGCGGTGATTGGTGCAGTCTATGTACTGTATCATTATAGCCGGAAACGAAAAACGATGTGAAACCGACACAGCACGGATTATTATCCTTGCACCAGCCCTTCCACCCGGGGGGCTCATGGCGCATGCGATGCCCCGCTCTGATATTCCAAATGTCCTGTTTTTTTGTAACAACAGGTACTACAGCACTCTCGCTACCGGGGCGCCATGGCGGCGGGGCGAAACCCCGGGAGCGTCAGGTACCGAAATGATTTCTACAAAACAGGTTTTTTCAACGTGTGAAACCATCGGGATTCCGGAAAGACACGTTTATCGCTTTAACAGTGTTCCGGAACCTGGATCGGATATGTCTGTTTCCCATTCATATTCTCCCCGGATTCGTAAATTATTAATAGGGAAGGACCAAATGTTTTAATACAAAAATAATTGTGTTAAGACAAGTAAATTTGTTGATCGATAGGTCGCCGGTGATCGTATGCATATTATGGAAGGAGGACTGTCATGGCAATGGTGTCTGGTGTGGTGGGTTGTTGCCCTCCCTTGTCTGATATACGGCGTGTACCAGTTGAAAAAAGTTCTGGCTGCAGACCGTGAGGCACTCCCCCTCCTGGGAGTTACCGGTGGATTCATCTTTATTTTGTCTTCATTAAAACTCCCCTCAGTAACCGGCAGTTGTTCGCACCCGACCGGCACCGGGCTCTCGACCATATCGTTCGGGCCATGGATCACGGCAGTTGTTTGTGCGATCGTCCTGCTGTTCCAGAGCCTGTTCCTCGCCCATGGCGGCCTTTCTGTCCTCGGGGCAAATATCGTCTCAATGGGTATTGCCGGCCCCGTGGCCGGCTATGCCCTCTTCCGGCTGCTCCGCACCACATCCCTGAATGTCTACCTTTCCGTCTTCCTTGTAACGGCGCTTGCCGATATGTTCACCTACATCACCACTTCCCTCGAACTTGCACTTGCATACCCGGCAGAAACCGGGGGATCGATCAGTTCGTTCATCATGTTCCTGGGCGTATTTGCCCTTACCCAGATCCCGCTTGCGATTGTTGAGGGCATCGTCCTTGCACTGGTTTTCAAGTACATCATTGCCCTCAAACCGGATATCCTGATCCGGCTCCATATCTTCTCCGAAGAAAAGATCATGGCCGCACGGAGCAACATCTGATGAAATTCCGGTATACCCTGGAAATCCTGGCCGTGATCGCGATAGTCGTATTCATTGCAGCATTCCTCTACACAAGTTCGACCATGCGTGGAGCGGAATTTGCCGGTTCGGACACTGTCGGATCAGGGCTTATTGCCGAACTCTCCAATACGTCTGAGGAAAATTTCCAGCCACTGATCCCGCAATGGGAACCTCCGAGCGGTGAGATTGAGTCCTGCCTCTTTGCACTCCAGGCAGCCATAGGCGGGATCCTTGTTGGTGGCGTGTTCGGGTACTGGATAGGACAGAAGAAGAAACCATAATCGGGACAAAGAGAGAAGTGTACCTGTATGTTTGAAGAACTTCTGGAAGATATTGCCCAGAAGAACGAACTCCGCGAAGTGAACACGTATCTGAAACTCATGGCAGGACTTGGCGCAATCCTGCTCTGTCTTCTCTCATCAAGTTATATCCCGCCGCTCTGTATTGCCGCAATTCTGACCGGTGCAATCCTGTTCCTTGCCCGGGTTGATGCAAAAACCTATACGGGACTTTTTATCCTCCCGCTCTGGTTTGCGGTCATGAGTGTCACCGGCATCATCCTTATAACGGGAGGTGAAGGGGTATTCTGGCGATGGGATCTGCTGCCGGGATTTTCCCTGTCCATTACCCGGGAGAGCATAAACCACGGCGTTTTTGTTTTCTGCCGAATTATTGGCGGCATGTCTGCCATGTGTTTTATTTCCTTAACAACGCCCATGACAGACATATTCACGGCACTCCGCCAGTGCAGGATGCCGGAAGCAGTGATTGACCTGATGATGATCATCTACCGCACGATCTTCATCCTGATGGACCAGGTTATCCAGATCTATCATGCCCAGGTGATGCGCCTTGGTTACTCCGCGTATCGCGAATCCCTTCATTCCTTTGCCATGTTATGCGGTGCTGCATTCATCGCCAGCTGGGATGCAGGGGATGATCTGATCCGGGCAATGGATGCCCGGTGTTATGACGGGAAATTTGCCCTGCTGGGGGAGAACCGGCCCGTGGAACGGAAACCGTTTCTCGCGGTCGTGTCATTTCTTGCGCTTTGTGCAACCATTATGATGGTATCAGGAACCAGGAGCCTCCTTTAGGTCAACCATGAGCAGCATCATACTTGAAGCCCGGGATATCTGTTATCGCTACCCCCGGGGAATGGACGCAATCCGCGGTATCAGTTTCCACATCCGCAGAAAAGAGAAGATCGCACTCGTCGGACCCAACGGTGCCGGGAAATCCACGCTCCTGACGATGTTCAATGGTATGATCCGGCCTGACTCCGGGCTCATGCTCTTTGATAACCAGCCGATACGGTATGATACTGCATCGCTGCGGGTTCTGCGCAAGCGCGTGGGATTTGTCCTCCAGAACCCGGACCGCCAGATCATTGCACCGACGGTGTACCAGGACGTGGCATTCGGGCCAACCAATCTCGGGTACCGTGAGGATGAGGTCAGGGAAGCGGTGACCCGGGCACTCCGGCATGTCGGGCTTGAGGGCTTTGACCGCCGGCCCCCCCACCAGCTCTCGGGGGGGGAGAAGAAACGGGTGGCGATTGCCGGAGTGCTGGCAATGGATCCGGACGTGCTCGTTTTAGACGAGCCAACCAGTGGTCTCGATCCATCCGGATCGGAAGATATCATGGAACTGCTCGATGAACTGAACCATGAAGGAAAGACCATCATCATCTCCACCCACGATGTTGAACTGGCATACCCGTGGGCAGACCGTGCAATCCTGATGCTCGGGGGAAAAATCCTGCAGGAAGATGTCCCGGAGATAGCGTTCGGTAACCCTGAATCCGTCCGCATGGCGCACCTGTCCCTTCCCACCCTTCTTGAACTGCATATGGAACTGCAGAACCGCGGGTTTTTACATTCGGGCAGAAAGCCACGGACGGTGCTGGACATGATGCACTGCATCGAGACGTTGTTCGAGAAGAGCGGTGCTCATGAACAGCACGGGACTATCACCGTCTGCAATGTCGATCGGGATAAGGAAGAATTCCTGCTGGAATGGCTATCCCTGCACCAGCGTATATCGATCGGGGCAATGGGTACGCGGGCAAAACAGCGTGCAGAGACTGTGCGGATCCCTCTGGACTTTACCTATGGCGTCATAGACAAATGCATCCTCAAGGCGCTGCTCGGCGAGGATTCCCTGATCCTGACAACGGAGAGTATGGTCAGACGCGTTTACCAGCGCGTGGAAGCATATGGTCAGGAAAGCGGGATCCGGATACCCGTTCACCAGCTGGATCCCGTTTCCGGGGCAACCGGTAAAAAGACCGGGAGCCCTCCATGATCCCCGTTCCCCGCATCGTTATTGCCGGCACGCACAGCGGGTGCGGCAAGACAACCGTGGCAAGCGGCATCATGGCGGCACTTACCGCACGGGGGCTGAACGTCCAGCCCTTCAAAGTCGGGCCGGATTTTATCGACCCGTCCCATCATACAAAGATATGCGGACGTATTTCACGGAACCTTGATCCCTTCATGATGGGTGAGGATGGATGTGCCGAAACCTTCCTTCGCGCAACTGCCGGNNTATCGCCGCTATGATCCAACGATATTGTTCGCCGGTGTGATATTCAACCGGACAGGCAGCAGCCGGCACCGCTCAATGATCGAACCCTCCCTGGCGGTCCCCGCGTTCGGGTATATCCCGCGCAAGGATGACCTGGCCGTTGAAAGCCGCCACCTGGGTCTCAGGATGGCGCACGAAGCAGGGAGCATGGGGGAGTTTGGAAAGATCATCGAAGAGTCCTGCGATCTGGATGCACTTGTGGCGGTGGCACGTCAGGCACCGCTCCTGAAAAAAATGAGCCGTGCACGCAAACGGAACCGGACGGACGGCGGCCGGGTTGGCGTTGCTCTGGATGAGGCGTTCTGTTTCTATTACCAGGACAATCTCGACTCACTTTCCCGTGCCGGTGCGCATCTGGTCTTTTTCAGCCCGCTCCGCGAACGGTTGCCGGATGTCGATGCGCTCTATCTCGGGGGCGGATATCCCGAACTGTATCTTTCCGGCCTCGAGTCCTCACCCTGTACCTGCGACCTTCACCACGCGGCTGACCGGGATATGCCGATCTATGCTGAGTGCGGGGGGCTGATGTATCTCACCAATGAGATCCATGCTGATAAGACCTACCGGATGTGTGGGGTGCTTCCCTCGACCGCTGAGATGACCGGCAGGATCCAGGCGCTCGGTTACGTGAAAGGGCGCGGCACCGGGGAAATATCGTACTTACCGTCATCGGTTGGGATTACCGGTCACGAGTTCCATTATTCCCGGCTCGATCCGGATACGGATGCACGGTATGCGATACACCTGTCACGGGGCAAAGGGATCACGGCAGGAAAAGACGGGCTGGTCTCGCAAAACGCCCTCGGCTGTTATACCCATGCGTATTTTACGCCGGTATTTGCGGAAAAATTTGTACAAGCTGCTGCCGTGTTCTCAAAACGCTGAAGGTTTTTACTTCATTTTGGGTAACGTGTTATTTTAACCCCTGAGTTCAGGAAGGATTTTCGAAGGGGAAAAATAAGAAAAATTGCCTGCCCGGAATGGAATGCGAAAACGTGCACTGCCGATGATCGAAAAACACCGGCGCTCCCGGGGCTTCGCCCCGCTGCTTTTTAAGCCACGGTTGCGATAAGGGCAGTATTACCAGATTTTACAAAAAAAATGCTCTGAGAAACGGGTATGGACCGGGAGAGTTCATACCGGGACGATGAAAATAAAAAAAAACATCATAATTTTCACGATGACTCCCGCCTCAGCGCCCCTCCGGGGTACGGCGGGGCAGTTTGTGTTTTTTTTTAAGAAATATCCGTCATTGATCCGCGGCGAGGGCGCCCCGCCGGGGGCGGCGGCATATATCATAATCGGGGGTATAGGGGTCTCAACCCCCATTATTCTGTCTCTAAAGAATTCGGTTTTCAAAAGGAAATCCTGCGTACAATGCTGACGTTTAATTTGGGCTTCGCCCCGCCGTTGTCGCATCGCCGGATTGCGATTATTACCGGGTCAATTCTGAATGAGAACGGTAAAGATAATTCCAGGGCATCGCATGCGCCATGACTCCCCGGTCGGGGCAGCGCTGGCGCAAGGGGGACTGCTGTCAGAGATTGAAGTCTGGGACTGAAGTTGATACGGTACCATTTTTACACGAAAAATAAAATCATTGGAATGTGAATAGAGATCTAAAAAAGAGTGCAGGAATGTTCACATGCGCAGTGATGAAGTAAAAACAGGATACAAGCGTGCACCGAACCGGTCGCTCCTGCGGTCATTGGGAGTTACCGATCGTGAGATGGAGTTACCGTTCATCGGGATTGCAAACGCCTTCAATACCATCGTACCGGGACACATTCACCTCAGGCAGCTGGCTGAAAAAGTCCGCGAGGGCATCACTGCTGCCGGTGGCGTGCCCTTCGAATTCGGTGTCATAGGGATCTGTGACGGCATTGCCATGGGGCACGAGGGGATGCGGTATTCCCTGCCGTCCCGCGAGAATATCGCAGATTCCATCGAGCTGATGGCACAGGCACACCGGTTCGACGGGCTGGTCTGTATCGGCACCTGCGACAAGATTGTGCCCGGGATGCTGATGGCAGCTGCCCGGACAGATATTCCATCCATTGTCCTTACCGGGGGCCCGATGCTCTCCGGGTTCCAGGAGGGAAAAGAACTCTCGCTGATCGAGATCTTCGAAGGAGTCGGGAAAGTGGCAGCCGGGACGATGAGTGAGACTGCGCTGTGCGAACTTGAACGGTGTGCCATGCCCGGATGCGGCAGCTGCCAGGGCCTGTATACGGCAAATACCATGGCCTGCATGACGGAAGCAATGGGAATGTCCCTCCCGGGCTGTGCTGCAATTCCTGCCGTGGATGCTGCAAAGCTGCGGATCGCACGCGAGACCGGCGAAGCCATTCTCCCGCTTGTCAGAAAGGGGATCACCCCACGGCAGATTATCACGAAAAAGAGCCTCTGCAATGCGATACGGGTGGATATGGCGCTCGGCGGATCGACGAATACAGTCCTGCATCTGATGGCCCTTGCAATGGAAGCAGATATTCCCCTGACGCTTGACGATTTCAGCACCCTTGCCGGTGAGATCCCCCATATCTGCTACATGCAGCCCTCCGGCCCGCATTCCATGCAGACCCTGCATCGCGCCGGGGGTATCCCGGCTGTGCTGAAACGGCTTGAATCGTATCTTGATAACTGCCCGACCGTGTCCGGTAAAAAGATCCTCCAGATCCTAAAGGCAGCACAAATCCGGAATGACGACGTTATCAGGACCGTTGATAATCCGATAAACCCGGAAGGAGGGCTGAAAATCCTGGCCGGGACGCTTGCACCGGATGGTGCAGTCGTCAAAAGTGCGGGTGTGCCAAAGGACATGTGGAAACACACGGGGCCGGCACGGGTGTTCGATGGTGAGGATAAGGCGATGAAGGCAATCCTTGCACGAAAAATCCGGGAAGGGGATGTGGTAATCATCCGCTACGAAGGTCCCCGCGGAGGACCCGGCATGGCAGAGATGCTCTCACCGACATCGGCGCTTATGGGCCTGGGATACAGACAGGTCGTCCTTATCACGGACGGACGGTTCTCCGGCGGGACGCGGGGACCCTGTATCGGTCATGTTGCGCCGGAAGCTGCGATTGGCGGACCGATTGCGTTTGTCCGGGAGGGGGACCCGATCGAAGTGGATCTCTTTGAGAGAAAGATCGATCTCATGGTCCCGAAAAAAGAGATGGACCTGCGGAAAAAATCCTGGAAACCGCCCGTCAGGCAGCTCACCGGTGTACTGGCACGGTATGCCAGGACCGTTGAGCAGGCAAATCTTGGCGCAATACAGCGATAAGCTGCTTTTTCTTTTTTCCGCCGGGGAACAACCCCTGGCCTGATATAAAATATGGTATAGTCATTCTGAAACCGCAAAAAATAATTCAGATTCAGCTGGAAAAACCTGATAAAAAATGGCTCTGAAGAAACTGGTATGAACTGGGAAAGTTCACACCGGAACGATGAAATCGGAAAAGATGTCATAAATTTTATGAGGGCTCCCCGCCTCAGGGCCCCTCCGGGGTACGGCGGGGCAGTGCGGTGTTTTTCAGAAATAAAAGTCCTTGATCCGCCGCGGGGGCGCCCCGCCGGGGGCGGCGGCAACTATCATAATTGGGGGTATGGGGGTCTCAACCCCCATTATTCACGACGGCGGGGGCGAAACTCTGCAGAGTCCTTCTGGAGTGTCTCCAATGAGTTGCTTATCATGTATACCCCATGAAAAAGCAGGGTTTGGGATGACACTCTCACCTGAAAAAATATTACGGTCCGGGCGAAAATGCAGCGGACCCGGATGATAATTGCGGTGATTTTTCCTCTCCCGCTTCATAGACAAGGGCGGAAAATCTCGCGGAGAACAGGATAAAGGGCACGTACATGACCGTCATAACGAGGATACCAATGAAACTACCGATAACCGGGATGAATGAGAATATATTCATAACCATTCCGAAAATAAACCCGATTATGGTGATAACAACCAATGCCAGGATATAGTTGACCCAGCCGATATGCCTTATATGGGCCAGTATCGCCGAGAAATGAAATGCCTGGCTGATACTCCGGGTCCGGGCAAACCGGACAACCCCGAGGAACGAGAAGACCGAGATGATAATCGCAAGGACTATTGCAATCAGGAGCAGCAGCACCATCAGACCTGCTGCGGACAGGAGTTCCGGGTGGCTGCTCAGCCACCGTTCGGTCTGGGAATCCGACATTGAGCCAAAGTCCTGGGACAGTAACCCGGATGTAAGGAGTGTTGAGACCATGGGGACAAACGCGAGGATTACCAGCAGGATGACGGGAAGGAGATAGATGATTTGGACAAGCAGCAGTTTGAGTCCGTCGACAAAGAGCGTGCCCCAGTCAGCGGGCTCCGGCGCCGGTTTCTCACCCCGGTATATCCGGACCATATACCCGAGAATCAACGGGAAAATGATCATGCACAGGATCAGCAGTACCCAGCGTCTCCATTTCTCCCAGACACCCTCCCGGGCATACGCAAATGAATCGTCAAGCATTGAACCAAGGTCCATAAAGAATCACCTGTTTGTAAAATCTTCAGATTATCAGGATAAAAAGACCCTCTATCCACAGACTGGACTGACGGTACGAATAAAATACCGGCTCTGAAGAAAACGTGATTTTTCGAGGGCTATTCCCCCACTTATGCCAATTTATCCCGGTTGGGACAGTGCATCTGTTACGATGACCGGAGTTACGTTGAAGGACGTGCGGGAGTGAAATCCCCGAGCGCGTCAGAGCCTTCTAAATTGAATTCTAAAAGAGTAAAAATGTTTTTACCAGCAGATCATCGTGACCGAAAGAATCACCCAACGCCGACTGCGAAAATCCTGCCGGTTGTCGCGTGAGAGCGTGCTCATGCATCTGCCACAAAGGTCGAAATATCACGAGTCATTACCAGAATGAATACGTGAGTACTGATACTGATGAGAGAGTGCTGATTACCCGATGAAAGAATATTGAAATGGATTCAATGAAGGAAATCTACGTCATCCCTGCCATTCCAAAAACGAAAACTGCAAAAACAATAAAAACGAGAATGAGAAACAAAATTATTCCATATACTACGAGTGCTGCGGCCATCTGATACAATAAAGCTCCAAAGGCCCTTTTCAGGAAATAATCAGAGGTCATCCATCCTTTGTAACTGTAGGTATCATTTTCGAACATAAATAAGAATTAAAACATGCTTTCTTATGAATCCTGCTGTTTAATTTTACCGGGTAATTGCTCTGTAGAAATGCTAATCG
>DAPW01000002.1 GCA_002502245.1 Methanoregula sp. UBA154
GGCGGGGGCGGAGGTGGAACTCAAAGCCCCCAAGAACGTCTAACATCATCTCCCCTGGATATGACTTCCCAAAAAGCATCGAAAGAAAATCTGAATTGGTGGCTTTTGTTGAGGAATCACCTAGTTTTATTTTCTGTAGTGAAACCCTTCGAAGATACTATTCCATCCATGCTCCCGGACTTTTCCTGCAGTATCCTGATCACGGATGGGCCAGACAAGAAGGGGAGCACGGGAGATCCGTGCAACTAATTCTGTCCATGCATTGAGATACGTATACTCAAAGCAGATAAAATCGGGTCTGCTGATGAGATTGACAACCAGGTATCTCATGAAAAACCGCCGGAAAAAGGGCAGTTTCTTTCCTTTCAGTCCGCCGGAGATCTGGCCCCGTATGTATTCAGGACGGTTTTTAAAAAACCATCTCAGAATTCGCGGATCGAAGGACACGATGGCAAATTTCCCGGCATACCGGTCGAGCATCCGGCATACGAGCTCTTCAGCCCTCCCGATTCCGCGATGTGTTTTGATCTCGATGAGTAACCCTGCCTGCCCGTGGACATAATCCAGCACTTCAGAAAACAGCGGGATCCGTTCATGGGTGTTATCCAGCACCAGTGTCTGGATCTCCGGGTAGGCACAGTCCTCAATTATTTTGTCATACGAGGTCTGGCGAACCAGGTTATCATCGTGAAATACGACAAGCATATCATCTTTTGTCTTGTGTATATCCAGTTCAATGGAGTATCCGTTCCGAACTGCTTCGCGAAACGCTGCCATGCTGTTTTCCGGGATACCCGGGGAATGGTATCCCCGGTGAGCGATGGGGGTATCAAGCAGCCAGTTCAGATCCTTCATGGTACATCCGGTTGGTAATTTTGTTTTAAAAATACGTGACGGTTGATTGCGTTTTTCGCCCCATGTTCTTATCCTTTTTCCTGCGAAAGAACATTGTGCCTCACAATACGGAAATCTTCCACCCTCGATCTCGCATCATTTACACGATTCACCGGTAGCGCGAGGGGATTTCCGTTTCAAGCCGCGTTCGGGTACCCATCTCTACCATCAGGCAAACCTTGAATGAACCGGGCAGCGTACCAGATCCTGGAGATGGCAGAAGATACCAACCTGGAACCGACAGCGGCACTCGTAATGCTCTGGGCACGTGACCTGTACCGGACCGGTAGTGCTGCCCGTTTTTATTCCCGTCTCGACCTTGCAGCCGGCGTACGGATGAAGCGGGAATGCAATGGGATCTGCCCGTGGTACGGGCAGGTGGTCCTGAACCGGAAATGGTTTATCCGTCACCTCGTTACCGGGTTTATTGAGACTGCCGGTGGCCCCAGCCAGATTATCATTCCCGCTGCCGGGAAATCTCCGCTTGCCCTCGAACTCCTTGATACCTGCGGGGAAAAGATCGCGTCGGTTACCGAGCTCGATATTACGGGGATGGAGGAAAAGGAGGATCTCTACAGGCAGGCAGCGCCAGGTCATGCCGGGAAGATCCGGTGCGTTCCTGCCGACCTGTATGACCTGCCGGGCACAACCAGGGCGATCCGTGATGCCGGCAGGTACGATCCTGAGTTCCCGACGGTTGTTATCACGGAGGGGATCTCGTATTATATCCCCCCTGCCATCCTGTCTGGCATTATCCAGCTCTTCGCATCAGGGGAGAGAAAGAACCTGGCTGTCCTCGATTACCTGCTCCCGTGCCGGCTGGTCCGGGAGGAGCGTCGCCGGTTTCCCCGGGGGATCTGGAAGATCATCAACCGCGACTGCAATCCAGACGGCACGGTCACGTACAGCCCGGAGGAGATGGAACACGCTCTCAGCCTCGCAGGGTGCGACCGGGTTATGCAGCACACCATGCATGGTATCGAGCTCCACCGGACCGGCACAAACCGGTTTTTCCCCACCGTTTCCGACGGGTGGATCCAGATCGCTGAGGGCAGGCTGTGAGAGCCGGGCCCACAGATTCAAAGCCAGGTCACTTCTCAGGACCCATTGGCGGTTGTTTCAGAACCGGCTCTTATTCGTTCTTGGTGTCCCGTGCCTGGATCTTCGGGGCCTTCCACCGTTTTCTCTCGAAGCGGACCAGCGCGATCTCCGATTTTTCCTGTTCGAATGCAGGTTCTTTTATCACGCGATGTGATAATCTTCATAGGGATGCACCGGCAATACGGGTTCTATGAAGGTATTTCCCGTAGCAATGATTTTTCTCGTCCTGGCAACTGCTGTTGCACTCGCAGGATGCAGCACACCGGAGACAGATCCGAAAACCGCTGATATGGAAGCGGTTGCCGGACAGCTCACCGTGTCCATCGACTCCGGCCTTGGTGATCTCAGGGCAGGGATCCGCAATAACTCCCTGAGCCTTTCGGCCACGAACCTTTCCGGAAGGGAGGCAGAGGAGATCCTGGCAGAGAACCTCCTGCATCATCCCTGGGCGATATCATCGCTGGTCATCTCACGGGATGGCATCGTCATGACCGCGGTGCCGGAAAACTATGCCGGGATGGTGGGTATAAACCTGAGCTGGCAGCCTGAGGTCCGGAAAGCTAACGCGGATCGGGTGCCGGTTGTCAGCGGGGTCTTCCGGATGGACGAAGGATTTGACGGGATCTCGCAGAGCTACCCTGTTTTTTCGCCTGCGGGGGAGTATCTCGGTTATACTGATATCACCTATACTGCGGACGCCTTCCTCAGCAGGCATGTCGAGAACGCCACCAGCCTTACGCCCTATGATGTCTGGATTGCACAGACTGACGGGACCGTGATCTTCGACATCCACAAGGAAGAGATTGGTTCCAATATCCTCACCGACCCGGCATATTCTGACCCCGCCATGCGGGAACTGTTCACCCGGATCGCGAGGGAGCCGTCCGGTTCGGGAAAATACTCCTTCCACGACGACTACTGGAACGGCACAGTCACAAAGACCGCAGTCTGGGATACCGCGGGTATAGACGGAGCAGAATGGCGGGTGGTTGTCACCAGCGCTGAAAATGGGAGCAGCGTAAATCCCGCCGCGATAATGACGACAGCACCGGCAGCGACCGATACCCGGTATGCAAACCTCACCCGTTTTGTAGAGCGGGCCGCCGCATATGCACAGGTGCACGGGAAGGAGGCTGCACTCCGTGAGTTCAATAAAGCCGACGGGACGTTCATCGACGGAGAACTCTACATATTTGCATATGGAATGAACGGGACTGTTATCGCGCTGCCCTATCAGCCGGGCCTCCTCGGGACGGACCGGACGGGTATCACTGACTCCAACGGAGTTGAATTTATTGACGGGCTGACCGGGGTTGCCCGTAATGGCGGCGGCTCACTCTACTACATTTATCCGAATCCTGATGATAACTACCGGGAAGAATTTAAGCTCTCGTATGTCCTGCCGGTTAACAATGAATGGTTTGTTGGCTCGGGGATCTACCTGCCCGAACTGAGTGCAGGGTTTAATACCACGGAAAGGGACGAACTCGTGGAACGGGTAAAAGAAGCCCGCCGGTATGCACAGGTGCATGGTACGGAGAGGGCGATTGCTGACTTCAATGATCCCAGGGGTGTTTTTGCAGACGGGAGCCGGTATATCTTTGCCTATGCCTTTAACGGGACGACACTTGCACTCCCGTTCCAGCCGGACATGATCGGCTCGAACCGTATGGATTTCTCTGACACATACGGGGTAAAAATTACGGCATGGGAGATAGCGACGGCAAAACGCGGCGGAGGCTTCGTGTACGTGGATTATCTCAACCCGGAGAGCGGGGCAGCCGGGCTGAAACTCTGCTATGTGGCGCCAGTCGATGATGAATGGCTTGTAGGGTCCGGCATCTATGCCGGGGAGTTGTGACTGGCGGGATAACATGCCAGAGGAGAGGATTCGGGAGGATCAATACCCGTTTTTTCAAAAATAATCAGGTATGAAAGGATTTGATCAGTGCCACGGACTCCCGGGAAGAATCCCCATTTTCAGCAGAATCGTTGGAAAGTATACAGCACGGTCCCGTTCCGGAAAACGATACGTTCACTATCCATGCCAGACACCGATGCGGTATCCGGGGGCAGGGTTGTCCTGAAAGCTGTCACTGTTTTGTCGTTCAGATGTGCCATCAGCTCTGTTGTCATCAGTCCTTTGTACTGAAGGACCAGAGTCGGGCCGGCATCGCTGCACCAGTCACAGTTGTCCGGCGCATCCGGGTGCGTACTGCGACGGCACCGGCTGCCGAGGATATCGATGTCGTACCTCATTCCGTCGACCGTCCATCCATCGCTGATGAGGTTCTTCGCATGGCAGCTGTTCATCAGGAGGACCGCACTTTCTGAAATATTCTCTTCTGTCCAGCCGCAACCGGTTGCCAGGTTCCAGTCAGCGTCCGTGAAAAGGAGCGGGATCGTTGACGTGTTCACCTGAGCATCTGAGGCGTTATCGTATGAGGGGTTGATTAGCGGTGAAGGGCCGGATGGGGGTGGGGTTCCTGTATGCGACAGGATATCCGGAGCCGGAGCGGTATCCGGTGTAACGCATCCGGTCAGGGAAACAAAAAAAAGTACGAGGATACAGACGGAAATATAAAGATTGTTCATTGATTATTATTTTATTCCATATCCTTAAATTTATTTTGACCACATCAGATCACCCGAAAAGCATGTGAAAAAACATTCAGGAACACCAGTTTTCATGCCTCCCCCGACCGAAAAATTCTATCGTTACGGACGAATAGCTATTGTTCGTGAACGAACCCGGGGAACGTGATGTGTCATGCAGGTGTCAGAATATCCAGGACTGACTCCGGTACAGGAAAAAAATCTCAAACGTGCTGTTGAGGGAAACTGCGAACTCTGCCACGAGTACTTCGCATTCCAGTTCCTCGAGATTCACCAAATCTCCCGGCGCCTGTACCGGGAGATGGTGCGGGATCCTGCAGCCCGTATTCTCGTGGTCTGTCAACTGTGCCATCAGCATATCCACCGCCTTCCCGTGCGGGTAAAGGACCAGCGTGCAATCGTCTCCCGCCGTTCCTTTTTTGTCCGGCAGGATCTCCGCAGGATTCTCGGATATGCACCTAAACCCTATTCACCTCCAGATGATACCGATATGTCCCAGATGTATGAGGAGTATTTCTACCATTTCCCTCCCGGTTCATTCCGGCTGGGCGGGTGAAAGGATACGATCGTTTCACAACCATGGACACACTCCGATCCCCACCGTCACGGGGGTGACTCTTTCCCAATCCTGGAAAAAATTACCACTGGATACAAGGGAACGGATCCTTCTCCGGGTAATCGTCTGCGCTGAACCATGGCCGGGATTTTTTTTGAACAGCCTCTGATGGAAAAATTGAGTGAAATGTTCCTAAAAGGGTTCCAGAAGACATAAAAAAATGGGTGATTGATGAACTCGAGCCACCTTTTTAAAAATATGTGAGCACTGCAAACATTCTGGATCTGTTGAATTCCTCATGAAGTACGATGGGGGCCATACCCCGATAATGAGGGGGGTCGCCGCCCCGAAGGGCGCCCTGCGGTGGTTTCAATCACCGGATATCTTGAACCGATGACAGATTATTCCGTTTAAAAAAACAGGTAATACATTGTCATCGCATTGGGGTGCCCCAGTGGCGGGGGCTGAGCGGGAGCGAAAGCCCTAAAGAACGTTAAGAAATTTTTGTTCCGGAGAAACCACCCATAGATCGATTTTACCGGAAGAACCGGGATCCTGTTCTCCGATCAAAATCGGATCACGATTGATCCGGATTGGTATTCGATCGCGATCATGATCGCGATGCATTTTTTAAAATCGGAGACCAATTGCGAAAAGAAGATCGCAGATCGATGCTGAGATCACAATCGCAGATCGATTTTCACAGGAAAATCGGGATCCGATTTCATGTTCCGTTTGTACTTTTGGGCCCGGGACCGGTTTTAAATCGCGATCCGATTTGCAGATGAAAATCGCAGATTGATTTTACCGGGAAAATCAGGATCCGGTTGTAAAATGTAAATCGATTACTGATTTTTCCGGAACGGTTTTCGATCGCGATCATGATCGCGATTGCATTTTTAAAATCGGGCACCGGTTGCGAAAAATTATGTTCTTGATACTTATTGTCTGGAAATGTCTCGCCCGTTCAATGACAGTCTTTATCCAGAACGACAACACGCAAAAAATAAGTTCCCGGTTCTGAAAAGAAAGTTCAACGGCGATCTCAAAAGCGGGAAG
This sequence comes from Methanoregula sp. UBA154, assembly GCA_002502245.1. GTDB lineage: Archaea > Halobacteriota > Methanomicrobia > Methanomicrobiales > Methanospirillaceae > Methanoregula. The sequence continues at coordinate 6,227 of DAPW01000002.1, forward strand.
ATTCCGCATTCAGATCAAAGAAACCGCCAGCAACATGATTGTCTGAAACATTCACAGGTTCTTACTATTTCTCACTGTTGAGGTTTCTTATGAAAATTGCATTAAATAACTGTGATTTCAGGATTTTTTACTCTCTCAATTATCTGCGATGAACCCCACCGCACCTGAAAGGGACGCCCCGCGGCGGGTCAATCCGGTTTATATATTTTATTTCAGAGCATTTTCCAGCCAGAAATGTGACAGAAAACCTCCCTGCCCCGCCGTTCCCCGCGAGGGACCCTGAGGCGGGGAGCCATCGTACATCCATCGGTGTGGAGAACAACCTCAATCAGGCATCCGTGCCCCTTAAAAATCAGAGAAAACCTCCCTGCCCCGCCGTGCCCCGTGAGAGGCCCTGAGGCGGGGAGCCCTCATCGCTGCGATTTTCATGGTTAAGGAGTGAACTCACTAAGTTCATTTCCGTTTCTACCTAGCAGAAATTTTCACTCAGGGAATCATCAATGAACGTAAATCCCTGTTGTTATTTGTGGCTTATTTTAAGGAATCACCAAAACGTGCAGCCTCCGGCCAGGAAAACCATTGACCCCGCAGATCCGCGGGTGTTCAACCCGGTTTTGCCTTTTTTGCTTCCCGTTCACGGAGCTCATTCCGCCGGATCTTGCCTGAATAGGTCTTGGGGAGGGAACCGACAAACTCAATCGCCCGCGGGTACTTGTACGGGGCAGTCACGGATCTGACATGCTCCTGCAGGGAAACCACGAGATGATCGGAGGGAGAAAAACCGGGCTTGAGAACAACGAAGGCTTTCACAACCAGTCCCCGGATCGGGTCGGGGGAGCCCACCACGGCTGCCTCGGCAACGGCCGGGTGCTCCAGCAGGGCACTCTCCACCTCAAACGGCCCGATGCGGTATCCCGACGCCTTGATGACATCGTCATCCCTCCCGATAAACCAGAAGTTCCCTTCTTCATCCATTGCAGCCTTGTCATCCGTGTAGTACCACCCGTTTTTATAGGCCTTCCTGTTCGCCGCATCGTCCCCGACATACCCAAGGAACAGCCCGACCGGCCGCGGGTCGAGAGAGATCGCGATCCGTCCTTCGCGGCCGGTCCCTACGGGCCTGCCATCGCGGTCATGGAGCCCGATGTGCCAGCCCGGGGCCGCTCTCCCCATGGACCCGGGCGGGCTTTCGCGACCGGGGAATGCGCCGATACAGAGGACCGTTTCTGTCTGTCCGTATCCTTCGTAAATCAAAAGGCCGGTCTTCTCTTTCCAGATCCGGATCACTTCCGGGTTGAGGGGCTCGCCCGCGCTCACACAGTGGCGGAGCCGGGTGAGGTTGTACGGGGTAAGGTCAAGGAGGATCAGCATCCGGTAGATCGTTGGCGGGCAGCAGAAGGTCGTGACCGCGTACTTTTCAAGGAGCGGGGGTATCTCGGCAGGATCGAATTTTCCCCTGTTATCATAGACAAAGACCGCTGCTCCGGCGATCCACTGGCCGAACAGGTTCCCCCAGGCACTCTTGGCCCACCCGGTATCAGAGATGGTGAAGTGGAGATCCGTTGGCCTGAGGTCCTGCCAGAGCTCTGCCGTGACAGCATGGCCAAGAGGGTAACTGTGGTCGTGGAGGACCATCTTGGGGTTGCCGGTCGTGCCGGAGGTGAAGAAGATAAGGAGCGGGTCTGAGGATTTTGTCATCACCCGAAGCGGGGCGTCTGCTGCTGCCATCAGGCGTGCAGAAGAGTCATGGGGATAGCTGATCCAGCCCGGCAATTTGCCGTCAACGAGCATGCATTTTCCGTGAAACGCTCCCTCCTGTATGGTCTCCTGAACCTTCGGTGCGTTCTCCGGGTCGGTGATGACCAGGGCAAACCCGCCGGCCCTGAGACGGTAGGCGATGTCATGGGGGGTCAGCATCGTGGGCGCAGGGGTGTAGACGGCACCGAGCTTGATGAGGGCGACAATCAGGATCCACCATGCCGGGATCCGTGGCAGCATGATGAATACCCGGTCGCCCTGCACGATCCCGCTCTCATGCAGGAGACGCACCGCCCGGTCGGAGCCGGTCTTTATATCATGAAAGCTGAACTGTCTCGTCTCCCCCCGCTGGTTCACCCAGAGCAGGGCTGACTTGCACGGCTCCTTTTCTGCCCACGCATCGACAACGTCATAGCCGAAGTTATAGTACTCCGGTACGCTGATGGAGAACCTGTTGTATCGATCCTCCACAGAGGGGCCGTTTGCGGTATCCGGAGATCTGGCAGGCATATAATCCCGTATTGATTTTTTGAGATACTTGAACCTTGCAGTAGAGCAGTGCCGGAAACTATCAGTCGCATACCTGGTCCCGGAAGACCGCCAGTACCTTCCAGATCTTTTCTTTCAGCAGGAGCGCCCGGTCCGCCATTTCATGTCCACAACGGGTGGAAGAAGGAGCCGGTTCGTACAGTGCCCGGTTTATCTCGATCTGGATCCAGGGGATACCCTTGTGCCAGTAATGGGCGTTTGAGATGAACCCTCCGGAGAACGGGTTGTTGAGGGCAACCTCCTTATTCAGCGAGAACTCTTCCCGGAACAGACCGGCAAGGTTGGTGATCCATTCCCCGCTGCACGTGGTGATAGTGCCCTTTTTTGCCTTCCCCTGCCGGTCGCCGTTGTTTCCGAGACAGATCAGGGGGCGTGCCTTCCCGGCATCTTTCTGGTGTTCTGACCCGTACGGGAGCATGGAATGGCAGTCGAACGCTATCCGGACCGGGTGGATGTCTATCAGCTCATCGACCTGCTGGTGATAGGGGAAGTAATGCGTCATGAGAAGTCGGTGGATGAGGGGCATATCCGGCACCAGACCGTGTCGCCAGACTTCCCTGCCATCGATCGTCCTGAGCTTGATGATCCCGTCAGGATCGCGCAGGGGGAGCGGTAACGGGGGACGGTTGAGGTCGACAACCATACGGGAGACGGCGGTGTCGATATATGCCACGACACGGTCCTCATAGCCGAAGACCACACGGGTTACGGGATCGCAGTAATACCGGAGATCATCATCAGAAAGGAGCAGCAGCGGGCGGAGCGGCTCCGGGACTTCCGTCCCGCCGTGAGGGACAGATATCAGGAACGGGTAACGTTTTTTCACCAATATCAGCAGATCGACTATTGCCGGGAGGTTTTGTTAAGATTTGGGTCCGGTATCAGGACCAGGTACCATGCAGGTGCCGGAAAAATCACTGCAGGACGGCGATCATAAACCTCTCTTTCACCACACTGGCCAACTCTCCTTCAACGCCCCGGCTGCTCCCACGGAACCGGAAGGCCGGTAAACAGGGTGCAGAAATGCCGTCTGCGTCGGGCTTACGCGGTCCGGAAGAGCAGCCAGTCGTTCTTTCCCGGGCGCCTGAATTTTACGAGCACATACGCCTCGTTCAGGCGCCGTCCATGGAGCATCACCTCGATCTTCTCATCGTCCCAGTGCTTCGTGTCATATGTCCCGCTGTCCCAGATGGTGACCGTCCCGGCCCCGTACTCGCCTTTCGGGATCTCGCCTTCAAAGGACCCGTATTCAAGCGGGTGGTCCTCGACTGCAACAGCGAGGTGCTTTTCACCGGGAGTCTCCGGCACCCCCTTTGGTACTGCCCAGCTCTTCAGCACCCCGTCCCGCTCCAGCCGCAGGTCATAGTGCACGTGCCGGGCGTGGTGTTCCTGGATAACAAACCTCATTGCGCTCATGGCCGGAACCCCTTCCGGTTCGTTTGTAACAGAAAAATTCCTCTTCTCATGATACTTCCTCAGTGATGGCTCTTGTGCCTGAAAAGACCCCGGACCCGCGGTTTGCATCCGGGCAGGAGTAAACTGGGCGGTCGTGCACTCGGCCGGTTTTTTGTCGGAACGGAGCCGGACAAACCGGGGGATCCGGAGTTTCCGCTCCCGGGTCACCTCCATGTATCCCACTTCGCATACCAGGACTGGTTCGAGCCAGACCACGAATCCGCTGATGCCGGGGAGCTGCGGGACCTTCGTTTCCAGCGGTGCAAAGGTATCCATGAGATCCCGGAGCAGCTGGTCCGAGAACCCGGTCCCGACCCTGCCGACCGGGACCAGCTTCCCGTCATCGTACAGCCCCAGCAGAAGGGCCCCGAACGCCGGGCTGCGGCCACCCCGCCCGGGCGTGTAACCGGCGATCACGCAGTCGCAGCTCTTCAGCGCCCGGATCTTCAGCCATGCCCCGCTCCGGACCCCGGGCTCGTACCGGCTGTCTTTCCGCTTTGCCATCACCCCTTCAAGGCCCTGTGCAACTGCAGCGTGGTAATAGTCCTCACCCCGGCCTTCGACCGGTGCAGAGATGACGACATGGGGGCCTTCCCGCACCGCAGACTCCAGGATTTTGCGGCGTGCGGAAAGCGGGAGGGCAGTCAGGTCCTCTTCCCCGCGCCGGAGGATATCGAAGACAATGTAGGTGACCGGTGTGGCTCCGGCACCAGGAGCACCTGCCTGGAGCCGCGGCAGGAGGGCCTGCATATCCGGTTTTCCCCCGCTCATCACCACGATCTCCCCGTCGAGCACCGTGCCGGGTGCGAGCGTAATGAGCTCGGCAAGTTCGGGGAACTGCCCGGCCAGCTCCGTATCGTTCCGGCTCCGGAGGGAGACGGTCGTACCGACAGTTGCAATAGCCCGCACGCCATCCCACTTGATCTCGAAGAACCAGTTCTCATCGCTGAACGGTGCGGGTGCGGTACCCGCCAGCATCGGCTGGTAGCGGGGGCCGCGGGCGGTCATTTCCGGGCGAGCGTGGCAATGGTCTCCTGCAGTGCCTGCATCAGCTCTTTTGCTTCCCCGGGATGCGGCTCCTGATACACGATCTTCTCGCCGGCCAGTTTCTTATCGATGAGGGCGAGGATCGCTTCACGGTAACGGTCGGGATAATCGTTGATGGAGAAGTCGCCGGACAGGTCCGTGATGATCCGTTTCGCGAGCGCGAGCTCGGCATCCTTCGGGACCGGAAGCGTTGGCAGGATGGAGAATGCATGAGGCGGCGTGACTTCGTCTGCATGCCGGAGCGTGGTCAGGACGAGCGCGCCGTCATACACGTGCACGACGACGGGGTACTCCTTGGTCCGGAGCGTGACCGTGCCGGCAGCAGCCCGCCCGAGTTCCTCCAGGGCGGTGACGAGCAGGCTGTATGCCTCCTCGCTCCGGTCGGGGACAAGAACGTACGAGGACTCAAAATAGATCGGGTCAAGCGAAAGATAGTACACGAACTTGTCGATCCGTATCTTCCGGTCCGACTCCGGCATGACCGCTTTCAGCTCGTCCGGTTCGAAGACAAGGAACTCCCCTTTCCGTATCTCGTATCCCCTGACGGTCTCCGTCCACGGGACCACACGGCCGTCGCGGGTGCAGACGCGGTCGTATCTCAGGGGCTGGCTGTCATCACGGTGGAGCAGCCGGAACGAGAAGGATCGGTCCCGCACCATCGTATGGAGCCGGACCGGCACGTTCACGAGGCCAATCGTGATGCTCCCGCTCCAGAACGGCCGGCCAGGCTTTGAGGGGGGCTCATGCTCCCCGTGCGGGAGCGGTGATGCCACGATCTCAGGTTTTCCGGGCTTTCCTGCCGCTTGCAGCTGTTTGCCCGTGCCCCCGGCACCGTTCTGTTCATGGGCAGGTGGCTTCTCAGTGGATTTTCTGGCGGTCTTCAAAGATTCCCCTCCAGGGATCCTTATCTCTTGAAATCACGGTTTTTATATTAAAATCTTCGGAACGTACCCCGCGCCGGAGCTCTTCCCACCGGAGCGGAGCAGAGACCGTGGCGCCCGGCGTAGCCCTGAGGCTGTACGGGGCAGCCATTGTCTTGCCGTGAGCGTTCTGGAGGTAGTCAATGAAGACCGTGCCCGCATCCCGGGACCGGGGGAACTCAGAGACCACCCGGGGTGTGTCCCGGGCAATGGCTTTCCCGATCCCGTGGGCAAAATCCCTGATTGTGGAAAACGGGTAGCCGGCAACCAGCGGAACAACAATATGGACCCCCTTCTTCCCGGAGGTCTTGACGAACGGGTGGATACCCCCGGCCTCCAGGTGTTCCCGGACGATATGGGCGACATCGATCACATCATCGAAGGTGAGCGGCGGTTCAGGATCGATATCGAAGAGCAGGAAATCGGGCGAATCATAGGAGGTGGTGGTTGAGAGGGTGGTGTGGATCTCCAGAGAAGCAAGGTTCGCGATCCAGATGAGGGTATCAAGGTTATTGCACAGCACGAAATGGACATCCCGTCCGGCAGTCTCTGACCAGCGGGTAAAAATGTCCACGTAATCCGGCGTACCCGCCGGGGCATCCTTCTCAAAGAACCCTTCACCCCCGATCCCGTCCGGGAAGCGGTGCATGGTCACCGGCCGGTCATGCAGGAACGGGAGGAGGAACGGGGCCACCCGGATATAATACATGAGCACGTCCTGTTTGGTGACGCCTGCTGCCGGGAACAGCACCTTCTCAAGCCGGGTGAGGTTGACCCGCGTGAGATCACGGATCGCTTTTCCCCCGGTCTCCGGGTTACCTGTCATCACGGGTAGTTGCCGTGCCGGTCAAAAAGGATTTCGCTTGCACCGGAAAGGCTTCTGCCGGGTAACCGGATACTGTCAGGCTCCGGGGTACAGAAAAATATGCTGCTGCAGGATCCAAAAAATTCTGCTTCCCCGTGATTTTTTTGATCGGGTTACGGTTCATATCGTGTTCTTTAAAAAGTATGATTATGGTTGCACCATACTGACCGCAGGAAGAGGGACTTCCGTTACGGTCATACTCACGGGGATGAAAAAGGCCAGGGCAAGAAGGACGATGATGAGCGGGATCATGATTGCAAGTGCAATGGCAAGGATCGCTTTTGCGGTGCTGAGTTCCTGGAGCTCACGAATCCCAAGCACGCTCAGGACCAGGGACCAGAGTGCGAAGATAACACCGAGAACCGGCATCCATCCAAGAATCAGGTGGGGGGTACTCCCGTAGACAATCGCGGTTACGGTCTGCATTATTCCTTTGCGTCCCCCGAGAAGGTACACCCACAGGTGAATCCATGCAGCAAGGATGAGTGTGCCGATAAAACCGGTAACAAGCACCAGGAAAAAAACCATGATCGCTCCAGCCGCTCCCCATGATATACCGGCATACTGCTGTATGCTGTCTATCCCGATTGTAATGAGGATGACAGAGACGATCGCATTGAAAAGGAGAAGTGCGCCAAGATACGTGAATACCGTACCCGGTTTATCGTTGACGGACTGCCGGAATGCTTCAACGGGATCGAGAAGAATTCCTTTTACCTTCGCAATAATGGTGTCTGTCATACGATCCACACTTTGTCCGGAATGAACTTAAGACCGATCGATCACCTGCTGCACCGGCATGCGGGGAACCCGGCCAGCCCGACCATTGGCCCTCGTGCAGAAAGGTCACATGTCGCAGCAGGAGCAGGGAGTGTTCACGAGGATCATGGAGTCCTTGATCCACGTGAAGGTGCCGGTCCGGTCCCATGGGTTGATTGCGGTGTGCCTGTCAATCTTTTCCAGCCGGGTCTCATGGGTTAAGTCCGCCACAATTATCCAGACCTAATTGATCGGGCCGCAACTCTTCGTGGCATTCCCTGCCGGGAAGATCCCTGGTTCGTCAGAGTTCAGGAAGACTTCCGGTATGCTGGTGATGAACCACGGGCTCCGGCATCGATGACCCCGTAATCCTTTCCGTTGGTAAACACCTTTAAGGAGGGCTACTTGTTCTTTTTTTTGGAAGTTCCCGCTACCCTTATGTGCCGGAGCTTCCAGAAGAACCGCACATGGGCCGGATTCTCGACATTCCCCGTCTCCGGGAACAAAAGTATGTCTTCCGGGACCGTCACGATGCGGGACGACAACTGGGCTCGTTCCTCAGAACGCTCCCCGCCATCCGCGATCCGCTGGTCCTTGCCATCCCGGCCGGCGGGGTACCGGTTGGCAGGGAAGTTGCCATGGCACTCGGAGGGCCCCTCTCCCTTGCGGTCGTGCGGAAGATACGGATCCCCGGAAGCACTGAATCGGGATTCGGGGCTGTCACCTGGGACGGGCAGGTCCTGATCAATGAACCGCTGCGTGCTGCGCTCGGCCTTACCGGGCAGGAGGTTGAACGGGCTGTTGCAGAGACCAGAGAGAACGTTGCCGAACGGGTTGTCCGGTTCACCGGCGGGAGAACTCTCCCGGAGATGGAGGGAAAGACGGTGATCCTGACCGACGATGGTCTTGCATCGGGTTTCACCATGCTTGCTGCAGTTAAAAGCATCCGCCTCCATGAACCGGCCCGGATCCTTGTTGCGGTTCCCACAGCTTCCGCCTCATCCGCTACGATGCTCGCCGGGCAGGTGGACCAGCTGATCTGCCTGAATATCCGGTCCGGCCGGACCTATGCCGTTGCTGAGGCGTATGAAGACTGGTATGACCTGGATGACGGGGAGGTACTGAAAGAAATGGCCGGTATGCCATAACAGCGGAGCCGGGAACGGGCTCTTTTGAGGGCCGTAAATTTTCACCGGTGAGACCCGGGTGTGCAGGCCTGCGCCCTGTAAATATGCAGCGCCGGGCCGGACCTTTGACCGCCAGGATCAGGCTGATCCTGCAGGCTACTCCTTTTTCTGAATTTTGAAACCGGGACAACACTTTTTATCTCCAGAGCGTTGTTACCTCAATGATGACCCCCACCGCAGCGAGCGGTCTTGCCCGGAAGTTCATGCAGGACTTTGCGCGGACGACCGGCCTTGATCCGCCCGGCCCCCGGCCGCGGCGCTACCTCTGGACGGATGCCTTTGCGGTCTGCAATTATCTCGGTTTTTTCCAGCAGAGCGGTGACCCCGCATATAAGGAGCTGGCCTTACGGCTGATCGACCAGGTGCACTATACCCTTGGCCGGCACCGTGATGACGAAACGCGGAGCGGCTGGATCAGCGGTCTTTCGGAGGATGCAGGCATACTGCACCCGGTCATTGGTGGCCTGAGGATCGGAAAATCCCATCCGGAACGGGAGGAAAAAGAACCGTATACCGAAGAACAGGAATGGGACCGGGACGGGCAGTACTACCATTACCTGACAAAATGGATGCATGCGCTCACCCGGGCAGGTATGGTGACCGGCAACCCGGAGTACGTCCGGTGGGCTGTCGAGATCGCTCAGACCGCCCATGCCCGGTTCACGTACAGCACCGGTGGCAGGATGCGGATGTACTGGAAGATGAGCATCGACCTTTCCCGTCCGCTTGTACCTTCCATGGGCCAGCACGACCCGCTTGACGGTCTTGTCACCTATGCCGGGCTTCACCTGGCAGCAGGAGGGAATGCCGGGCAGCAGCGGGTTCTCGTGCAGGAGATGGCCGACATGGCCGGAATGGTCGGGGATGTACCCTTTACGACCAGCGATCCGCTCGGCATCGGAGGACTCCTGTCCGATGCTGCACGGATCGCCTGCCTGATGGCCAGGGGCGGTCCCGTATACCCGGGCCTCTTCGAATCGGTCACCGCGGCAGCCATGGACGGGCTTGAGTTATATTCCCGGAACCGCTGCCTCGAGCTCCCGGCACGCCACCGCCTTGCCTTCCGGGAGATCGGGCTTGCAATCGGTCTTGCCGGGATCGAACAGCTGGCTGAATGGATCGAAGAAAAGCCGTACCTGTTCGGGAGATCCGGGGCCATTCCCGGCCGGGTGAAGGCGCTGCGGAACTACGTGCCGATGAAAGAGTCGATCGAGGAGTTCTGGCTGGAGGAGGAGAACCAAGTGTCCGGCACCTGGACTGGACACCAGGAGATCAGCGAGGTAATGCTTGCCACCTGCCTTTCTCCCGACGGGTTCCTGGACATCGGGGCAGCCCGGTAGAAAAGCCTGCGCATACCCGCAGTACAATGTGCCGCGACGATGACCGTCAAAAAGACACCAGTCGCAGGGCTGCCTATCCTGAAATTCGCAGATCCCCGGAAAGGAAGTATGCATAAACAATACCTGATTATTGAGAGGAATGGTTAACCTCCGGAGGGCAACGTTGTTTTTGATCGCGATCCCTGCGGGGACTGCCAGGTACCCGGACTGACAATTTTTAATATACTGCAGAATAATCGTTGTGCATGGAACACTCAGCGAAAATCTTTCTTGCACTCAGTATTTTCCTCCTTATCGGTGTGTCCATGACGGGCTGTTCAGAGAGTTCTGACTCAGACAGCAGCACGTCAGGCACTGATGCCACAACGACAACGGCAGGGGCGTTGTTCACCTCCGGCGATATCGTGCGAAGTTCAACCGGCAGCACATCCGCCGCCTGGCTGGTTCTTGATTACGATGCCGCAAGCGATTCCTATACCCGCGCATTCATCTACCAGAACACTGACGGCACATGGGGGTACCGGATAAACGCCAATACGGAGACGTCCCCGCGAACGGTGATGGAAAAGGTGTATACCATCAAAATCACGCACGTGACGGTCTCATCCGTGCCGACAGCAGCGCCGACCACGGCAACCCCGGTCGTGACAACGACAGCAACCAGGAGGGCGACTACAGCTGCAACAGCAACGACAACCACCGCATCCGCTTCCCGGCCCGCGATCAAGATGATGGATCCCGAAGAGGGAGAAGCAGGAACAATCGTATCCACGGAGATAACGGGATCGGATTTCATCTCCAACCTGACAGCCCGGCTGAGCCGTTCGGGCGAGACCAGTATTACCGCAACGACGTGCACCTTCAGCTCGTCTTCAAGCGTGACCTGTACCTTCGATATTCCCGCTTCTGCGAAAGTCGGCGCATGGGATATCGTGCTCACCAATCCCCGGGGTCAGTCGGGTGAGATCGCAAATTACTTCCTGGTACGCGGGAACGCGACCGCTTATTGACCGTGAAAGGTGCCGGCTCCCCGGGTATGCAGCCGGGGAGCTGATACAGAACCACGGGAATGGATCCCGTCCGGGATTAACACGGTTCAAAAAAGACCACTCCACATTTTCCGATTTGGAGCCGACAGGGGAAAGTTTCCCCGTTGTACCTGGTCTGAACCTGCAGGTTTTCCTTTAGAGATAGTCCTTTCATTTTTCCGGAGTTAAAAGGGGATTTCCTGTCCATCCGGTCAGGACTTCCGGTGAGAGGGGCGCCTGCTCTTGCCGAAGGCATATGCCTCGCGAAGCCACCCGCGGACATCCTCGTCAAGATCAGGTTCCCGTTCGATAACGACATGGTGCGTCCAGCGGCCGGGATATGGTTCAACGGCCTGTCGGATCCGGTCGTGAATAATCTGACGGTCAAGGGAAAAAGCGAGAGTGATACTGGAGTCCGGCTGCTTTCGTATCCAGATCTGCGGGAGCCAGACCCACGCAAATTTTCTTTTTGTGCCGAATGATACCTGGGTTTTCGTTGCCTCGATATTGACCGGCCCAAGCGATTCGATGAAGCGCCGGACCTCCTGGAAGAGGAGAAGGGATACCGGCCTGCCGTCAAATAATCCTTCGATCGTCCAGCTGCCAGGCCTCCTCATGGAAGGTGAATAGGGAGGCCATCTTCTTAAATACCCCGCTGCTGTTCAGCGATGTAGCAGGAACTCTGCCCGGGTCCGGCTTGCCGGATAAAAAAGAACGGATTCCGGCACGCCTTCCTGCCCCATCCGGTTACCGATCCCCGGTACATGCTCTCTGGCCGGACCGGCCGTCACGCAATAATTCTATTCCATAAGCCAGATGCTTCAGCCGGGGACTGTCCGTAACAGATGCAGATGACACAGGTGTCCGGCGGTTGGGATACAGGAGAGAAGGACGGCGATGCGGCGGCGATGCGGTTCCAAAAGGGACTGCCCTGGTCACTGTCGGGAGATACCTTGAGGCAATCCAGGCGTTTTCAAAAAGCTCTGGAGGCCCGGCCACGGGATGCCCGGTGGCTGGAGGGGCTCGCAGCAGCTGTCGATCGGCCTGGCTTTCTTTTCGCACGCCCTCAGCCTTGCAGAACAGGCCGCTGCCACGGCCCCGCTCTGCCGGATGCCTGGTTCCTCGGTGGACTTTCCCTCTACTGGCGGGGAAACTACACAGGTGCAGCAGACTGCCTTGGCCATGCCGTAGCCCTGCTCCAGGACCATACCGAGACTGGTTCTTTTTTGGGAACTGCTGTTATCTGAGGGGCGAGGCCGAATCGTCTGTCGAATTGTTTTGACCGCCTCCTCAGGATCCCGGGGAGGTACCCAAAAGCGCTGTACAACAAGGGGGTTTCCCTTGCAGACCTCGGGCGGTATGAGGAGGCTGTGGAGACATACCGGGCATGCCTTGACATGAGCCTGGGTGTAGCCGTCGTCCTGGCCAACCTTGGCGTTGCGCTCGGGAACCTCGGGCAATCCGGAGAGGCAATCCGGTCGTTCGATGAAGCGCTGGGCAATCGATCCGCGTGAGCCGCTGATCTGGAACAACAAGGGGCTGGCGCATGAAAAACTCGGCTGGGAAGAAGAAGCACTGGCCTGCTTTGGGAAAATACCACGACCTGACCGGAGACCGTTATTCCAGGACCATCAGCCCGCTCCCCTTCCGGTGAGCAGCGGCCACTGGCTTCCTTTATATCCCGCTCCTGACAACGATAGATCTGCATGATAACCATGATTATAGAGAAGGTGAAAGGATTCCTCCTCGATCCTGTTGAGACATTCCGGCAATCGGGCAACGATGGACCGGGTGAGGTGGTTGCGTATTTTGCAGCACTTCTCCTGCTCAATGCAATCCTCTCTGCCATTCTCGCCGCTGTCAGTATCGACGCCCTGCCGGTATTTGACGGCATGGGATGGGGCGCTGAAACCCCGGTTGTACTATTTTTCATGGTCCTGGCCGGCGGTTTTATCGCAACCATCATCTTTGCGGCATGGCTTCACCTCTGGGTGTACCTTTTCGGCGGGCGCCGGGGGATCCTGCAGACGGTAAAGGCGGTTATGTACGGGAGTACACCCGGCCTCCTTCTCGGGTGGATTCCGGTTCTTGGCTTTCTCTTCACGCTCTGGTCGCTCGCCCTTGGCATACTGGGACTCCGCGAGCTGCAGGATATCGGCCCGGTGCGGTCGATCCTCGTGGTTGCACTTGCCGTCATGATCCCGCTCTTCCTCCTCATCCTCGTGGCAGCATACCTCATTACCACGAATGTGGTAGTTACCGCAGTCCCGTCCTCCCCTCCCGGCCCGGTATAATTTTTGGTGATTGATTAACGAGAGTCACCTTTTTAAAATATGTGAGCAATGCAAAAATTATGGATCCATTGAATTCCTCATTAAGTATGATGGGGGCTGATGCCCCCATACCCCGATAAAGAGGGGTGGCCGCCGCCCCGAAGGGCGCCCCGCGGCGGCTTCAATTACCGGATATCTTGAACCGGCTACAGATTATTCCGTTTAAAAAAACAGGTAATACGTCGTCATCGCATTGGGGGGGTGCCCCAGTGGCGGGGGCGGAGCGTCAGCGGAGCCCCCGAGAACGTTAAGACATTCATTCTGAGAATCATCAATGAACGTAAATCCCAGTTATTATTTGTGGCTTATTTTAAGGAATCACCTAATTTTTTTATACCGGCGCTTTCGCGTGAATCCGCTCCCCTGAATTAGTACCTGACCGACCCATGGGTTCCCGCCCGGTGAACCGGCATGGTAATTCTGCCCGGACATCACCGGCTGGTCCATGGTCGGAGCGGAAATTCCCCGGCCAGTACCTTTATTATTAGGTAAAACCTAACTAACGATGGATCGGAGTATGATGGAGCGAGACGAGCACCTGCTGGAAATGCTTGAGCACCTGCTCATGATGAAGAACGAATGCTCCTGTTCAATCTTCTCCGAATGCGGGCTTTCGGATATGACGGTAAAACAGATCGCGTACCTGAAAGTCATCAACGAACAGGGAGACGTCACCTTCAGCAGGCTCGCCGAGATCACGAAAAACTCAAAACCCACGATCACCGAGATGGTCAACAAATTTGTACGGATGGAGTGCGTATACCGGGAACCTTCCCGCGATGACGGGAGGATCCTGTATATTCGTCTTACCGACAAAGGAAGAAAGATTGCCAAAGCCGAAGAAGATGCGTTACGCAGGGTGATTGAACGAATGATCGACTCGCTGGATGAACACGAGCTGGATCTCCTGATCGGGATCCTGCAGAAGGTCAGGTAAATTTTTTTTATACCAGCCATTAGTTAGGTAAATTCGAACTAAATGATTGAGGAAACCATGCAGACAGAAAAAACGGAAGGTACACCGGAAACGGTAGTCATACCGCTCTTTGATATTGTCGTTTACCCGGATAGCAGGACAAAATTCCAGGTTGATCTGGCAACCGGGGAGCTCCTGCTGGATGCGATGAAAGATGAAGACCATGCGCATGCCATCGGCCTGACCGTGAAAAGCGGCACCCGGCCTCAGGAAGTGACCGGAGAAGCGTTCTACAAAACCGGCAACCTGTTCCACATCGCGCACGTGCAACCGGCCGATGACGGCTATGTGATCTGTGCACAGGTCATGCAGCGGGTGAAGGTCGTCTCCCTGACAGAAAAAGACGGGCGGCTTTATGCCACGTACGAGCCAGTCCCGGACATCAGGGATATCGAAGATGATCTGAAGGACCGGATTCTCACGGACATCAAACTCACCATCCACGAGATCAGCAGCCGGTTTACGGGCTCCGAGCAGTTCACCAAGCCGGTAGACCGGATGGACTCCGTTGACCAGATTATGGGGTTTGTCATGCCGTTTCTGCCGGTCCACCTTGCTGAGAAACAGGCGCTCCTGGAGATCGTGTCGGTCAGGCAACGCTCCATAACGTTCCTCGAGCTCCTTATGAAGACCCGGGAGAACATCCAGATCCGGATCGAGATGGCAAAAAAAGTCACCGATAAGGTCAGCAAGTCGAACCGGGAGGCAATGCTCCGGGAACAGCTGAAAATGATCCAGGAAGAGCTCGGCGAAAGCGATGGCACTGCCGGTGATGGCGGGTACCGTGAACGGGTAGAGAATTCAAAGATGCCGGACGATGTGCGGAAAAAGGCACTGGCGGAAGTCAGAAAACTTGAGACGGGCGGCAGCCAGAACCACGAGAGCTCCGTGATCCGGAACTACCTCGACCTCATGCTCGACCTCCCGTGGGTGACCGATGAGAAGAAGAGCATCGATATCGTAAAAGCCCGCCACGTGCTCGACTGTCACCACAACGGCCTTGAGAAGGTCAAGGAACGGATCATCCAGCACCTCGCGGTCATGAAACTGAAGACAGAGAAGCAGGGCTCGATCCTCCTCTTTGCCGGGCCGCCCGGCACCGGTAAGACAAGCCTTGGCAGGAGCATCGCGGAAGCCCTTGGCAGGAAGTACGTCCGGATCAGCCTTGGGGGTGTCCGGGACGAGGCCGAGATCCGCGGGCACCGGCGGACCTATGTCGGCGCTTTGCCCGGGAGGATCATCCAGGGTATCCGGAAGGCCGGCACAAAGAACCCGGTCTTCATTCTCGATGAAATAGACAAGCTTGCGATGTCCTACGCGGGCGATCCGGCAAGCGCCCTCCTCGAGGTTCTTGACCCGGAGCAGAACAACACCTTCTCGGACCACTACCTCGAGGTCCCGTACGACCTCTCCGACGTGCTGTTCATCGCCACCGCCAACTCCCTTGCAACGATCCCGGCCCCGCTCCTTGACAGGATGGAGCTGATCGAGATCTCGGGCTACACGAAGAACGAGAAGTTCGCTATTGCACGGGATCACCTGGTCCCCGAGATCCTCAGGGAGCACGGTCTCGACGCGGACAAACTCCGTTTCGATGACGAAGCCCTGAAGGTGATCATCGAGAAATACACCCGGGAGGCGGGGGTCCGCTGGCTGAAAAAACAGCTTGCAAAGGCTGCACGGCATGTCTCCGAGAGGATCGTCTCCGGGACTGCTGAACTGCCGTTCACGGTAACTGTGGACAAGCTCGCGGCGATCCTCGGGAAGGAACAGATCCGGCAGGAAGTGGCACGCAAGGAACCGGTACCCGGCGTGATCACTGGTCTGGCATGGACCCCGGTCGGCGGGGAGATCCTCTTTATCGAAGGAACATTCATGCCCGGGACAGGCAAGCTCACGCTCACCGGCCAGCTTGGGGACGTGATGAAGGAGTCGGCAACGATCTCGCTTTCCCTGATCCGCTCCCGGCTCGCAAACGCGGAGAACGGGTTCAATTTCATGACAAGCGATATCCATGTCCACGTGCCCTCCGGGGCAACTCCCAAGGACGGGCCGTCGGCCGGCGTTACGCTTTTTACAGCGCTCGCATCCTTAATTACCGGAAAGACCGCCGACCCGGACCTTGCCATGACCGGTGAGGTAACCCTGAGCGGGGCGGTCCTGCCGGTCGGGGGGATCAAGGAGAAGGTCCTTGCAGCCCACCGGGCGGGCATCAAAAAGATCATACTGCCAAAAGAGAACGAACGGGATCTGCAGGACGTTCCTGAAGATGTCCGGAACGAACTCGCCTTCGTGCCGGTGGAGACGGTGGAAGAAGTCTTAAAAGAGGCCCTCAGCATTGAGATGCCCCGGACACTGATTCTGCACACCGGGAACAGTGTTGCACCGGCTCAGAACGTCTGAAATCCGGGAGACCGCTCTCTCTTTTTTCCCTGCAAAACAGGGATATCCGGGTCAGGCACCTCACGGATCATGACTATTGTCGTACCACCCGGCTCATCATTTGGGACTTATCTGTTGCGCTCTCATGCGGGAATCCGGATGACTTAAAAAACCCCTGTCATTTTTTTTCAGTAATCCGGTGATCCTTTTTCTGGGGTTCTCTGAAGAAAGGGATGACTTAATATTCCTCAGCATCAAGCACTCTGCAGATTGAAGGCAGGTATGGCATCATGAAAAAAGGAGAAATGTATTCTGGTATACCGGCATATGCTGCTGTGTCTTTTATGGCATACCCGTTACCGGGAGCGGAGCGGTTATGAAGTGGCGGACCGGCACGCGGAGCGGGAATGTCGAGGACCGGAGAGGAATCCCGGGGGGTAAGGCAGGGGGTCTTGGCATTGTCGGGATCATCGTCGTCGTCATCCTCGCTCTGGTCATGGGCGTTGACCCGACCCAGTTCCTCCAGGAAACCGATCTTTCCCTGGATTCAACCGCGCAATCGCAGCTGTCACAGGCAGACCAGGACCTTCTTGCGGATAATGCAAGGCTGGTTCTTGGAGATACGGAGAAGACGTGGGCAGTTATCTTCGAGGACCAGATTGGGCGTACGTACACGGAACCGACGCTGGTCCTGTTTACGGGTGGCGTGGAATCGGCCTGCGGGTATGCCAGCGCAGCGGTCGGACCGTTCTATTGCCCGGGGGACCATAAGGTCTACCTTGACCTCGACTTTTTCTATGAACTCCAGGAACAATACAGGGCTTCCGGCGACTTCGCCCAGGCATACGTCATCACGCACGAGATCGGCCACCACGTGCAGACACTTCTCGGGACAAGCCAGTACGTGAATACAAAAAGCAGGCAGGTAAGCGAGACGGAGGCGAACCAGCTGTCGGTCGCGCTCGAGCTGCAGGCTGACTGCTATTCCGGGGTATGGGCCAACCGCGCCCAGTACCAGGACCTTATCCTTGAAAAAGGCGATCTTGAAGAGGCGCTGAACGCCGCAAACGCCATCGGAGACGATACACTCCAGAAGCAGGCACAGGGATATGTTGTGCCCGACTCCTTCACGCACGGGACGTCCGCGGAGCGCGTGCAGTGGTTCCGCAAGGGCATGGACTCCGGGCTGGTTTCGGCCTGTGAAAGTCCCCTGCTCCCTGCCGTGACATAATATTCCGGAACGGGGATTCCGGCAAATCAATCGTCCGGGGACCGCCACGGTCAATCTATTTTTCCCCTCCCGGATATTGAAGCGGCCGGTTGGAGGACTGGTATGAACGAGGATAAAAACGGGATCGTAATTCCCGTTTCTGCAAAAGAGCAATCACCGTTTTCCGGTCAGGGATCCGAGAACGCCCCGGATAAGGGCCCTCCCCAGCTGAGTCCCCATAGAACGGGCGGCGCTGGTAGCGGCTGACCCGAGAACATCGCCAGCGTTCTTTCGGGATGTACGGGTGGCAGGCCTCCGGGTCTCCACGGGTGGTTTCGGGGCCGGGCTCATGGGGGTGCCGGGAGTGACGGAATCGGCTCTCTTCTTCAGTATTTCATAGGCAGACTCACGGTCGACCATCTGGGAATAGGCAAAGCGGACCGGGGAACTGGTTATGATCCGGGCCCGCTCATCCGGAGTCAGCGGGGCAAACCTGCTGTGTGCCGGGTAGATGAGCGCCCGCTCGACCACCGACGGGCTGCCCTTTTCATCGAGCATTGAGATAAGGACTTCCCCGATCTTCAGCTCCGTCATCACCGCTGCAGTATCGAACGCAGTATTCGGCCTCAGTGTCCCGGCTGCTCCTTTCACGTTCTTTACGTCTCTGGGGGTGAACGCCCGGAGGGCGTGGTGGACCCGGTTTCCCAGCTGGCCGAGGACGGGGTCCGGGAGGTCAAGCGGGTTCTGCGTAACAAAGTACACGCCTATGCCCTTCGACCGGATCAACCTGACCACCTGCACGATCTTCTCCTCAAGCATTTTCGGGGTATCAGCAAAGAGCAGGTGCGCTTCGTCAAAAAAGAATACCAGTTTTGGCTTTTTCACATCCCCGGCTTCCGGAAACTGCTCGAAGAGTTCCGAGAGGAGCCAGAGGAGGAAGGTTGCATAGACTTTCGGGGACTGCATAAGGCGGTCGGCTGCAAGGATATTGATGACGCCGCGTCCTGCTGCATCGGTTTTTACAAAATCCTCAACATTCAGGGCCGGCTCCCCGAACAGGCGATCACCCCCCTGCTGTTCGAGCGCGAGGAGCCCTCGCTGGATGGACCCGATGCTTGCGGGAGAGATGTTCCCGTACCGGGTCTTTAACTCTTTTGCATGGTCACCGCAGTACCGGGCCATGGCTTGCAAGTCTTTGAGATCCAGGAGAAGGAGACCCTGGTCATCTGCAATCCTGAAGAGGATGGTCAGTACGTCGGTCTGGATATCGCTGAGGTCCAGGATACGGGCAAGGAGGAGCGGCCCCATCTCAGATACGGTGGTCCGGACCGGAAGGCCGGACTCCCCGTAGGCATCCCAGAACGCAACAGGGTACCCCTGTGGCTGGAGGTTCGGAAGCCCGACCTCGGCTGCCCGCTCGATAATTTTCTGGTTGTCCCCGCCGGCCATTGCCATGCCGGACAGGTCTCCCTTGATGTCGGCAAGAAAGACCGGGACCCCGATGGCACTAAAATTTTCTGCAAGAACGCGCAGCGTTGTGGTTTTCCCGGTCCCGGTTGCCCCTGCAATCAGGCCGTGACGGTTTGCCATCGCGGGCAGCATGGTGACAACATGCGCTCCTTTGGCAAGAGGAATAGGTTCAACGGTATCCGGCATGTAAATCCCATGTACTATTTCTGCCCGGACAGATATTGATTGTCAGGTCGTTTAGCATCGGGTTACAGGAAAAAAGGAAGAAAGCCTGCCTGTTTTACGGTGTTGACCACAACAATATCTGGGAACACCAGGTGGCAGAACACTACCGGCGGATCAGAGGGGCCAGCGGCACTTCCGGTCAGCCTTCCTGAGGGCAGGACACCGGTTGAAGTAGGTCTCGCCCCAGACCCATGGCTGGTACGTGCAGCACATCTCTGGTTTCACGGCATGGATCCCGCAGAGGTACCGCTCTTTTGCCACCCGGCGCAGGAACGGGCAGACCGTAACATACTCACCGGTATCCATGTGGCGCATCTCGAACGAGACCACATTTCCGAGACTCGTGGCAGAGAGATCGGCACAGGGAACCTGCGTGGTGTCTTCCATATTCGCAACAAACCAGCGCAGGATATCGGTCCGCCCCTGCTCTATCCAGAGGTACACATTCGCAGTGGTCGGCGAAATACCGGGGCCGAAAATCCGGCAGCAGAGCCCGCACTGCTCACAAGGTTCGTCTTCCGGTACCAGGCCGTCCATGTTGTTTCCCCGCTCTTTTTCATCCGTCATCAGGATAAAAGTATGTTTCGGATCTGTCCTGCGGAGGCCACGGTACAGAAACTGATTTTGAGGGAAAACCTGCACGGGCGGGAAATGACGTGCCCATGAACGCGAATCCGGCTGCCGGAACACCGGAGGTATTTTTCCGATCCGGTCGATGAGGTGCCTGGAGAATGATAATATCTGCTCTGGAGAAACGGGCATGAACTTGTCAGTTCACACCGGAACCATGAAAATTGCAGATATGAGGGCTCCCCCACCTCAGGGCCCCTCGCGGGGCACGGCGGGGCAGTTTGTGTGTTTTTTTAAAATGCTCCCGGTTATTGACCCGCCACGGGAGCGTCCCTTTCAGGTGCGGCAGCGTTCATCGCAAATAATTGAGAGAGTAAAAAAATCCTAAAATCACATATGTTTAATGCAATTTTCATGGAAAATCATTGTAAAGTGATTAAATCGCCCCTCCCTTCGCGCCAGCCCTGCCCCCGTTGGGGCGGGGGTGCATGCGATTCCTTGGAATTATCTGTATTAACGTAGTTCAAAATGACCAAATACGGCGTTATCGCAATTTGGGGATGCCACAGCGGCGGGGCGAAGCCCAAAAGAGCGTCAGGATTGTGCGAAGGATTTCCTATGAAAATCGAATTCTTTCAGACAGAATAATGGAGGTTGAGACCCCCATACCCCCGATTATGATAGTTGCCGCCGCCCCCGACGGGGCGCCCCCGCGGCGGATCAGCAATGATATTTCTGAAAAACACCGGACTGCCCGCCGTGCCCCGGAGGGGCCCGGAGGCGGGGAGCCCTCGTAAAAATTATGATCTCTTTACCGATTTGATTTGGTGTGAACTCATCATTCATGCCCGTTTCTACTGTGCAATACTATCCATACCAGTCGCACGTGTGTTCGGTTTTAAAGAACAACACCCGGTTTGTCTGGTTCCGGAAACACCTTTGGTGACCCGGGACCAGCTGGCGCAGAAGGGCAGATCTCCCCTGCACCTCTTGCGGTTTGAGTGCGAGATTTCAGCAGTACAGGATCATTTGTGTCCTTTCCCTTTGAAAAAAATATTGTCCTGTTCAGGTGTTTCGGGCACTCTCTTCGAGATCGGTAATCCAGCTGGCAACGGCCCGGAGAACGGTCAGGGTTG
Source organism: Methanoregula sp. UBA154 (assembly GCA_002502245.1). Taxonomy (GTDB): domain Archaea; phylum Halobacteriota; class Methanomicrobia; order Methanomicrobiales; family Methanospirillaceae; genus Methanoregula. The sequence goes on from DAPW01000002.1 coordinate 27,437, forward strand.
TCTCTGTTTTATGAAAATTGCCGGTCTGGGTAAAATTTCCGTCATTTTCCTGCGAGATAATTTCATTGATCACCCAGACACCGAAGGGATCGGTGGTCACGGAGAGACCATTGGAAAAGCCCGGACAATTCATGAACAACTCACCGGATTCGTAATCGATCTCAATTTTCAGATCGCAGTCTTCCTTCTGTACCATACCCTTCAGAAACACGGACAGGTCGCGTGTTGTCAGGATCCTTTCAACATCTTCAGGTCGTAACATAGATCAATCCTCTCTTTACCCACCGGAGTGGTATTCTCCTGGCAGTCTCCTTCATAATCCAGGACAGGGAAAAATTCCCGTCACCGGGCATTGCGGACCCGCTCCGCAGGCTCTTAGAGCACGTGATTTTAGGATTTCCCGGTCTTCGTCATCTTCTTGGAGGGCCTGATGGTCGAGGGAGGGTTGGTATGGGCCGGCAGCTCATCGCCATGGGGATGGGAATGGGCATCGTGCCGGGGAGGCATCGCCGGTTTAGCCTGAGGGTGGTGGGCCGCATGGGGATACGGATGGCTCATGGGGTGATGTTCTTTTTCTTCATCATGGCGTTCCTTGTCCTGGCCGGCTTGTGGCCCGGGATGCGCCTTCGGTTCATTGGACTGTTTTCTGGGTTCGTGTCGCGGTGACATAATAAGCACTACTCCCGCTGCCTGTTGATAAAGGAATGCACGGTATCATGGAGTGAACAGGTGTGATTGTTATGAGAGAAGCAGGGATTCAAAAAGGGAGACAGCCGGGTCTGCTGGCTTTTTTTCAGGAGTGGTAACCCTCTAGAGCCGTTGTATCAGCGGACTTCAGTACTTGTTTTTTTCGAGAGTCAGTTCAAGGACCCCGTCAGAAAACCTTTTTTTGCTGAACCGTACTTCGCAGGGGATGGTGATCACTTTTTTAAACTGCTTCGCGGTATTGACTGCAAGAATGGTGACCGAGGTCGAATAGTTTTCAAGATTGATCTTAATTTTTTGCTCTTCGATTCCTGGCAGTTCGGTCAGAATACGGAGGAATTTTCCTTCATCAATAACCGTCGTTTTCGGTTCGATAATTTTCAGGGTTTTGTTGATGGTCTCATTTCCTGTGTCCATAAGTACTGTGCTCCTTTCCTTTTTCTGGTCCCGTTGGTTTTCTCCCTGAGGTTTTTCCTTATGTCTCATTCTTTTCCCGTAATACACCGGGAAAATAATCGGGGGGAAACTATTCCGACCGATAGCTGTATGTGATCAAGGTCACTGGCATCGTGCAGTGCTTTTGGCGTTGGTGACCCGGATCGATGAGGCGATTATCCGGTATTTGCTTTCTTTGGAGGTTATTTCCTTGTGGATGTATGGGGTGTATGAACCCGTTCCCCATTGATTACGATCCCCCCGATCCATCCGTTCGTTTGGCAATGGTTCGATGCTGGCGGCAAGCATCCAGATTGTCAGATGAGATGAGATTTTTTTCTCCCCATTATGGCGGCCAACTCCCCGGGTGTACGATAATACCCGATGACTACCTCTTTGTGAAAGCAGATAAACCCAACCGGACTTTGCAATTCTTGTTACGTTTTTTAAAAAGCAGAGACAGACCCATTCTGGAGAAAAGAAAAATAATCTGTTTTACCCTGGACTGGTATGAATTACCCTGTTGTTCATTGGAGTCTGAAAAGGCCTCCTCCACTATTTTTTTTCAGGAATATCCGCGCCGGTCCTGCTTCCACCTCCCATGATATGCCGGAATACCTGATGGAAGTCATCGAGTTTTTGGCTGATGTGTATTTTCCCTTTTTCCGTAGGACAATACAATTTGGATTTTCCTGAAATCCTTATCTCAAGGTACCCGTCATCAAGGAGTTCATGGAGGAGGGTGTAAACCCTTGCCTGAGGAATAAGAACCTTGTACCGGTTATGGATCTCATGAACAATATCATACCCGGATATCGGTTTATCAAGGAGCGAAAGGACCACCGGTTCCAGTGACTTTTTTACCACATCATCAATGGTTGACTGGGGGACAACTGAGACAGAGCCGGCAGGAAATGTATGATGGGCAAACGAAAGTGTTGTCTCTTTGCCGGTGGAAACAATGATCTTGGGAATACCCGCGGCCAGGGATTGTATCAGGGTATGATCAATTTTCCCGATATTCATGGCAAGGATCCCGCAGAGGGGAATCCCGTTCTCCTTTTTTGAGAGGAGTAATTTCCTGATGGCCAGGATATCGTCAAACTCTTCTGTCTGTGAAAAATCAAGCAGGATCTGCAGGGAACCGGATGAACCTGAGCCCGACAGGGAATCTGTGCACTTACTGAGGACGGGAAGCAGGGAGTAGACTTCGTTTCGTTTTATCCGGTGAGTGTACAATTCCTTTTTCTGGATCTCTTTTGGGAAGAATTTCGGGAGTGCTGACTGGAAATAGGCAAAAAGGTTTCGTCCTCCCTTTTTTATGCCTTCTTCCAGGGCAAATTTGAATATCGGCTCTTTTGCAACCTGGTCGGTGTAGAGGAAGAGAACGATGTCGGTGAAGATATCATGCAGCAGCACGGTTTTTATTTCCGGCAGATCGAGACGGGCAATATCATCCGGTGCCGGTTGGCCGGTATCCATCCCCGCCCTGTTTTTTTCCTCTGCAGTTTTTCTTGATTTCTCCTCCTGTTCAATCGCTTTTCGGAACAACGCCACTTCGATGGCTGCTTTGATTTCCAGTTCATTGAAGGGCTTCACAATATAGCCGTAGGGCCGGGCACTTTTTGCCTGTTCGATGATACCATCGTCTGCATACGCCGTGATGAAAACAACCGGTATATCCAGTTCCCTGGTGATGATCTTTGCCGCCTCAATACCATTCATCTTTCCCGGCATGACGATGTCCATCAGCACAAGATCGGGCCGGAAGAGCCGGGCTTTCTCAACCGCGTCTTCTCCGGAGGCAGCCATGCCTGCAACACTGTATCCCATTGCGCTTAACCGTCGCTCCAGCTGCATCGTGATAATCGCTTCATCGTCAACAACAAGTATCTTTGACATCGTTATGCCCCCGATATCGGCGCAGGAAATTCCATACGGATTTCAGTACCCTTCCCGCTCTTCACCGTGAGTGATCCCTTCAGCTGGTGCTGCACCAGCGTCCTGATCAGCTGGATCCCAAGCGTTTTGGTCCGGTTGATATCAAAATCAGCAGGTAACCCGATTCCATCATCATGGACTGCGATAGTGATCCGGCCGTTTTCCTGCAGAACAGAAATTCTGATGACACCCTTTTTCCGCCTTGTAAAAGCATGTTTATACGCGTTCGAAAGGATCTCATTCACGGCAAGCCCACAGGGAATGGCCTGATCTACCGGAAGAAATACGTCGTCGGAATGAACCTCACAGCGGATCTCTTGTCCCTTATTGGAATAAATCGTTGATAACCCGTCTATCTGGTTCTGGATCTGGGCAGACAGACTGATTTTTCCGATCTGCTCACTCTCATACAATCTTGTATGGATCTGCGCCATGGTCTGGATTCTGAGCATCATATCGGTCAGGATGCTGATGGTTGATTCATCGGTGGAACCCATCCGGGTCATATCAAGCAGGCCGGATATCAGCTGGAGATTATTCTTGACGCGGTGGTGGATCTCCCGGAGCAGCACATCCTTTTCCTGTAAGGACGCAACAAGGTTCTTCTCTGCATGCTTGCGATCGGTAATGTCCCGGTAACTCCATACCCTGCCGACTATGCTATCCCCGACTTTCTGGGGTTTCGAATACCGCTCAAAAATTTTCCCGTTCCCAAATTCGATCATGTCAAAGCTTTCCCGTGTCGGGTGGTCATGGAGCTCCGTGATGCTGGCCAAAAATCCTTCAGGATCCCTCAGTTGCGGCAGGACGTGGTGAATGACCGCATCGCTTTCTCCTGATTCCAGCAACTCCCGGGGGATATTCCATATGTTCATAAAATTCTGGTTATAACCGGTGATCGTACCCTGCTGGTCGACCACAAAGATACCGTCTGCGGTTGATTCAAGGGATGCATTGAGGAGCGACAGGGTTTTTTTCAGCAGTGTTTCGGCTATTTTTCTCTGCCGTATTTCTTCTTCGAGCACAATGTTCATTTTTGCATATTCGGACGCCCTGAGCCGGTACGCGGACTCGATCTTTTTCCGGTCGGTAATGTCCTGTCCCTGGGCGATCGTTGATACGATGGTTTTCCCATCCGCCCCGAAAATAGCGGCAGAGTTCCAGAGTACCGTCCTGATCCCCCCCATCTTGTGGAGAATGGGTATTTCCACACTTTCCCATCGTTCTCCTTCCAGGGTCTTTCCGATCAGGTCCATCGCTTCTGTCAGATAACTTTCCGGGAAGAGAATGTCCAGATGCTTACCGAGCACTTCCGGTGCGTTTCTACCCGTAAGGCGTTCGAATGCCCGGTTAAACCGGGTAATGCGGAATTCTGGATCCCAGACGATTATTGGTGCGTTGGCGTGGATGATAAGATTGTCAAGATATTCCTTTGTTTCACGAAGTTTATCCTCAACCTGCACCTGTTTCGTTATATCAAACGCTACTTCCCCGGCTCCTGTGATGGTGCCATGCGCATCCCGGATGGGGGCGTGGAGTACATGATAGGTCTTCTGGTGCGTGGCGGGATCACCAAATTCTATTATCTGGTTTACATTCTCACCCTGCAGTACCTTTCTCCACTCATTCATGGACCTCCTTTGCTCTTCCGGTAATTCTTTGAACAATTCTACCATGCTTGTGCCTAAGGTGAGATCCTTACCGGTGATTTGCTTAATCTCATCCTTATAGGTCTGGTTGAAGAAGATATAACGGAAGTCCGTGTCCAGAACTGCAATAATAACGTCTGTTCCTTTGGTTACGGCCTCCAGCAGGTCGTGAGCCCGCTGAAGTTTCTCCTCGTTATGCCGCAATGCGTCATCCGCACGCTTTTGTTCGCTGATGTCGTGGCTTACACCGATGATCGCGATGAGAACCCCGTCATCGCTGAAAAGGGGAGAGTCTGTTACATGAACGGGAAATTCATGGCCGTCACGGTGACGCACCCGGTATTCCCCGGACCACATCTTACCACTGCCGAGCTGCGCCAGGATCTTCCGGGCATCCTTCTTTGATACTTCCGGAACCGTAACTTCAACGGTGTTACGGCCGATGGCTTCTTCCGGCTTCCATCCGTATGTCCGGGTCGCTGCATTGTTCCAGAATATGATCGTGTGATCGGTGTCAACCGCGATGACTGCATCCCCGACCGCATCGAGCAGGCGGGCCTGCAACCGGAGCCGCTCCTCGTCCTTCCTCCGGTCAGAGATGACAACGCTGATCTTCGTATCTTCATCAGAGGAGAGGGCGTTCATGGAGATGAGGACGGGCAGGGACGAAGATCCCTGACGGATACGGACCTGGGTCCGGCATGCCTCCCTCACGATAACACGCACTGCCTCTTCGACCTCGGTCTGAAAGTCCGGGCAGACATGATCGACGAGAAATGTGCCGAGCACCTTGTCGGGGGGCAGTTGCACCATATCTGCAAACCGCGAGTTGGTGAACAGGATCATCCCGGTCCGCGAGAGGGTGAGCGCACCTTCCCGGATATTCTCGATAAGTGCCTGGTACGGGTGATCCGCTCCTTCCAGCGTGTACACCTGCTGGACGTCGTCTTTCGAGACAACGATGGCGTCTACTTCACCGGAACGGATGGCATCGAGTGTCTCCTCGAGCTCACGAACCTTCTCGCGCAGTTCCCCGACCTCCTTTTTGAGGTCCGCATCTTCCCGTTTCATGCCTTTCCTCTGGCAGTGGTATCTGTCATGCCAAGTCTGTTACGATCGTGAGACGAGGTCGAGGCCGATAAGCACTTTCTCCTTCCGGCTCATGTCGCCGATGACACGCCGTAAGGGGAGTGGCAGTCTCTTAATCAGGGTCGGCGCTGCAAGCACGAGGTCGACCAGGTTCTTTGTCCGGTCCTGGTAGATATCAATCACCTCGAGTTCATACCTTTCTTTCAAATACTCTTCGCATATCATCTTCACGTTCTCGACTGCTGCCTGTGAACGGGGGTTGTTGCCGGCGATATAGAGCCGGAGCACGTAGTAATCGGTCTTCCGCTTCTCAAGCGCCGCCTCGAACTCGGCGGTCACATCGCCTTGTGCCTTCTTCTTTACAGGGGCTTTCGTATCACGTCACCTTCCGGAGATCCAGGCCCACCAGGACTTTTTCGGTGTTGGAAAGGTTCCCGATGATCTTCTTGACCGGAGTCGGGAGTTTCCGGATCAGGGTGGGGACTGCGATGATCTGGTGGTCTTTTGCGAGCTGCGGGTTTTTATGGAGGTCGATGACCTCGATCGTGTACCTGGTTTCGAGGTGGTCCTCGCAGATTTTCTTGAGATTTTCAAAAGCGGTCAGGGAATTGGGGGTATGCCCTGCAACGTACAACCGCAGTATCCATGCGTCATCCGCCGGCTCTTCGTCCTTCACCTTCTCTTTCCGTCTGGTATGGGGTGTAGTTGGCATGCGTTCACCTCGCCTTGCTGTGCTCTCCGGGTCTCCGGTCGACCTGCCGCTGGGTCGCGATCTCCTTTTTGGTATGTTCTGCCGCTTTCTCGCGGGAGATATCCTGCCCGATGAGGATCTTCATCTCTTCCTCCTCGCGTGCATACTGTTCTTTCAGCACCTCGATCCCGTTCTCCATCATCTTCCGCTTCCTCTCGAGCTCGCGCTTCTTCCTTTCGATCTCTTCTCTCTTGTTGAGCCGGTCGATGGATTCATTACTCTCCTGAGCCATACGGGCGGAACCGAAGAGGACGCCCGCTCTGCCCTTGTACACATCGAGAAGCTGGATGCCATCTTTTGAGAGGACGAACTCGCGGAGCTGGTTTGAGTGGGCCATTCCCCGCACCTTGATGATAGAGAATGCACGGTTCCGTTCCCCGTCCCCCTCAACGTTCTTGAGGATGAGCCACGCGTCCATTAATGAAGATATGTGCATCTCGGTCGGCTCGATCGAATAGGCCCCGGCATCCGGGTCATTCGAAAGGCTGGTGAAGAACCCTGTTATCTGGAGGGACTTGGCAAAGTCGATGAGGCGCATCAGCATCGAGCGGACCTGGATGTCATCACCGATGGGGTAGAGGTTGGAGATAGGATCGACTGCCACAACCCTTGGCCTGAACTCCCCGATGAGTTTCAGCATCACCGAGAGGTGCATCTCGAGGCTGTACGCCGTAGGCCGGACCGCGTGGAATTTCAGGAGGCCGGATTTCGTCCAGGGTTCGAGGTTTATCCCGATGGACACCATGTTCCGCATGAGCTGGCTCTCGGATTCCTCGGAAATGAAGAAGAGGCACTTCTCGCCCCGCCTGCATGCTGCATCGATAAACTGTGCAGCGAGACTGGTCTTGCCGGTTCCCGCCTGCCCGGTGACAAGGATGGATGACCCGCGGTAGAACCCTTTTCCCCCGAGCATCGTGTCGAGCCGGGGGATGCCGGCAGAGATCCGCTCATCCGATGCCGTGTGGGAGAGAGACAACGAGGTGATTGGGAGGACGGAGATGCCATCGCTGCTGATCAGGAACGGGTACTCGTCCGTGCCATGGATGCTGCCGCGGTACTTGACAATGCGCAGGCGCCGGGTCGCGATCTGGTTCATGATCCGGTGGTCGAGCGTGATGACGCAGTCCGCGACGTACTCTTCAAGGCCGAACTTGGTGATTGACCGGTCCCCGCGTTCACCGGTGACAACAGCCGTCACACCCCGGCCCTTGAGCCAGTGGAATAACCGGTGCAGTTCCGACCGGAGGATTGCCTCATTGGCAAAGCCTGAGAAGAGGGCTTCCAAAGTGTCGATGGCGACTCTCTTCGCACCGACCTCATCGATCATCGAGCCGAGCCGGATGAACAGGCCTTCGAGGTCGTACTCGCCGGTCTCCTCGATCTCGGTGCGATCGATGGCGATGTGGTCGAGGACCAGTTTTTTCCGGCGGACGAGGTCGTCGAGATCGAACCCCATCGACTTGAAATTTTTCTTCAGGTCGTCGATATTCTCCTCGAACGCGACAAAAACACCGGATTCCCGGTAATCAGCGATCCCCCGGATGATGAACTCCATGGCAAAGAGCGTTTTCCCGCATCCCGGGCCGCCGCTGACAAGCGATGGCCGGCCTTTTGGTAGTCCGCCGCCGGTGATATCATCAAAGCCCTTGATGCCGGAGGGGATTTTCTCTAATTCTGCAGTTCCTGCAATTACGCCCGTTTTATTTTTTTTCGTGATCCATCACGCCCCTTAGTCCCTTGAAGAAACTATTATTTGCACATGATATATAAACGGGGAGGGGTAGCCGGTTCATTCCTGAAAGGTGCTGATCTTTCGCGATACGGAATCTTTGAGTGGACTTAAAAATCAAGTATGCGCATGCGATTTGACTCTTGATTTCAGCGAAGGTTTTTCGGGAATTTATCACCAGCCGTCCAAAGGGTCCGGCACCTCCTGCAAAGGAGATAACTGCGATTGCAGCAACGACTTTTTCCTTCATAATTCTTAATAAAAAACTTTTTTGAAGCTGATAAAATAGTCTCCCAGTTTGCAATTTTTGGAAAGATAGCCCTCATTTCGTATTTCCGAGAGTCATCGCTGTTTTTTGAAAACTGGACAAAGGACTATAGTCTCCGGTCATGATAGTGAATACCTGTCCGAAGCGGGCATACATATGCAGGTGAGAACATAATGCATGAACCGGGCAGTTGGGGCATGATGAAGTGGCAGGAAGTACTCATGCAGGAAATGTGGGAAACGCTGACTGGCGACCAGAAACAAGTACTTATGAAGCGTATGGTTGACGAAAAGATCTTATTGAAACAGGACCATCTGAAGCACTTCCAGTTCAGGATCGAGACCATGAACATGGTCAGGCAGATGCTGGATCAGACCTGCAGATAAACAGGAAACCAAAAAAAATTTCATTGCCACTTACAAGGTTTTGACGAGATTGTATCTCTTCCGGATTTGTGAAAAACAGCAGGTTCTGACCCTGAACCGTACTATTTAAGCTGCCGCTATTCTGGTATCCTGGGCCGGTACCATGAACATGCTCTGCTACAGCAGATCGAACCGAACAATCCCGGTGCTTTGGAAATTGTCCGGCTACACCAGATCGTCACACCAACCTGGTCCATCAGACGGAGTGCACACCGAATTGCAAAAAATGGAATTCAGGAACATACTATTATTTTAATAAAACATGATGTCACACATGCCACAAAGATTACTGAACCCAAGATCGTTGTTTCTCACAGCGATCCTCATGATTGCTGTCATTGCCTGTATCACACCCGTAGCAGCTGACAGCGTCTCGTATATTCAGGTAAGTTCGAATCCTACCGAATCAATGGCCTGCCTCGACCACTATACCTGTCATCTGACGCCAACCACCTTTACAACAACCCCGAACAGTTATCACACTCTCACGTTTTACAAGGATGGCTACCTGTCCTACACTACCCAGTCGGTTTATGCAAGCGCTCCAAACGTGACAACCAACATACTGGTGACGCTCGCTTCGATCCCGTTGCAGACCGGCAGCCTGGATCTCGATGCCAGCCCGTCTGATGCAGCTATCTGGCTCGACAACCTGTATTATGGCACAACCCCGCAAATTATCGGAGGTCTTTCGGCGGGTGCCCATACATTGGTACTCAGGAAGGCCGGTTACTATGATTACACGGAATCGTTCATGATAGTAGCAGGCCAGACCACTACAAAGAACCCGCAGTTGACGCCCTACACAAAAAATGCCGGCTATGGCGATATACGGATACAGTCGTATCCCACAGGAGCGGCAGTCTATGTGAATAATAATTACATGGGCACAACCATTTCTTCCTCTGCTCTGTACATCACCCAGCTCAGCCCGGGATCTTATCCGGTCCGCATAAGCCTGGCAAATTACCAGCCGTATACCGCGACCGCCATTGTGACGGTCGGGGGTGTGTACGATATCCGTGCAAACCTGGTCCCGGTAACGCCCGGCCCGACTCCCGATATTAACGGCCAGATCACGGTCAGGTCAAGCCCGTCAGGCGCTAACATCTACCTTGACAATGCATACCGGGGAATAACGCCACTTACCCTTGTAGAGATCCCGCAGGGAAGTCATTCCATCATCCTGAAACTGAACGGGTACCAGGACTGGCAGTCGTCAGTAAACGTGGCGGCACGGAGCAGCACCGATGTGTCGGGAACGCTCGCCGCCAGCGTCCCCCAGGCAACCCCAACGGCAGTAGTCACCCAGCCTGCTCCCCTGCAGACCCGGTCCCCGATCCCGGTTATCACCATAATCGCTGCCATTGGAATCTGCGGTGCAGCAGCCATAGCGTACAAAAAGAGAGAATAACACCACCTTTTTTTTAACAGAAGTTCGTTTCAGGCGAGCCCCCACTATCGTTACAGGGAGAAAATAACTCCTGAATAAACAGTCAGGAAAAACCGGTCTCCCATGAAAGGTCATGGGAAAAACCGGGGGATCATCTGAACGGTCTGCCGCCTTTCTTTTTTTTCCGGAGATCAAACGGGTATTTTGAATGATCTTTGCTCCACACCATCGTGTCCGGGACGGCTTTACCGGCCTAAACTTCTGAATTGTCAACCATTTTGTTTTAATTCCGTTTCCTGATAGAGTACCTTTTCTATCTGCCAATAGAAGGAATGACCCACAACGAGAGCGGGTAAGGGTAACCATTACATCCGTTGTTGCAAAATCTGTCTCAAAATCTGTTGTAGGGAAACAATTTGATATAATTTCCTGAACAAAGCCCACCGTGACAAGGAAAAAGCCCAGGGAATAATTCCATGGTGTCAGAATCCACCGGTTCATGGGGAACCGCTGTCAGTGTCCTTCAGAGAGTAGTGGTAACCGGATAGATCATGATGAAAACGGGGCAGGCAAAATTTGGTTACCAGGGATCTCCGGTCAGGTCCAGACACCGGCTGGGCAGGGTTTAAGGAGCGGAAGAGTTGAATGCACATTTCAATAAAAAGCGATGGTCTTCAACATCGGAACCAACAATTGTCGGAAGATAATGACCTCAAACTATCTGAACTCAAGTACCGTCGCCTTTTCGAAACGGCAATGGACGGTATCCTGATCCTTGACGGGGATACCGGAGAAATTTATGATGCGAACAAGTTTATTCTCGATAAACTCGGATATCCGCTGGATTATTTCAGGAAAAAACAGCTCTGGGAACTCGGGTTTATCAAGGATAAATCGTTTGCACAAAAAGCGTTTGCCCACTTAAAAGAGCATTCCTATATCCGGTATGAGGACTTACCGCTGGTGACCAAAGACGGGCGGAACCTTGAAGTCGAGTTCATCAGCAATGTCTATCAGGGAACAACCACACGATCATCCAGTGTAATATCCGGGATATTACCGAACGGAAACGGGTCGAAAAAGCCCTTGCCCTTGCCAGAATGAAACTGAACCTCCTCTACGGTATTACCCGGCATGATATCAACAATCAGCTCCTGGTGCTGATGGGGTACATCAGCATCCTGGAACAGAAGCAGAACGATCCCGCACTTCTTTGAATATTTCGGGAAGTTAACGACCGCTGCGCAGCGGATCTCCGCTATGATCCAGTTCACCAAAGACTACGAACAGGTCGGCGTCAATGCTCCAGCCTGGCTGGAATGCCGCACTCTGGTAGACACTGCAGCAAAAGAAGCCCCGCTCGGACAGATCATGGTCAAAAACGATCTCCCTGCCGGCACCGAAGTATTTGCTGACCCTATGATTTTAAAGGGTTTTTACAATCTCATAGACAATGCTGTCCGGTATGGCAAAAAGATCACGATGGTCCGGTTCTTTCTTGAGGAACGTGATGGCAATCATGTCGTGGTGTGCGCAGATGATGGTGCCGGTGTCATTCCTGAAGATAAGGAACGGATCTTCGAGCGGGGTGTCGGGAAGAACACCGGGCTTGGGTTGACCATCTCCCGGGATATTCTCGTAATCACCGGCATCACGATCCGGGAAACCGGTGAACCGGGCACAGGTGCACGGTTCGAGATCACGGTACCGGAAGGAGCTTTCCGGTCTGCGGGAGACCCGGCATTATCCTGACATCTGTTCACCGTTACCTGAAACCTTTGGCGTGTCAGGATTCCTTTTGAGTTGTTCGGAATAAAACTGCTGATAATTCCGTCAATAACCTGATATAATCCCGACATTTCCATGCGGTTGTCATAATTCTCCATTTTTTGATTCCTCTGTTGAAACCCTTCAGGTTTCTTACATCTTTTCCCTCAGGGATGCAATACGTATCTTTCTCTGCCGCATTTTCCAGGAAAGATCTGCCCGTTGGAAAAATATAGGATTACGTATCAACGTAGCCCCTGAATTCTCGCTTTTACAGGAAGCCCCCCTTGCGGCAGCCCTGCCCCCATTGGGGGCTCAATCGCGCATGCGATTCCTCAGTATTATCCAGAATCACGTTCGGGTAGTGCACTATCGCCACCAGGGCGCCATAGCAGCAGGGCGGACCCCCCGAAGCGCCGGTGTTTTTCGATCACCGGCAGGTGCACTTTTTCGCCTTCCATTTTTAGTAGGAAATTTTTCTTGCTTTTTCCCTCGTAAATCCTTCTTGAATTCAGCGGTTAAAATAACACGTTACCCAAAACATAGTATTAAAAAGTCAGCGCTCTCTGCTGTTTACGTTCCAATCAAGGGATGAAAAGACTGTGTCCTCCGGGTCCCTCGAAAACACCGGTACATTAAAAAGGAGTGCACCAGGTCATTCCCCTCAGCAGCCAAGGTTCCATACTGCCTGGTTCTGATAATCGAGGTTACCTACCACATAGGTCGTGTCGGGAGAGAACGAGGCTGGTATCTCATAGATGAGATACCCATCTGCCAGGTTACTTTCGCCGGGACTGATACCCCACAGGGTCCCGCCGTGGGTCCCGGCCTGCCCGACCTGGTTCGTATATTGTGTCCCACTTACTTTGTCGATGAGCACATCAGAACCGTGAACGGATGAATAATTGTACATCTTCCCATCACTGTACACAACAAACTGTTCTGCTGAAGGAGCATGCATGGCCTGAGTCCCGACATACCTGACACGGATGAATATGATCAGGAAGGTGTTTCCTTCCCCGGATTTCTCCATGTTAAACCCGCTCTGCAGTTCCAGGGGTGGTGATGCAGCCGCCTGTTCGCGGGGGCTGTTCCATGAAGAGGATGTCCAGTTGTAGTGTGGCGTTACCTCATACCGGTACACGGTTGCAGAACCCTGTCCATTCACACCCCCGAAGTAGGCATACTGGTTCAGGCCCAGAGCATCTGGAAAGGGTACTGCGGTCTGAGCTGGTGATGGGCTCACCACTGCATTCGAAGGAACAGGCGTCTGGACCGGCCGGAATGAACTGGTGCATCCCGCGAAAAGGAGCACGAGGAATAAGAGGCCGCACGCAGTAATGGTTAAAAAATATTTCATACAATCCACTTCTCAAATCGGTTGTGCATGGATCTCGGCCGGAATCAGCTGCGTGAGCAGTATATCCGGCACCTGCTGGGAGGTATGGATCGCCATATCGAAATATGCCAGGTTATCCCGGTTCCCCTTATACTTCAGGTTTATCCTGAAATTGGTATCCATAAGATTGATTACACCTAATGTGGTTATGACTGCGCGGCGCTCGGATATCACCCGCTCTTCACCTACCACCAGTTTCTGCCGGTCGCCATCAATATCCGAGATTAATTCGTTCTGGTACGAGAGCACACTCATCTGAGAGTTCCCGATTGCTATTGGCTGACCTTCGGGGAACGTCACTGCATAGTTGGTCGTGAAAGGCATCGCGTAACTGGTTGATACCGGCATAACCGATACCGACAGCGTCAGCAGGGCTATCACCGCGACAAGAATGGCAAGAACAATCAGTGATACGATTATCGTCGTACCTGTTCCCCAACCCCCCTGTTGTTTTTCCCGGGCTTTTTCCCGGGCACGTTCCTCGTCCAGCGCCTGTTTCCGTCCTTTTTCTGTTGCCAGTTCCCGCTCGTGTTGCCGGTCCTGTTCCTCTTTTCGTCCCTGTTCCCGCGCCTGCTCCAGGCGTTTTTCATCATCCCGTGAAGTCAGATCATCCATATAAAACCACTCCTGTTTCCCTGAATTATGTTCATCATTCCCGCTTTTGCTGGTTTTTTCCAGGGGACTTTTTTGATGTTGGTGATATCGTCCGGATATTTCCTCTGGTGAATAACCGTTCAAGCACACGCTTCAAAGAGCGGGAGATTCTATTAATCTTTCCGGACGTTGCAAAATTTAGATAGTCACATACTGCAATACATGAGTATTCCAGAGCGATTTTTTCAGGGAGTACCGCTTTTTTTACCGACTCCGACAGCATTCATTCGGGGAGCGGGACGGGATACGGCGAGTATTCAACGGTAGCATGACCGTCGGATTTCTGTACGATGGTTCATGTAAACACGGTAAAATCCGTTTTACATCAGATTTTGCAACAATCCCAAAGGTTTAATGGCCTTCCTGCTCCAAGGGGGCTTACTCTGATAGCGGCAGAGAAAATCCCCAAAAATTTCCAAAAAAATCATATCAGGGAAAGGAGTTGAGAACACCCATGACAGACAATCTGAAAGTAAAGGTCAGCAAAGCCATCGATGACGCCCACGTGGCCGCCCATGCAGTTTATGATGATGCAAACGTTGCTGTTCATAACACCCTCAAAAGTGCAGGTAACGCAATGAATAATGCATCAGATGATGCAAAGATCGCGGCACACAAAGCGGATGCTGCAGCCAAAATCACAGCACACGAGGCCGGATCCAAACGAAAGAAGGAGCAGTAACGCGAGGTAAAATTCTAAAGGTAATGCAGGAGTTGAAAACAATGACAGAAAAAGGAAAAGGAAAGGTCGCCCCTGTATCACAAACCGGTGCAAAAACGAAATCTCAGAAAGCAGCTGACAGGGCGGACAGAAAGGCAACCAAAGCGACCGAGGAAATGCACAGAATTGTTACTGCTTCGCTCGAAGAGTTGCAGCATCCAGGAGCGGGAGCACAGAACGTATCGCACGATCTGAAAACCGGTGTCCGCAAAGCGGTTGCCGGTGCAAAAAAGGCGCCACACAAGGCCGGATCAAAATAAAGAAAATGGGAGTGACATAAACTATGGCTGATTTAATCTATCTTGCGGTAATTTTCCTGGTACTTGCACTGGTGTTCTTTATCATGGGCATGAAGGGAATTGCCGGTTTCACCATGGAAATCGCAAAATGGCTTGTGATAATCTTCGTTATCGTTGCGATAATCACATTCATCCTGTAGCGGGATCCGTGAGGGGGAAAATAACAGGGAATCCGAAATGCCGGATGCAATTCCGGATACACCGGGTAATCCTTGTTTTTCCCTGTTTTCCTCTGACATCAAGTTATCGCAATCGATCGTTTCTCTGATATGATACTGTAATACCGGAGTTGGGGGATAATGATGAAAAAATTGCTCTGTAGAAACGCACATGAACGGGCGTTCACACCCGAACCATGAAAATCGTATATAATAAGGGTTCCCCGCCTCAGGGCCTCTCCGAGGCACGGCGGGGCAGTTCGGTGTTTTTTTTTAAATATCAGTATTGATCCGCTGCGGGGGCGCCCCGTCGGGGGCGGCGGCACATATCATTATCGGGGGTATGGGGGTATCAACCCCCATCATCGATTCCGGAATTAAACGATTT
>DAPW01000016.1 GCA_002502245.1 Methanoregula sp. UBA154
GATTAGCATTTCTACAGAGCAGATATTTCTAAAAACGCAGACCTGCCCCGCCGTGCCCCGTGAGGGGCTTTGAGGCGGGGAGCACTCATATCAATGCCGGGGGATTCATCGGTTTTCATTGTTGTGGTGTGAACGGGCCGGTACATTTCTGGTCCTCCGAGGAAAAAAGAGGATTATGTCCTGCGCATGCCCGCAGCAACCAGCACAGCGGCGCCGATCGCGGCCAGAATGGTGGCAGGCCCAACCGGGGATTTTGTCGGGATACCGGACGCGGCCGGCGAGGCCGGAACGGAGGTGCCCGGTATCTTCATGGATTCCTGCAGCACCTCCATCGATGCCGTCGTGGCGGTCGCGGTCATGACCGTTGACCCGGACTGCCGGTAACAGGCGCGGGGAACCACGCCCCCGCTCGTCTCATCCCGGCCGCAGAGCGCCGTACCGCACTGGACATACCCCTCTGCCCCCCACTTTGCCGCGGCAGCGCTCTGTACAAGGCACTCGCACGGTGCCTCGCAGGTACCGGATACCGAAACCGTGCCCGCTGACTGCCGGAAACAGTAGTATTGCACGGTCGCAGTCGAACTCTGCCCGCAGATGGTCTTGCTGCACCGCTCGTACCCGTCAGCACCCCACCTCATCGCGGCAGTGCTCTCGGCTATGCACTCGCACGGCGCTGTGCAGGGAGGCGGTGCATCCCCTGCCGCCGTCTGCTGGGTTTCTGCAATTATTCCTATTGAGGCACTCACCGTGCCGCACATAAGCGCGATCATCCCGAGGATCACGAGGATCCTGACATACCGGTTCCACATCATTCCTGACCACCACTGTCTGACAATTCCGGGCAGGAGGCCCGTAATTCTCTCAAGGTGATAAGGGGGAACCGGGGATATAGGTTTTGTTTATTTTTTTTGCTCTGAAGAGATCATTTTTTATCACGCAGGACCCTCTTGGGGGCTACGCCCCCGCCGCCAGGGCATCTTCCGGTTGCGCTGGTGCCGTAGTACCAGGACACAATCGCAGAGACATTTCCTGAACAGGTAATGCAGAGGCATCGCAATGCACCCCTGCCCCAACTGGCAGTGCTGGCGCACGAAGGGCAATCATCTATTCTGAAATAGCTTTTCCTGCAGAGTATATTTTGAAAGAAAAAGGGGGTTATTTCCTCCGCATGCCCGTTGCAGCCAGCAGGACTGCACCGATCGCGGCGACCAGGGTGGCAATCCCCACAGGGGATTGCTGCGTAACCCCGGCTGCGGCAGAAGTTGCTGGTATCGCCGTGCCCGAGAAAGGCGCCTGCACCGGTGCGGTTGTCGCTCCCGATGCCGTGCTCCAGGCCTGGTGGATACAGTGGTATTGCACCATCGCATCTGCGCTCTGCCCGCAGATGGTCTTGCTGCATATCTCATACCCGTTCACACCCCATCTCTGCGTTGCAACACTCTCGGACATGCATTCGCATGGCGCTGTACAGGCAGGAGCTTCCACTCCAGACGTCTCATGAGTTTCAGCAATAATTCCCATTGAGGCACTCACCGTGCCGCACATGACTGCAATCATCCCGAGGATTACTACGATCCTGACATAACGATTTACCATCATTCTGATCACCACTGCCCGGCAGCTCCTGACAGGGAGGTCCGGGTTGTATGATGGAGAATAGAGTAAGCCGTTATTATATGTTTCTGTGGAGAGAATGCCTTGTGGTGTCCCTCTGCCCCCGCTCCGCAAGGAATTTTTATCCGGGCATGCCAGTATGCACATGGAACCGGCCAGGGAAATACTGAAGAGCGTGCGGGTCAGAGGCCGTGAGGCGGAGTACCTTCTCACCCTCGAGCGCGAGGACTTCTCCGCGCTCTACCCCCGCATGGTACGGTTCGTCCTGACCGTCCGTGAAGGCGACCGCATCCGGGCGGTCTTCCGGACCAACACGTTTGAGTATTCCCCGTTAAGCCCCCTCGCCGCCGGGACTGCGGCACAGGAGAAGGCTGCCGAATGGGAACAGGACCTTACAGCGGACCCCTCGGCGATTTTCCGGAACTACCCGGCCGGACCTGCCCTGCGGCCGCAGGAACCGGCCGCCGACCTCGTCATCATCCAGGGGAGCCCCCGGCCGGACGGCAACTGCGGCATCCTTACCGGCTGGGCTGCGGAGGCGGCAGGGGATGCCGGCCGGACCTCGCGGGTCATCTACCCGCACGACCTCGACATCCACCCCTGCATCGGGTGCTACCAGTGCTACAACACCGGCACCTGCGTGTTCGATGATGACATGCGGAGCATCATCGATGCGGTCCGCGGTGCCCGGCTCCTGATCGTCTGCTCCCCGGTGTATACCAACACGGTGCCGGCCGGGCTCAAGCTCGTCATCGACCGGATGCAGGCCTACCATGCGGAACGGACGCTCTCCGGCGGCAGGAGCGGCCAGGCGGGGATCCTCTTCTCGGTTGCCGGCCGGAAGGGCGGGGACAACTTTACCTGCATCATAAAGGTGATCATCCCGTTTTTTTTAAACCTCGGGATCGAGCCGGCCGGGCAGATGCTCATCGACAGCGTGGATGCGGTCAGGGATATCCGCCTGCTCCCCGGCCGGAAGGAAGAGGTGAAAGGACTGGTGGCAGCCGCTCTCAGCAGGTAACCGGGTGGGAGCCGGTAGCGCACCTGACCGGATTTCACGCAATGTTTTTCAATTAATATAATTTATATAATATCATAAAAAAAAGAGCATCCGGTGATTGTTGCATGGATCAGGGAGAAATTCTTTCGGAATCAATAGCGTATACACGGGAAGCGTTCGAGGGAAAATGGGTCCGCTGGCTCATCTTTGTCATCCTGAGCCTACCCATGGCGCTCGTTTCCTTTGTGTTTGATCCGGAGAAGATTATAGACGGTGCGCAGATGCACTGGGAACTGGTCCCCTGGGACCAGGTTGCCGTGCTCCTCTTCACCGCATTCATCTTCTCGTTCTTTACGGCAGGGTACGTGGTCCGGATTTACCGCGGGATAACACCGGCCCCCGACTTCGATGACTGGGGGCAACTCTTTCTCGACGGGCTGAAAGTGACCATCGTCACGCTCCTCTGGTTGCTGCCGGTACTCATCGTTACCCTCGTTTTCTTCGGTGTTGCCATCGGGGTTGGAGTGTCAGGGGGTACTGATTCAACGGGGCTGATTGTAGGGCTGGTGCTGCTCGCCCTCCTCCTTGTGCTGATCGCCGGCCTGATCGTGGCGCTCTTCCTGCCCATGGGCGTGGTCCGTTTCGCCCGCACGGGGAGCATCAGTGAGGCGCTCCGGTTCTCAATGATCGCAGAACTGATCGGGAAGATCGGCTGGGGGCGGTACATCATCGCGCTCATCATCCTCCTTGTGGCTATCATCATCTTCAGTATTATCACAACGGTCCTGTCGCTCATCCCCTATGTCGGGTGGGTCCTCGCGCTCGTCGTCACACCGCTGCTCACGGTTTTTACCGCCAGGTTCTACACCCTCATCTACGAACAGGGTGAACAGCAGCCGGTACCGGCCTGAGCGCTGCCGGCGTTCTTTTTTTGCACCCACGCTCACCAGGCCGGATAACAATCGCCTGAACGTCCGCATGCCCGGAATGTCCGGTGGCAACCGGCTGAGATCAGGACTGTGATCCCTGCCTTACTGGTTCCGGGGCCTGATCTCAGAGGGCGGTGCCTCGAACTTTCCGGCAAGGTGCGACCCGTCGCAGAGCGGCTTGTTCTTTGAGAGGCCGCAGCGGCAGAGGTAGAACGGGGAAGCCAGCGTTTTTTCCTTCTCCCCGGCAGAAAGGGTGACCGGTTCATCGGGATCCACCCGGTTCGGCCCGTTGGGTGTTGACGTGATCTTCATATGAGTTCCTGCAGGTACTCCTGCATATCCCTGCTCTCCCGCAGGGATGATGAGCATTGCGGTGGGGGGATTGTGTGCGGGATCCAAAACCTCCTAATACCCCGCACACTGGATATGATCAGGAGATTCCAATGCAGGGTGGGATGTAATCATGGTGAAAGTCGGCGTGCACGTCTCGATTGCCGGTTCGCTCGACCTCGCGGTGGACCGGGCGCGGGACGCCGGGTGCGATGTCTTCCAGATCTTCTCCCGCAATCCCCGGGGGTGGGGATACAAGCCCCTCGCGGATGAGGATGCAGACCTGTTCCGGGCAAAGGTGAAGACCACCGGCATCATCCCGGTGGACCACATGCCCTACCTGCCGAACCTTGCCTCGCCCAAACCGGAGATCTACGAGAAGTCGGTCGAGACCCTCACCGCCGAGCTCGACCGCTGTGGCCGGCTCGGTATCCCGTACCTCGTCACCCATCTCGGCCACCACCTCGGTGACGGGATAGCCGGCGGGAGGATGCGGGTCATCCGGGCGATCAGCACGGCGCTTGAGGGGGCTGACAACAAGGTGATGCTCCTCCTCGAGAACACCGCGGGCGAGAAGAACAGCGTGGGAAGCTCCTTTGAGCACATCCGGGCGATCCTGAACGAGCTCCCGTTCCCCGCCCGGACCGGGGTCTGCTTCGATACCTGCCATGCCTTTGCCGCCGGCTACGAGCTGCGGACGGCAGAGGGGCTCAAGGACACCCTTGCGCAGTTCGACGAGCAGGTCGGCCTCCGCCACCTCCGGCTCGTTCACCTCAATGATACGAAAGGCGACCGGGGAAGCGGCCTGGACCGGCACGAGCATATCGGCATGGGGTTCATCGGCGAGGACGGGTTCCGCCGGATCCTGCACCACACGGTTTTTGCATCCCTCCCGCTGGTCTGCGAGACGCCGGTCGATGAGCGGCGGGACGACCGGGGCAATATCGAAAAGGTGCGGGAACTGGCGGGGTAAGGAGCTGCCGGGCACTTTAATAGAGATAGATTTTTTTCATCCCATACTGGTTGAGGAAAAATTACCGGGATTTTTTCTTTACATGGTATACGAACCCGCCGGCACCCGCCAGTGCGATGACCACTGTCAGAGGATTAAGCGGCAGGGTACCCGTTCCGCCGGATGACTCCGGCACGAGAGCCAGCGAGTACTCGGCGGTCTTCCCGTCAGTGACCGTGACCGGAACGCTCATGTTCCGGTAACCCGCCTTCTCGAGCCGGAGGGTATGGGAGCCAGCGGCGAGGTTTGGGATGGTTGTCGGGCTCGCACCCCACGTCACGTCATCGATGAAAACCTCGGCGCCGGCCGGGCTCGTTGTCACGGAGAGCGTGCCGGTACCGGGGGCTGCCGGTGCTCCCTGCGGGGTTCCTGCCGCAGGGCTGATCTGCGGGGATGGCGTGGTGGCGGTGGCTGACGGTGTTGAAAAGGACATGGATCCGGGGCTGGCAGACGCGGGTGCCGTGGTCTCCGTGGGGTTTCCGGTGAGTCGCCGTCCGAACGCGGTTACCGTGGGGGTCGTGGTCACTGCAGAATAATTGCTGAGGTGCAGATAACCGACCGCGGGATTTACCCGGATAACGGCACTTGGAACAGGGATTCCCCGAAGTCCTGGCGCAACACATGACTTCGTGACAGTCTGGGTTATGGTATAGGTCCCCGGTTCGGTATAGGTAAACACCGGGTTCCTGTCATGGCTGACTCCGTATTCCGGGTGGATATCAGCCCAAGATGAACCAGCCCAAGATGATGAAGCATCAAACCGGTATGTCCATGTCGTTACGCCGAGGGGAGCGTGCGTGGAGGTGTCGGTGAGATGAACGGTCAGCGGTGCCATTCCCTCAGAGACATCGCGGGTAAAGGAAGGAGAGGGATATGTGCAATAGATATTCACATAAAACGCACGTTTTGCGGTGTACTGGCTCCCACATAGGGTCGTGACACTCAACAGGGCTGAATAGTTCCCGGGGAATTTATAGGTGTGCACGGGATCCTTTTCAGTGCTGGTCGACCCGTCACCAAAGTTCCAGTACCATGATGCAATCGTCTGGCCTTCCGCCGGCGCTTTTGTCAGGTCATGGAAATATACCGTGTACGGAGGCCCGTCAATCTGTTCATCGGTAGTGTTGTTTCGTGTCAAACCCAACTCTGAAAAAGAGAATTTTAACAGGGCATAAGGGTTCTTCGGGGAGGTGTAGCACGACGAAGGTTTCACAGCCATGCTGGTTTCCTTTGCAAGAGTCGCAGCACTTATCGCAGGTACCACTACTGCACACACGAGGCCAGTGATCAGAACAGCGGTGAGGAAATATTTTCGGGATCGCTTCATTGCAGGGTCTCCTTTAACGGAATCATTCAGTACACCCCGCGCCTGCAGACGGGTATGAGAGGATGGTGTACCAGGAAGGATGACGGATGGGGGGTCGTACGGGGGATTCCTGCAGTGCGGGAAATTGCCTGTAGCAGTGAATACGCACGCCATGCCATAAATTTTATCGTGATTGTTGTTCCCGGTTCCGGTTCAGACATACCCGTGAGGAGGGTTAGGGGACCTTCATTGCCGGGTTTTAAAAAAATAAGGTGATTGATGAACGAGATTTACGGGGGATGCCCTACCCCGCTGCTCTGCGCTGCACTTCCTCCTGCAGTTGTGCTCCTCCAAGGGTCCGGAGCGTACCTGATGTGGAAGCGGAAAAAAACCGGCGGGGACTAGGAAAAGAATCCTTTTTTCCGGGAGGAACTGGCTGATAAAAAAGGACCGTCAGCGGCCGGAATACTCCTCAGACCAGCGTATGACCGGTGCACCAGATACTTTTTTTTAGATCATTCGCTGACCCTGCACTGTCAGATCATGGTGCATTCCTTCTGCCCCCGCTGCGGTGCCGCCGTACCGGACACGGCCGGGTGTTTCTGTCCCTCCTGCAGAGGCCGGCTTCCGGAAACACCCGGACAGGACCAACCGGCCGTATTGCCAGCAGGTCACCGAAAGAGTATTCCGGCAATGGCAGCCTTCGCAGGTCTCTTCCTTCTCCTTATTCTCGCTGCCATTGCGGTACAATACATCGTCCTGCACCGTGTCCCGGTGCCCGGAGCAGCAGATGCCGGTATACTGGCGGCTCCCTCCTCACCCATACCGGAAATCTCCGGTACAACAGGAAACGTCACGTCGCCATATCCACTTCCGCTGGACCTGAGCAATACCAGTAACCGGAGTGCTCCGGAGGTCCCCGTCATCAACGCATCCTCGCTCGAAGCACGGGTCCACATGCTGGTCAACCAGGTGCGGGAGGAACACGGCCTCCCCGCACTGGGCATGGATGCCGCACTCTCCTCGCTTGCCCGTGCCCACAGCAGGGACATGGCGGAGAACAGGTACTTCGGTCACGTGAACCTCGACGAGAGGGATGCCACTGCCCGCGGCGCAGCGGTGGGTTATTCATGCCACAAGGCCGCTGATCCGTACTACTCGCACGCCATTGCCGAGAACCTGTTCGCTACGGAGCGGTACCCCGAAGGCCTCGTCCGGGACGGAAGGGCGGTCGAATACCGATGGGTGAGTGAAGAAGCAATCGCAGAAGAGACCGTGGATGCGTGGATGAACAGCCCCGATCACCGGGTCAACATCCTCGATCCCGGCGTGGGACGGGAAGGGATCGGGGTCGCCATTGCTGAATACGATCTGGTCTTTGTCACGGAAGACCTCTGTTAACCGCCTGAGGTAGCCTTAGGATGTTGGCAGAGAACGTCAGCGGGTCACGTACTGGTGATCACTGACGGTGACCGGCTGCTCGTAATACTCCGGGGTATACTCCCGCACTTCCACCGTGCCAACAGCGTTCTCGATATTCCTTGTCATCGCAAGGCAGCCCTCACCATGCACGCCGCGGACGGCGACCTGTACTCTTCCCTGCTTATCAATCGTTATCTCAAGTTCCTGCATATCCATGGTCATTTCTCCTGTGTCTTTTACGTCAGCCGGTGTACCGGTGCATTCAGTTTCACGAGCGTTCCGGTCACCAGATCCCTCGCAGAAAGGCAGAGGTTCCGGTCGGGATCGATCGTGAACGTGCACTCAAAACGTGGTTCGCCCTTGCGGACCGGCGGGGTTGCAACCAGCAGGGTGGGCGAGCGCTCGTTGGCGTGCACGGCCTGCCCCTTCCCATCCGAATCCTGCGCCGGCCCGGCGAGCCGCACACCCCCGCCGGTGTCTGTGATCAGCTCCAGCAGAGGAGGTGAACCCCCGGCACTGCCCCCGATCTCATAGAGCGGGATGCCAAGATGGGTCTGGCCGTCGTAGGCGGCGCTGATCACGACCCGGGCCACCTGCCCGGCACTCGGGTAGCGGGTGCCGCTGTGCACGAGGAAGCGGTAGTGGTGTTCCTGCGTTGCGGAATCCCAGTAGCGCAGGGCATAGGAGCAGGCGATCCGGTCCTGCGCCGGGGCCGGGGCGGCATACCCCGCAGCCCCGCGGGCGATCGCATCCATGGGGTGGTCTGAAAAGAGTGTGGCCAGCGGGAACCTCGACTGCACCAGGTCCTGAATGGCCGGGAGGGCACACCCGGCCCCAAGGAGGAGCACAGCCCGGACCCAGCTCTCATCCCAGCCCCGCATCCGCATTGTGGAGAGCGCCCGGCCGATGCATTCATGGAATGACGGGATGACATCATGATCCGCCAGGCAGCGGTTGAGGTCAGCCGGAGTATAGACTGTAGTAAAGGTCTTCCCCGAAACGGAATCCTCGAGCCGGACCTCTTTTTCGCCGGTGACCGGGACCTGTTCCCGCAGCCGGACTGCCTCGTACTGGAGAGCCGGGAGGAGCCGGACCGCCCGCGGGTCGCTCTCCAGCAGCCGGAATTTTCCCAGAAGATCCTGCACGATCCAGCTGTCGAGTGCCCGGCAGCTGATCGATCCCGCAGCCCGCGCCAGCACCCGCAGGGCTTCCGGGTCGGCCGGGCGGTCCTCCGCCGCCAGCACAGCCACATCGAGGCCGGTCTCCGCAAAGGTGATGATAAGGAACGGCTCCCGGGCCACCGGGGAGTACCCATAGCCTGCAGCAGCAGCCCGCTCCTCGTTTATCCACGAGCAGGACCCTGCACCGGCTGCCCGGGCAATCCGCTGCAGGAATTCCGGGTATGACGCAGGGGCATCCGGAGGCAGGGAAAAGACCAGGCCGGCGCCGGGATGCAGGCTCAGTGCCCGTACGAGGAGGGGAGTCAGAAAATTTGCAGCAGCCACCTCGTATCTCACCATCCGGCCGACCCCGGCAGGTACCTGCACCGGGCTCCTTTCGCAGAGATACCGGCGAAGCCAGCGGGCGGTGGCAGGAGAGCCTGCCGCTCCCCCGCGGAGGACCTCGTCGCCGGTCCGCATTGCTATCCCGTCCCGGTACTCGATGAGGGACGGAATGAGATGGACCGGGACGTCACCCACGGATGCCGGGAATTCCCGGGAGATCCCGGAGAATGCCAAAGTATGACACTCCAGACCCGGGCCACGTGCGGCGATCACGGTCGTGCCAATCCCGAAATCCACGCCGAGCCGCACCCCCCCCGGTTCACACTGCTGGTCAGCTGTCATCCTCATCACCCCACGATCTGGATATCATAGCACCCGGCCGTGCGTGACATTGGGCTGACCTCAATCTCGCCCCGGAAGCGGGCGGAAAGCATGGTACGGAGGAACGTCCATTGAGAATTTCCCGCGCCCGAACCCGCCAGCTCCACCTCCCGTGCGGCAGCAGGGATATCAGCAAGCGCGGCATGGACGAGGAAAGGCATGGGAGGCAGGGAGTGGAAGCGGCACACCCCGTCTCCGCCGGTGGTCACCAGGGTCCTGCCGTCCGGAAGGATTCCGATCCCGGTCACTGCGCCGGTATGGCAGGGAATGAACCGGATGAGGGTCTTCTCCGGCAGGGAGAAGAAGGCGCAGGTTCCGTGCCCGGACCCTGCAATGAGGGTGCAGCCATCCGGGGTGAAGGCAAGGGCGGTCACCTTCCACGGCAGTCCCGGCAGGTCTCCGGCGGGCGTCCCGTACGGGAGCCGCCAGAGCCGGACCCTCCCGTCTGCACTGCCGGCAGCAAGGAGTGTCTCGTCGGGCGAGAGCGCAACCGCGCTCACTTCAGCACAGGACTTCCCGAGCACCGCATACGCCTCCCCTTCTTCCGTATTCCAGAGCCGGACCGTTGTATCGTTGCTGCCGGTGACGAGCAGGGAACCGTCCCGCGAGACCGCACAACAGGTGACAACGCTCGTGTGCCCAAAAAGGGTCCGGAGGAGGTGTGCGTCCGGGACCCGGTAAATGCGGCACGCCCCGTCCCAGCCGCCCGTGACAAGCGATGATCCGTCCGGGAAGAAGGTACAGCACCGCTGCGATGTGGCGAGGGCCTCTGCTGCGGCGGCAAGACTCCCGTCGCGGAGCATCCAGATCCGTACCGAGGCATCCGCCCCGGCGCTGGCAAGGTATCTGCCGTCGGGGCTCATCGCCGCTGCCCGGACCGATGGGGTATAGAGGTCGATCATGCGGAGAAGGGTGCCGTCCGAACCATCGAGGACCCGTGCGATACCGTCGGCTGTTGCCGTGGCAAGAAGGTTCCCGGCCGGGCCGGCAAGGGCGGCGATCGTTCCGGCGTGGGCGTCCAGTGTCCGCACAACCTCCCCCTCCGGGAGCCGCCAGAGCCGGGCAGTCCCGTCCCAGTTGACCGCGGCGAGCCGGGTGCCGTCCGGGCTGAGCGCACAGGCCGTGACCGGCTTTTTATCCCCCCCGCACTCCTTAACGAAATCCCCCCCGGGCATAAGGCATACGCGGACCTTGCCGTTCTGGAACCCGATGGCAAGGAGGCTCCCGCCTGCAACCGGAGAACAACAGGTGATATGGCGACGGGGGAACTGGAGGCAGGCTGCCGGGGCCGGTTCCCGCCAGCTCCAGCACCGGAGCGTCTGGTCGTCAGTCCCGATGGCAAACCACCCGCCCCCCGAAGACACGGCATGGCAGACTGCCCGCCCGGCAGAGCCGGTGAACAAGCGGATGCTCTTTTCGGCCACAATATCCAGGAGAACGGGGTCCGCCTGTTCATACAGGACAAGAAGTTCCGTTCCTGCCGGGCTGAAGGTGAGGGCGCGGGCCGGGCTGCCCGTCCCGGAAAAGAGCCGCAGGGCGCTGTGCCCCCCGTGCCGGATCACCGAGACAGTGCCGTCGGCATGTCCGCACGCGACCGGAGAACCGCCGGGGCCATGCGAAATGCAGGTGACCGGTGACGGGTGGACCCTGAGGGAACTGAGTTCCCGCCCGTTCGCGGCATCGAGCAGATGCAGGCTCCCCCCGTGATCCCCGATGAGTACAGAACGGCTGCAGGGTGAAACAGAACATGCGGGTGTTTCCCCGCTGCCTTCATACGACCAGATGCGGGAACGATCCTGCATGCCGTACCCGTGAACCGTCCCGTCATCCCCGCCCGCGACAAGACAGGTATTATCGGCAGACAGCTCAAGGAAACGGATGGGGGTCGGGCCGTTGGAAAATTCCGCAGCGGGCCCGGCCGACGCCGTGCGCCGGACGGTGATCACACCGTCCTGACACCCGGTCGCGAAGAGAGACCCGTCCGGCGAGAAGCAGAGACTGACCACCTTCCCGGACGGTTTCCGGGCGGGGACCGGGGCATGCCCGACCGGCACCGGGTACATCCAGCGGTCCGGCAGGGCTGATGCGATATTGTTCCAGAGGAGCTGGTCATCACCCGCAGGTATCCACCCCGCTCCCTTCAGTGCAGTGATGGCAGTGACCGCAAGGGGGACCGGTGCGAGCACTGCAAGAAGCCAGAGATCGTCCCACTGCTGCCCGCTGGTAAGACCGGTGATAATGATGTCCCATTCATCGTAGGTCCATCTGCCGGCATGCTGCGTGACATTCGTGCCGGTAAGTGCCCGGGCAAGCACGTTGCAGGTACCGTTAGTACGGGCTGCGCCGCGGACCCGTGCCCGGATCGGCGCGGGTGCTCCTGCATAACCGGCGGCAAGGAGCGGGAGATACTGCGGACCAGGCCCCGGGTTTGGAGGTTCGCCAGTGCAGAAACCGTACAGTGCCTGCTCATCGGGAGCTGCAGGGAGGTACCGGCATTCCTGTGCCAGTGCCAGAAGCACGGGATTATCGCGCAGGAGGGTTTCCCGGCAAAGAGTGCCAGCCTGTTCCGGTGAGACAAGGGATCGGAGCCCCATGCCGGCGATGGTGCGGGCTCCGGTATCGGCCGCGGTACAAAAGAACGCTGCCAGCTCCTCTACGGCAGGCAGATCCCCGGCTGCTGCCCGGCGGGCAGCCTGCTGTACCGACCTTCGATACAGCAACGGGCTGATGAGGGGGAGGTGACCGCAGGACTTCATGTAATCACGTCCTGACGGGGTCAAAGGTCTCGAGCGCAATGGTCTTCTGCCCGGCCGGGATCTCCGGGCGGGTGGACGGGCGGGACGCGGAGACCGCCCGCCCTTCCGCGAGATATGCCCGGAGCGAGGCAACCGTCTCCCGCTGGGAGATCGAGAGCGGCACCTGGTTCCGGATACAGGTGAGGATATCTTCGCTCGTCACCCGCCGCATATCCTCATTGAAGGCAAGGTACATCGCGTCGATCACGGTCTGCTCGATCTCAGCTCCCACACAGCCCTCGCTCTCCCGCGCCAGCCGGTCGAGGTCGTAGTCGGCAGGGACGCACTTGCGTTTCTTTAAGTGGACCGCAAAGATCTCGCGGCGCTCGGCGGTGCTCGGCAGGTCTAAAAAGAAGATCTCGTCAAACCGCCCTTTCCGCAACAGTTCCGGGGGGAGCGCGGCAATGTTATTGGCAGTTGCCACCACAAAGCAGGGCGCTGTCTTATCCTGCATCCATGTCAGGAGGTGGGCAAAGACCCGCTGGCTCGTGCCGGCATCGCCGCTCCCGAAGGCAAACGCCTTCTCGATCTCGTCCACCCAGAGGATGCAGGGGGCGATCGTCTCGGCAAGGGAGAGTGCCCGCCGCGTGCGTTCCTCGGACTCCCCGACCAGGCTCCCGAAGAGGGCGCCCACGTCAAGGCGGAGGAGCGGCAGGTGCCAGAGATCGGCGATCATCTTTGCCGTCAGGCTCTTCCCGGTCCCCGGGATGCCGATCAGGGCGATCCCTTTGGGGGACGGAAGGCCATAGTCCCGCGCCTCCTCGGTAAAGGCCCGCTCGCGGAGGCGGAGCCAGTCTTTCAGGACGAGGAGCCCGCCGACATTATCCGGGGTCTCGGTGAGGCTGTAGAACTCAAGGGCATCCGACTGGGAGAGGATGTCCTTTTTATCGGCGATGATGGTGTCGATGTCGGTATCGTCAAGCGTCCCTTTGGTCACTATTGCCTTTGCAAAGGAGCGGCGGGCCTGGTTTAAGGTCATGCCAAGCGCTGCCTGGATGATCTTCTCCTTTCCTGCCTTCGAGAGTGTGTGGGAAATCCCGCTCGTTGCAAGGAGGAGATCGAGGTCTGCGGAGAGCTCGGCAGCCCCGGGTGGCGGGAAGTGGACGAGTACCGCCTCGTCCCGGATCTCTTCCGGTACCCGCTGGACCGGCGTAACAATCACCATCGAACGGCGGTTGTACCGGAACTTCTGGGAGAAGTTCCGGATCCGGCGCTTCACCTGCGGGTTGTTCCAGTACTCGTGGAAGTCTTTTAAGACGATCACCGCGTTCTCATCGGTCTTCTGGATATCGTCAAGTGCCGCGAGCGGGTCGCGGGACTGGGTGTGGAAGTTCCGGTTCCCGGCAATGACCGAGAAGCCATCCACGGAGTCCCAGGTAACGCACTGTCGGGGCGGGTCCCAGGTGTCGCAGACCTCCTGTATCTTCGAGACCACGCGCTCTTCCTCAGGGGTCATCACCACGATGAGGGTGACCCGCGCCCGGAGCGAGACATTCAGTTTTCTTGAGAAGTCAGGCTCCTGGTACTGCATCATGCCCACCTCCGCACAACGATCCGCAGCGTCCCGTCCTGCTCGCTGGTCTCTGAAACAACCTCGAACCCGTCAAGGGCAGCCTGCTCGAGGACCATCTTCTTTGCATACTCCTTCTGGATCGCGTCGGCCTGCCCGGCAAGCTCCTGCGTGATCTTCCGCTCGTCGGCCCCGGCCACGCCCCACCAGTCCGCTATCAGGTCATAGGCGCCGTCCGGGCTTTTTACGAAACCGAGACCATAGCCCTTCGCTGTCTTCACCGCGATATCCACCTCATGCTCACCGTGGTGGCCTCTGATGACCGTATCGGTCTCGACCTCGTACCCGAGGTTGCTGAGGCAGGCGATGAGTGCCTCACGGTGCCGGAACTGCGTCCTGACCCGGCTGTAGTGCGACATCTCAGGCACCCCTGCAGCGCAATGCGAGCTGCGCAATGAGCGCCGGTGCCGGAAAACCGGTGGCAGTGATAGTACCGTCCGGCGCAATCGTGAACTCGGTCCGGCAGCGGGCGGTTCGCGCCCGCGTTGCACGATGGGGGATGGCAATCCTCATGCCGAGCGTGATCGCCTGCTGGTTTGAAGAGCCTTTGAGCGGGTCGGGCTTTGCCAGGCCGGCAATATAGGGGCCGGCAATAAGGAGATCGGTAACCGCGAGGAGCGCCGGCCATGCGGGATCATGCCCTTCTGCAAGCTGTTCAGCGGTATAGCCGGTATAGGTTACGACGCTCAGGCCGGCAGCGCGGAGCCGTTCTCCCAGTGCGGCGAGCGGGCCGGCCTGCGCAAACGGTTCGCCGCCCGAGAAGGTGACACCGTCGATGCCCCCCAGGGACAGGATAGTGCCGGCAAGGGTGTCAACCGGGATCAGGGTTGCAGGAGAGAAGGGCTGGAACGGCTTGTTGAAGCACCCCTCACAGCGGTGAGGGCAGCCCTGGACCCAGACAACGGTCCGGGTGCCGGGACCGTTCACCTCAGACCGTGCGAGAAAACCCGCAAGGTTGAGCACACGCATCGGTCGGCATCCGTGTTCGTTGTTCGGGAGCACCATCATTTTCCGCCTTTTTTTGTGGTGGCTGAAGTAACAATTCCGGTGTGGGGACGGATCTCTCTCTTTGGTAGGCCCGTATAATCCCGGAATGAGGTCACCCGCGGGGACGTGCAATCAGGCATACTTAGAGGATACGATCTGACTATACAAATTCGATTTATCCCCTCTTAAACGCATTGCTCCCCGATTTGCAGGTATTTCTTTTGTAATTCCTATGAATTACCGGGTGGCCGGTTTCTTTGAGATCCGGCCTGCTGCCCGCATATCCCCGCGCCATTTTAAAAAACCGGAGAATGTTCATGCGATCTTTATGGCCTGCTCTTCCGTGCCGGAACCGCCAGTCATCTATGCGGGACAGAAAAAATATGTTTTTCTGACGCGTTCGGGACCCAGACCCGCCACCGGGGCATCCCCCGTTGCGATGACGCTTCAGGGGCAGTCAGGATTTCCCATGAAAATTGCATGAAACAAATGTGATTTTTGGATTCTTTACTCTCTCAATAATTTGCGATGAACGCCCCCGCGGCGGTCAATAACCGGGAGCATTTTGGAAAACACACAAACTGCCCCGCCGTGCCCCGAGAGGGGCCCTGAGGCGGGGAGCCCTCATATCTGCGATTTTCATGGTTCCGGTGTGAACTGATAAAGTTCATGCCCGTTTCTCAGGAGCTCAATGGCGTTCGTCGCAACTGCGCCCCGTCCTTCCTGACAGAGAAACTGGTGGCGCACGAGGGGAGCATTTCTCAGGTGCCCGTTCATCATTCCCGCTCAACCCCCGCCGGCATTATAATCTTCCGGGCTCAATAGATCAGGCAGTGAAGGCGACATTTGACGGTGCCACGGTACGCACGGGAAAAGACGGGAAAATCCTCTACGACCAGAGCGGGTACGGCCGGCCGGACGGTGACGGCCTCCGACTCTCCCCGCAGGAGGCCCTCTACCTGCTGCACCGCCAGAAGATCGAGGTGCCGGGCTGCACGTTCGACACCCTCTTTTCAGCATTTGCCAAACAGCCCGGCTTTACGCGGAGTTTTCTCGTGTACCGCGACCTCCGCGAGCGGGGGTACGTGGTCCAGACCGGGCCGCATGACTTCCGCGTCTTCCGGCGCGGCGAGAAGCCGGGGAAGGGCGAGTCCCTCTACCTGGTCCGCGTCCTCTCGGAACGGGACCCGATCCGGTTCGGAACGCTCATCGAAGAGGTGATGGCCTCCCGGAATATGCGCAAGCAGTATGTCCTCGCTGTGGTGGACGATGAGGACGAGCTCACCTACTACGAGATCAAGCTCCAGAAACTGGCCGATGCCGGTACCGCCCTGCCGGTGCTCGGCCGGCATGACGCGGTGCTGGTGGGAAAGTCCGCCATGGTCAGGACACCGCCGGGCTCCGATCTCGAGAGGGCAGGGTACGGCAAACGGCTCGATCCCGAACGCCTCATCCTCGCCCCCGTTGAACTGCTCTTCCTGATGACGAAGGGGACGATCCGGCTCACGCGGGGGACAGAGACCGTGAACCCGTCAGGATTCCTCGCCACCGCAGGAGATACCGACCAGGAGCTGGCCATAAAAATTGCGGTATATACCGAGCTCCGCTCGCACGATTATTCGCCACGCACCGGCTACAAATTCGGCCACCACTTCCGGGTCTACTGCGGAACGTCCGTCCACTCCGACCTGCTCGTCCACGCCGTGGAAAAAGAGGCAGCCCTCCCGATGAGCATCATCTCCCGCTCCGTGCGTCTGGCGCACAGTGTCAAAAAGAAGATGTTCTTTGGCGCCGTACATTCCTCAGGAATCCAGTTCGTCGAATTCGCGCGAATCAAGCTGTGAGCTTTTACCATGCAGGAACCGCAGATCAACCCCTGGTCAGGCACCCCGTCCCTTGATATCGGGAAGACATTTGCCGATTTCGGTATCGACCCCATTGCCCCGGTCATGACAGAACTTCCCGAGATCCCGTACTTCATGCGCCGGGGCATCGTGGTCGGGCACCGGGACTACCTTCCCATCGCGCAGGCAATACGGAACAAGACACCATTCCACATCCTGACCGGCTTCATGCCGAGCGGCCACCCGCACCTCGGCCACCTGATGGTGATGAAGGAGGTGATCTGGCACGTGCAGCAGGGCGGCAACGGCTACATCACGATCGCCGACCGTGAGGCCCATGCGGTCCGCGGCCTGTCATGGGAGAAGTGCGATGAGTTTGGGAAGGAGTACCTCGCCTGCCTCTATGCACTCGGTTTTGAGGGCGAGACCTACTTTCAGACCCGGAACAACCGGCTCAAGGACCTTGCGTTTGAGGCCGCGACCAAGGTGAACTTCTCGGAACTGACGGCCATCTACGGCTTCGGTCCCGAAACCGACCTTGCCCATGCCGACAGCGTCATCACGCAGGTGGCTGATATCCTCTATCCCCAGATCGACCGCGAGCCGGCGCCGACACTGGTGCCGGTCGGGGTCGACCAGGATCCACACATCCGCCTCACCCGGGGGATCGCCCACAAGATGCGGATGTTCACGGTCGAGGAGCGGGACGGATACATCAGTGTCCGGTCAAAGAATGCTCCCGGGGCTGCAATGGAAGCGGTGAAGAAGGCTTTCCCGCACGCGAAGAAGTACGAGGGACATATTGATATCCGGGGTGCAGAATGTGCAGACGTGAAAGGAACGGTTCGGGCGATCGAGCGGGCGCACGGGGGTTTTGCCTTCTACACCCCATCGTCTACATACCACATCTTCATGCCCGGCCTGACCGGCGGGAAGATGTCGTCAAGCATTCCCGAGAGCATCATCTCCTTCTATGAGCCCGAGGCAGTGGTGAGAAAGAAGGTGATGAGCGGGATCACCGGTGGGAGGATGACCCTTGAAGAGCAGAAGCGGCTTGGCGGCGAACCGGACCGGTGCTCGCTCTACCTCCTCAACCTCTTCCACATGGTGACTGACGATGCGGCGCTGGCAGAGATCAGGCGGAGGTGCACCGCCGGCGAGGTCACCTGCGGCCAGTGCAAGAAAGAGACTGCCGAGCGGGTGGTGGCATTCTTAAAGGACTTCCGGGAGAAGATGGATGCATGTACAGACAGGATACGGGTGTAAGATGGCGGAACTGACACAGAATGAGAAGCGTTTGCTTGCGGTGCTTGAAACAGAGAAGAAAGCAGATGCCCCCCACCTTGCCGGACTACTGGAGGCAAGCCCGGAGGCGGTAGTGCAGTGGGCTCACCTGGCACAGGACAAGGGGTTTGTTTCGGTTGAGCGGATCGTACTGAAGGAGTTTGCGTACACGGACGAGGGGATCCGCTATGCAAAGAACGGCCTCCCCGAGACCCAGCTCCTCCGCTTCATCCTGCCGGGCACGCAGCTCGCTGACCTCCAGAAGCACGAGGCGTTCAGGATCGGGTTTGGCCAGCTCCGGAAGAAAGGACTGGTGAAAGTCGAGGGCGCCGCGGTAACAAAAATCCACGGTGCTTCGACAGATGCAGACGAATCCGCACTCAAAAACCCATCTGCTGCAGATCCGAAGACAAAGGAGCTGATCAAGCGCGGGATCCTCCAGGAATGCGAGACGGTACGATACGCGGTTTCCATCACTCCCGAAGGGCTCGCGCTCACGAAAAAGGGTCTCGATCTCCGCGAAGAGACCGGGACGCTCACCCGCGACCAGATCCTGTCAGGCAGCTGGAAGACCGCAAACCTCCGGCACTATGATGTCTCCAAGCTCCCGAAGAAAGCATACCCCGGGAAGATCCATCCCTACGAGCGGATCATCGCCGAGATGCGGGAGATCCTCCTCGAGATGGGTTTTGAGGAACTCTATGGCGACATTGTCCAGCAGTGCTTCTGGAACTTCGACGCCCTCTTCCAGCCGCAGGACCACCCCGCCCGCGAGATGCAGGATACCTTCTACCTGCGGGAGACCATCCCGCTCCCGCCGGGCTACGAGAAAGTGAAATCCATGCACCTCTCCGGCGGGGATACCTCCTCGACCGGCTGGGGCGGTGTCTGGAAGGAGGAGAAGGCCGAGCAGTGCGTGCTCCGCACCCACACCACGAGCCTCTCGATCCAGCACCTTGCACAAAACAGGAAACCCCCCGTAAAAGCGTTCGCAGTCGGCAGAGTGTACCGCCGTGAAACGATCGACACCACCCACCTTGCAGAGTTCGAGCAGCTCGAGGGGATCGTGATGGACGAGGACGTCACGTTCGGAAACCTGCTCGGGATCCTCCGCGAGTTCTACAATCGCATGGGCTTTACAAGCGTCCGCTTCAAGCCTTCCTACTACCCGTACACCGAGCCGAGCCTCGACGCCGAAGTATATATCGAGGGTATCGGATGGATCGAGATGGGCGGCGCCGGTGTCTTCCGCGAGGAGGTCACGGCACCTCTCGGGATTACCTGCCCCGTGCTCGCCTGGGGCCTGGGCGTGAGCCGGATTGCCATGCTCCGTCTCGGCCTCAAGGACCTCCGGCTCCTGCACAAGAGCGACGTGGCGTTCCTCCGTGAGACGCCTTCGCTCCGGAAGTCAAAGGGAGGGATCTGAGATGGCCGTCATCACACTCCCCTACAAGTACCTCGAGCGGCTCACCCGGACCGACCGGAAGACGATCCTCGAGAAAATCCCCCTCATCGGCTCGGATGTCGAGCGGACCGAAGAGGACCACGCGGACGTGGAGTTCTTTCCGGACCGGCCCGACCTCTTCAGTCCGGAAGGTGTTGCCCGGGCGATGCGGGGCTACCTCGGGATCGAGACCGGCCTTCCCACCTACCCGGTCAAACCTTCGGGGATTTCCTTCACCGTCGACCCGAAACTCGCATCCATCCGCCCGGTGCTTGGCGCAGCGGTCATCCGTGGAATAAAATTCGACGACGAATCGATCCAGAGCATCATGTCCCTGCAGGAGTCGCTCCACTGGGCGGTCGGCAGGGGCCGGAGCAAGGTGGCAATCGGCATCCACGACATGGACACCGTGAAACCGCCCTTCCGGTACATCGCATCGCCACGGAACAGGAAGTTCGTCCCGCTCGATTATACGGAAGAGATGACGATGGACGAGATCCTCGAGAAACACCCCAAGGGCCGGGACTACGCAAAGATCGTCAGGGACTTTGCGCTCTTCCCGCTCATTGTCGACAGGGACGACCATGTCCTCTCGTTCCCCCCGATCATCAACGGTGAGCGGACGCGGGTGACCATCGATACAAAGAACATCCTCCTCGACACGACCGGCACTGACAAACGGGCTGTAGGCTTTGCCGTCAATATCATCTGCACGGCGATGGCAGAAGCCGGTGCAACTATCGAGAGCGTGGAGATCGGGGGTATGCAGACCCCGACACTTGCACCCGCGGAACGGGTTGTGAGCGTGAAGGAGTGCTCCCGGCTCCTCGGGGTCAGCCTGACCGCTGCATCGATGGCAGAGCTCCTCAGGAAGATGCGGTTCGGGGCCGAGCCTGAGGGTGCGGATACGGTGAAGGTACAGGTGCCCTGCTACCGGGCCGATATCATGCACGACTGGGACCTCTTCGAGGACGTGGCAATCGCGTACGGGTACGACAGGCTCGAATCCCACCCCCCCAGGACGTTCACCGTTGGAAAAGCCCACCCGGTGCAGGTCAATGCCGCCCTTGCCCGCGAGGCGTTCACGGGGCTCGGTTACCTCGAAGTGATGCCGTTTACCCTGACAAACGAGGACGTGCTCTACCGGCAGATGCGGCGGGAGGAGACGAGGGGGGTCCTCCACGTCATGCACCCGATCAGCATCGAGAACACGGTGGTCAGGACCGAGCTCCTCCCCCTGCTTCTCGAGTTCCTTACCCTGAACCGGCACCGTGAGCTGCCCCAGCGCCTCTTCACGGTGGGCGATGTGGTCCTGGACTGCCGCACCCACCAGCAGGCGGCCGGCGTCAGCACGCATCCCGATGCGGACTTCTCGGAGGCCTATGCATCGGCCGATGCGGTGCTCCACGAGCTCTCTGTCGACTACACCGTGAAGGAATCCGCGGACCCGGCGTTCATTGACGGGCGCCGCGGGGATATTATCGTGGCCGGAAAAACGGTCGGGGTTTTTGGCGAGATCCACCCCGCTGTACTGAACGCATTTGATCTCGAGCACTCCGTTGCCGCGTTCGAGTTCGACCTCAGAGCCGTACCGGGATACCCCGCCCTCTGAGGTACTCTTTTACCTCCTTTATCGTGAACTCGCCGTAGTGGAAGACGCTTGCTGCAAGGCAGGCATCGGCCTTTCCTTTTGTGAAACCATCGTAAAAATGCTCAAGGGTGCCGACCCCGCCGCTCGCTACCACCGGGATTCCCGCAGCATCGGATATCGCCGCAGTGATGGGGATATCGAACCCGTTCTTCGTGCCATCGGTCTCCATGCTGGTGAGGAGGATCTCCCCCGCTCCCCGCTCTTCGGATTCCCTGGCCCAGAGAATGGCGTCGATCCCGGTTGGTCTGCTGCCGCCGTAGGTGACCACTTCGTACCAGCACGTTCTCCCGTCTTCGAGGGTCACAGGAGTGGCCTTCTCATTTTTCGTAAAGTTCCGGCGTACGTCAATCGCACAAACCATGCACTGCGTGCCGAATGCTTCGGCCCCGCGGGTGATGAGCGCGGGGTCCTGGACGGCACTGGTATTGAGGCTCACCTTGTCAGCCCCGGCCCGGAGGATCTGCTGGATGTCGTCGGTTGAGCGGAGACCCCCGCCCACGGTCAGTGGCAGGAAGAGCTGGTCGGCTGCCCGCTTGATGACCTCGATGATGATACCGCGTTTTTCTTTAGACGCGGTGATGTCGAGGAACACGACCTCGTCCGCGCCCTGCTCATTGTACCGCCCGGCCAGCTCGACCGGGTCACCGGCATCCCGGAGGCCGATAAAGTTCGTCCCTTTTACCACCCTGCCGTCCTTGAGATCAAGGCAGGGAATGATCCGTTTCGTGAGCACCATAAATAGACCTTGCGCGGCGGATACTATCTATATTTCCCATCCGTTTGAGCCCTTCACGGAGTTTTTATGTAACCTGCCGTCCCTAAGCATAGGGTAGTCAGTACCGGGAAGCCGTGTCTTTACCGGCTTTCCCCCGTGAGGATATTCATGAGCTCAGGAACGCTGAAGATAGAATGGGCTGCGCAGTACATGCCGGTGCTCGCTGCCATAAAAAAACAGTTTGTCAGGGACAAGCCGTTCGCCGGTATGACGATAGGCATGGCGCTCCATGTCGAAGCCAAGACCGCAAACCTCGTCTCCACGCTCGCTCTTGGAGGCGCAACGGTGCATATCACCGGGTGCAATCCGCTCTCGACACAGGACGATGTGGCCGAGGCCCTGAATGAGGTGAAGAATGTTCACTGCTATGCGAAGCGGGGCTGCACGGTCGATGAATACTATGCGGCCATCGAGAAGGTGCTCGACGCGAAGCCGGTCATCACCATCGATGACGGGATGGACCTGATCCACTATATCCATACCAGGCGCCGTGACCTCATAAAAAAGGTCATCGGCGGGTGCGAGGAGACGACCACCGGCATCCACCGGCTCCGCTCGATGGCAGCGGAGGGCAAGCTCGAGTTCCCCGTCATTGCCGTGAACGACACCCCCATGAAGCGGTTCTTCGACAATGTCCATGGCACGGGGGAGAGTGCCCTGTCGTCGATCATGATCACGACCAACACCCTCATCGCCGGCAAATACATTGTTGTTGCCGGCTATGGCTTCTGCGGCCGCGGTCTTGCGAGGAAAGCCCACGGGCTTGGTGCCAAGGTCATCGTCACCGAGATCGACCCGCGGCGGGCGCTCGAAGCCCACATGGACGGGTTCATGGTCATGACCATGGAAGAGGCAGCATCCATCGGCGATATCTTCGTCACGACGACCGGTAATGTCGCAGTTATCGGACCAACGCACTTCAGAAAACTGAAAAACGGTGCCATCCTCTCGAACGCCGGCCATTTTAATGTCGAGATCGATATTCAATGGCTCCACAAAAACGCCGGCACGGTCATCCAGCGCGAAGGCATCGAGACGTTCATGCTCAAAGGAAAAGCGATCCATGTGCTCGCAGAAGGCCGGCTCGTCAATCTCGCAACCCCCAAAGGTATGGGGCACCCGATCGAGGTCATGGACTTAAGCTTCGCCCTCCAGGCACTCTGCACCCTCCACATCGCAAAGAACGGGAAGAAGATGAAGGGCGGTGTCTATGAGGTCCCGCAGGATATCGACGAACAGGTAGCCAACCTGAAACTCTCCTCGCTCGGTCTCTCCATCGATACCCTCAGCAGAGAGCAGAAGAAATACCTCTGCAGCTGGGATATCGGGACGTAAAGGGTTCCGGTTCTTAAAATAAATTTTTTTTGTGCTCTGTAGAAATCATTTTGATACCTGAAGCTCCCGGGGCTTCGCCCCGCCGCTGGGGCGCCCCGGTTGCGATAGTGCAGTAGTACCTGTTTTTACAAAAAACAGGACGGTTTAAATAAACGTCATACCGTGGGATCGCATGTGCCCCGCTCGCGACGGGGGCAGGGCTGGCGCAAGGGGGGGGTGATCTCATGTTTTTTAAAAAGGAATTTTCTACCAAGCACTTTTTTCCCCTTCCGGGGTATTACAGATACATGCCGGGAAAACGAGGAGATAAGTACGAGTATGCTGACAGCAGATTTCTTGAGTATACGTCATGCACTGACCACCCGGAACGCTTCCGGGCGGACGGCAGAGGTGCAGAAGCGGCCCCGGCGGTGCCGATCTCCGGTCACATACGGGACCAAACACCGTTATTCGCACCGGATAACCTGCGCAGGGCAGAGATCGGCA
Organism: Methanoregula sp. UBA154; assembly: GCA_002502245.1. Taxonomy (GTDB): domain Archaea; phylum Halobacteriota; class Methanomicrobia; order Methanomicrobiales; family Methanospirillaceae; genus Methanoregula. The sequence goes on from DAPW01000016.1 coordinate 23,671, forward strand.
GATTCTGTAACACACGGATCCAGCTCCGGCGGTGCCGATCCTTCCGCAGGATTTTTTCCCATCCGATAGTGTTCGATGACCTGACTGAACGAGTCATCCGGGTTCTGTTCAAAGAACGCAGGACACGTTTCCCAGCAGGTACCACAGCTGACACACCCGCTCCGGTCGATTGTCACGTTCATGCTGTTCCCTGATTTCCCGGGTCAAACCCCGCAGGAGCCGGATGTGCCTCCGGCCTCACGGTCTGCGGTGATGAATATCCCCTCGGGGCCGGTTCTCACGAGCTTCCCGCCCTGCTCTCCACCATACCGGACTCCGGTAATGGAGACAACCGGTACTGGTAAATGATCTGCCGCATATCCTGCATGTTCATCTTCTCGATGAGGAGTTTCTTCTCCTTGAGTTTTTTCAAGGCATAGCGAATGGTTCGCGGGGAGCATCGGGTTTTCTTCACGATATCCTTGTGGGTCATCGCACCTTCGGATCCGAGGATCTCAAGCACGATGATTGATGATGGTGGTAACGGGTTCATGGTTCTTTAAGGTTTTAAAGGGACCGGTTCAGCCGCAGCTGGTCCCGCAACCTTCCTCCTGTCCTTTGTCTGCCTCATCCTTGTCTGAAAGGATTCGCGCAAGCCCTTTTTTCACAAAATCGTCGATCGTTTCCATGGGTCCCCAGGATTCCACGCTGTAGATGTCGGAGACGAACGGGTCCCGCAGGACCAGGACATTGCCGTCCTGGCCCGGCCCGGATACGAATTTTTTCCCGTGGTGGGGGTGGCTCGTCTCCTTCTCGACCCGGGTGATCCGTGCGTAAATGACCCAGTAGGTCAGTGCATCCGTTGCACTGAGATAGATCTCGTGGTCCTGTTCGAATTTTTTTATGAGTTCCAGTGTTTTTTCGTGCATGGTTTTCACCTCAGGTATTCTTCCGCCTCTGGTTCAGGTGAGAACGCAGATCGCCTCCGGTGTCCGGATATGGAGGGCAAGGCTCTCGGTGATAGTGAATTCAAGTGAGTCCCCGGATACACCGCTGAACCCGATACTCATGTCCTGCCCGATAACCAGCGAACAGTACTGGCGGCCTGACGCGAGGAGGACGCCGCCCTTTTTCAGGACCGGTGCCTTGACCACATCCCCGCCAAGGATCGTACGGATATGATCGAGTTCTGTACCACCGCCCTGCGGGTACCTGCGCAGGAGGAGGTTGTACAGCGCCGGTGCAAGCCCCATACAGTAGGGGCCGTGGAACCCGGCCTCATCGAGCCGGGTGACCGCGCCGATGATCTGGTCAGCCGCCGTACCGGTCTTGTCCCATTTCGTCAGGATCATGGAAGCAGAACCTTCAGCCCCCAGAAGCCCGGGCACATCCTGGATCCCGTTGAAGATGATGGTGTCCTCCTGTGCTGCACACTCCATTGCGGCGCAGGCAACCGGCCCCGTATCCGGCATCAGCCGCTCTCTCCCGCTTGCCGCAAGATCCCTCTTATTGAGATAGAAGATGCTGCTCACCAGGTACACCGGGATGACCGGGCTGGCTGAGATCCCCTCCGCGATCTCACAGTCACTGAGGGGTATTGCCTTGAGCCCGAGTCCGAACGGGCCTTCGATACCGATTAACCGCCGGCCCGAAAGCTGGCTCTTTGCCGCCTCGATCATGGTGGCATCGAGCAGGTTCCAGGTCTCGGCGCTGACAGGCGCGTCTTCACGCCCCAGGTACGTTTTTTCCATGGTGCTCAACTCCTAGGAAGGTTTTAAGGATCCAATCGTCGTCTCACCCGTCTCGCGCGGGGTTTTTTGTTCCGGGGGCGCCAGCGATGCGGCCATGGCATCGACTTCGAGGGTCCCCTTCTTCAGGAGATCGTCCTCATCGCCGGCCAGGATCGCAATCAGCCGGGCAAATTCACCGGCGTGGACACGCTCTTCATTCGCGATATCGGTCAGCACCACCTTTGCAAGAGGGTGATCGGTTGCATCGGCGTGGGCAAGATATGAATGGACTGCCTCGTGCTCTGCTGCAAGATCGAGGCGGAGTGCCCGGACCAGTTCATCTCTCGTGAGTTTCCGTTCAGGGGCCATGCCGCTGAACGGGTTGACAAATTCCGGCATCTTTTCACGTTCCCTGATCAGCCTGTTCTCTCTGTCCTGCCGGTGCTCATCTCTTCACCTTGTCGAACCGCTCAGCAACAATATCCCAGTTCACGATGTTCCAGAACGCGTCGACAAATTTTGCCCGGTCATTCTTGTAGTCAAGGTAATAGGCATGCTCCCAAACGTCAAGCACCAGGAGCATATCGAACCCGGGGGCCATGTTCACGTTGTGTTTTTCTACCTGGGCGATGAGCGGCCGGCCGGTCTTCCGGCAATAGGTGAGCACAGCCCACCCGGAGCCCTCGGCGCTGACGGCAGCCTGGGTAAACTCCTTTCTGAACCGGTCGAATTTCCCAAATTCGCCGTCGATCACACGGCCCAGTTCTCCTTTCGGGATGCCCCCGCCGCCCTTACCAACGGGAGCCAGGTTTTCCCAGAACCGGTTGTGGAGCCTGAAACCGCCGATATGGAACGACAGTTCCTTAAGAGTGGCCTTCATGTCGAGATCGATATTTTCTTTCCGTGCCCTGTCCAGTTTTTCAAACAGGGCATTGGCGCCGTTTACGTACGCCTGGTGGTGTTTCTGGTGATGAAGTGTCAGCTGTTGCTCAGAAATATGAGGTGCCAGAGCCGTGTATTCGTACGGCAGTTTCGGCAGTGAATAAAACCTGCTCTCCTCCATGGTTCTCTCCTTGGAAACAGGGGCCGCCTCTTCCGGCAGGCTCCCCGCATGACGCGGTATGCACACCGGGAGAGTATAGGCTCTTTCCCGAAAGGCAACCGGTGAAACAAAAAATGAAACATGGGGAGCCTTAAAAAAACAGGGAGCGGGCGCAGTCACACAACATGCGTGCTGCCGCACTGGCGGATTCCGGTTTTTGCATGGTCGGTCATCCACACCCGTTATCCGGTGCATGCCGGGTAATGCCGCCGGTGATGTCCGGCGGAGCTGCAGCCATGGCGGGTGCGGCTTGCAGGGTACAGCGCCAGATTTCCGGGTTCATGGGAAGGATCCTCTGGTCACCGGTATACCCTGCAGTCGGGGATTTTTTCATGGGGGATCGCACGGTTATGTGCAGGCACCCCCTCCACCGCTTTTCAGCACTGCCTGCGCAATCTTCCGGACATACTCGTTCTCATCGCAGGAGGCGGCTTTGAGATACGCCAGACTCTTCTCGTTCCCGATTGCGGCGAGTGCGAGGGCAGCACCCATCCTCACCCGCCAGTCTGCGTCCTTCAGGGTATCCCCGATCCGGTCCGCAGAACCCGGATCTGCAATCTTTGTCAATGCGGCGATCGCATGCCTCCGCACATCTGCATTCTCGTCCCTCAGGAGGAGCAGGAGGGCATCGGTTGCCTGGTGTGCCCGGAGCATTCCGAGTGCGTCAGCCGCTCGCATCCGGACCGACCAGTCACCGTCACGAAGCGTGCGGATCAGTTTCCCGACCGCGCGTTCATCGCCGATCCGGCCGAGGGCCCATGCGGCTCTCAGGCGCACGACGCTGTCCTTGTCATCCAGTGCGGCCATAAGGGGTTCCACTGCTGCGATCCCGGTTCGTGCCAGTGCACTGGATGCCGCCCACCGGACATCCTCGTTCTGGTGGGATAAGTCCCTGATCAGGTCCTCAATCCTGTTTTGTGAAGTGTCCATTGTCAACCTCTGAACGGATTTTTTTAAAAGATTGGAAAAAATTCAGGCCGGCTACTGCCGGGATTCGAAGTATTTCAGTGCTGAAGGGGCGTGCTTTCGAATCTCGTCAAAGAAGTACCTGCTCAGATTCTTTTCCGAATCAGCTATCGAGCCATTGATGGTGACGAGCAGCCAGTTCGGCAGGTCCGGGTTTTTGTCAAGGACATTCATGACTACGACGACTGTCTCATCCACGTCAACCTTGTTCTTCCATCGGTAGGGCATCTTCTCACCTCCGTTCGTTCCCTCATTCATCCGTTCTCTTCTTGACCGCAGCATCGTACACGATCCAGTTTCTCTCCCATGCGGGATTTTTTGCCCTGAGCCGGCCCAGGGCACTCGTCCTGATCTCCTGTGTCGTGATACCATCCCGGGCACTTCGCTCAATGTCCTGCGCGATCGTCCGTGCAAAGCCGGCAGGTGCACCGCTCTTGATCAGGCTGACCACGATCTTTTCCTGCACAAATTCCTCGTTCCTGCCATCCCTTTTTTTTACCAGTACCATGGTTGATGATCATCTCCTTTTCCTGCTGCCTGGTGAGCAGCCGTTCAGATAATCCCGTGGCCTAGAGGCGGGCCTGGCCTTAAAGGCCTGTCACCGACAAATGGCCGCAGCCCCGGGATAGGGAGATTACCCCTCCGGGATCTGCATGTCCCAGGCCCTGATCCGCTCTGCCGGTACCTCCGAATCATTTAGTCTATGGAAATTTTCCCTTTCTCTTCCTGTGTTGATTTTTTCAGGTGCACTTCGAGCACCCCGTTTTTGAACGAGGCGCTGGATCCCTCTTCCAGGACCGGTGCAGGAAGAGGGACGACCCGTGTCAGGGAACCTAACCGGCGTTCCCGCAGGAAATACCCCTCGTTTTCTTCCTTTTTCTCTTCCCTGCGTTCACAGGAGATTTCCAGCGCCTGCGCACTGATCAGGGAGAGCGAAATATCTTTTTTGGATATACCCGGTATCATGTCTGCCGTGACAATGACCTCCTGCCCGGTATCGGTCACATCGACACGGAGACCCGCCCGTTGTGCCGGCAGCATCTTTGGTACGGGCTCACCAGGACCAGGTAATAATAACGTAGGACTGGTCTCGTACATCTGTCGCGAGAGCGATTCCATGTACTTTCTCATATCCTCAAGCTCATCAAAGATAGACTGGTAGTACCAGCGAACCATACAATCCCTCCTTGTACTCTCCAGGACTGCTGCTCCTGTACCGCTTTTTGACCGGATAACGGATCGCTAAGCTCCTGGCAGGGTTTTCCGGCCCGGACCCGCTGCACCGGGCCGGTGATATGACAAGGTGTATCCGTCACTTTGGGATAAATTCCGGCTACCCTTATCAGGACGTGACATTTCCCTGTCATTTTATCAAGCTATGCCAGTGCTCCAGAATTTGAAGCAGATTCTGAAACATCCGGACGTAAGGGCACAAATCTTCCCCCGTATCCTGTACGGAACATTGGCCGTCCGGTAAAGCCAGTTGACCGTTCTCCGGTATCCACGGGCATAAACCGGTGCAGGGATCAGAATCGCATGTTCCCGGTAGCAGCGGTGCGGGGAAACGGGTACCAACGGAATCTGACCCAGGTCCCGTTCCCGGGTCCCGGGGAATCGCCGGCTCAGGCCCTGCCGGGAAACAGCAGAGAGAGCATGGAGCTGGAAACCCTGGTGCAACAAAAAAAACGGGACACGGTCTGTCAAACCCGGTATGCCGGGCATTAAAAGAAACCAAAGGAGGGTTTCATGAAGCCGGGACACCGGGGGATCTACCGATCCCGGCCGTGTGGCAGAGAACCTTACCGGGCATCTCCTGATTTCATGGCTTTTCAAAGACACTGTTGAGGGTTTTTGGAAAACCCGGGAGAAGAAGGATCCTGGCAAACCAATCCGGATGCATGAACGGGGCAAACGCCGGTTCGCTCCATTCGCTGCTGCCCGTTTCAGGGTCATTGTTTTCCAGAAACATCTTCAGGGCAACGGCAGAATTACGATCCTCATTGCAGGAACCGTGCAGGAGAGTGAGTCTGCTGTACCTCCGGTGGGCCTGAAGGTCCCTGAGGGACTCGCGCTTATCTTCAAGCTCACCGTGATACCGGCTCACGAAATCTTCCCAAGATATCAGGTCACCGGAATACCGGATGAAGAGTTCAGGGGTTGGCGCAAGGTACGGTAACCATATATCCAGGACCTTTGTTCCGATGCAGGCGTTTCCGGGACGGACCGGTTCAACAAGGACTCGAAACCCGTCATCATCCGCTACCTTGGACAATATACTTTTTACCGTGATCATGGTTCACCATCCCGTGTGGTGCTGTACTGGTCATTGGAGCCTGCAGACTACCTTTCGGATCCCCCGGACCGATCAGGATAACCCGTTATTCCAGCCCATCGGGATTACCGGCCGGTGGCATGGTCAGTATCTGAAATCCAGAGCATCAGGTTCCCACCTGAAGATCCGGTTCACCACATCTGATGCATACGGATATTCACCAAGGAATTTTATAGGAGCATCCCTCAAAATCAAATTTTGAGACAATTTTTGAAACAATCCCAAAGACAACCTGATACACGGGTTCTCAAGACCATCTTCTTCGCAGCAGAAGGATTCGGCTCAATTCTGTTTTCTTAAAAATCCCGGCCATTGACATTTCAGTGTTCCAGGGTACACCGATGATTCATGGGTGTTTCTCACCGTCGGTCCACCAGAGTATCGGTTTGTCCGGCACTTCAGGCACATTAATCTTCATGCAGGTGAGCACTTCAATCGGGAAGAAGTCCCTTCTGTCATTGGTTTGGAGTACCTGGCCCCCGTCCTACTCCTTTTTACCGGTAATAATCAGCTTCCCCGGTCGCTCCCGTGATTGGTTTTTTCCGGCTGTTTGCGTTCTTTTTAGTGATTTTTCTTTATTCCACAGTGGCGTTCAGACCCGGCCCACGAGCGCTTCTTTCATCAGCTCCTCCTGCTTCTGGTTCAGGTTTGTCGGGATCTGGACAAGCACCTTGACCAGGAGATCTCCCCGGCTGTCAGAATTTAAAAATGGCATCCCCTGCCCCCGGAGGCGGAAGAGGGTATGGCTCTGTGTACCGCGGGGGATTTTCAATGCTGCTTTGCCGGTCAGGGTGGGCAGGGTTATCTCCCCGCCAAGCAGAGCGGTTGCAAGACCGACAACGGCAGTCGTATGCAGATCTGCACCCTGCCGTTCGAAGCGTTCATGGGGTCGTACGTGCACAACAACATAGAGGTCCCCGGGAGGCCCCCGGTTCTCCCCTGGCTCTCCTTCACCGGCAATCCTGAGGAACTGGCCGTCTTCGACACCCCGGGGGATGGTCACTTCGATCCTCCGGGTTTTCTGGAGGGCCCCTTTCCCCTTACAGGTGGGGCAGGGCTTCTCGATCCTCTTCCCGATCCCGCCGCAGTCCGGGCACTGGGCGATGTTAATGACCTGGCGGTTTCCCATCCTCTGGGGGTGCCGTATTTCACCGGTCCCCTTGCAGGTGGGGCAGTCCCGCAGGTAACCGGGCTCGGCACCGCTCCCATGGCAGGTCGGGCACTCGGCATAATGCGGGACCGCGACGGTATTTTTCGTTCCATAGAATGCATCGGCGAGCGAGATATCGATGTCATATCTCAGGTCCGCCCCTGCCCTCCGCCGGGCCCGCGCCCCGCCGGAAAAAACATCGAAGATATCGCCAAGGCCAAAATCCCGGAACAGGTCATCGTAACTGGGTGGCTTGTAGCCGGCAGCGTCACCGGGTGCAAACTCGACATGCCCCACCTGGTCGTACTGGGCTCTTTTCTGGGGATCGCTCAGGACCTGGTATGCCTCATTCACCTCCTTGAATTTTTCTTCTGCCTCCTTACTGCCCTTGTTGAGGTCGGGATGGTATTTCCGCGCCCGTTGCCGGAATGCTTTTTTCAGCTCATCCGGTGATGCGTCCCGTCTGACACCCAGAATTTCATAGAAGTCGGCCTTTGCCATGGTTGCACAAAAAATTATTTTTCATCGTGGACCTTGAAATCGGCATCAACAACGTTTTCGCCGCCCGGCCCGCCGGCTGCCTGGGACTGCTCATCGCCTCCGGGGGAAGCCTGCTGCGCAGCCTGCCGCTGGGCTGCTTCCTGGTATGCAGCCGAACCCGCTTCCGAAAGGACCTTCTGGAGTTTTTCCGTCTCACTCCGGATCGCTGACGTGTCCCTGCCCTCGAGGGCAGCTTTCACCGCGGTGATCGCCCCGTTCAGCCTCTCCACCAGATCGGCTCCCAGCTTCCCGGCGAGGTCGGTCCGGGTCTTTTCTGCCATATACACGAGAGAGTCCGCGCTGTTCCGGACCTCGACCTCCTCTTTTTTCGCCTTGTCCTGCTCCTCGTACTGTTTGGCCTCATTGACCATTTTCTTGACATCGCTTTCGACAAGTTTTGTCGAGGCGGTGATAGTCATCTTCTGCTCTTTTCCGGTGCCGAGATCCTTTGCCGACACATTCAGGATACCGGAGGCGTCAATATCGAAGGTGACCTCAATCTGCGGGATCCCCCGCGGGGCCGGTGGCAGCCCGACAAGGTTGAACTGGCCAAGACTCACGTTGTCTGCCGCCATCGGGCGTTCGCCCTGGAGCACGTGGATGGTGACCGAGGTCTGCAGATCTGCAGCCGTGGAGAAGATCTGGCTTTTCTTGGTCGGGATGGTGGTATTCCTGTCGATCAGCGGGGTCCGCACACCCCCGAGGGTCTCAAGACCAAGGGTCAGCGGGGTCACATCGAGCAGCACCATGTCCGTGATCTCGCCACCAAGAATCGCTCCCTGGATCGCGGCTCCCATGGCAACGCATTCCATCGGGTCGATCCCCCGTTCCATCTTTTTGCCGACATGGTCCTCGATAAATTTCTGGATCACCGGCATGCGGGTCGGTCCGCCGACCAGGATCACCTTCTGGATGTCATTTTTCGTCAGGTTTGCATCTTTCAGCGCCTGTTCGAACGGGTGGATGCAGCGTTTGATGATCGGTTCGATCAACTGCTCGAGTTTTGCCCGGGTCAGTTTCATGGAGAGGTGCTTGGGGCCGGCCTGCGTGGCAGAGACGTACGGCAGGTTTATCTCCGTTTCCATAACCGTCGAGAGTTCGATCTTCGCCTTTTCCGCTGCTTCCTTGACCCGGTTGACGGCCATCTTGTCGCTCCTGAGATCGATACCCTCCGTCTTCTTGAATTCGGATGCGATCCATTCGAAGATAGCATTGTCCATATCGGTGCCGCCGAGCTGGGTATCGCCGGATGTGGCGAGAACCGTAAACGTGCCCCCGCCGAATTCCATGATCGTGACATCGAGCGTCCCGCCGCCGAGATCGAAAACCAGGATCTTGTATTCCCCGCCACGGTCGAGTCCGTAGGCCATGGAAGCCGCCGTGGGCTCGTTGACGAGCCGAACTACATCAAGGCCGGCGATCTTTCCGGCATCCTTGGTCGCCGTCCGCTGGTTGTCATTGAAGTAGGCCGGAACCGTTATGACGGCCTTCCTGACCGGTTCTCCCAGGAACGCTTCTGCGTCCCGTTTGATCTTCTGCAGGAGGAAGGCGGAGATCTGCTGGGGCGTGTACTCCTTGTTGTAGATCCGGTAGATATGGCTGGTCCCTATCTTCCGTTTGGCCGCCGTCACCGTACCCTCAGGGTTGGTCACAGCCTGCCGCCGTGCAGGCTCCCCTACCAGCAGCTGACCGTCTGACAGAAACGCTACATACGAAGGAAACATTTTTCCGGCTACCGTAGCGCCCTCCGCCGAAGGAATGACGGTTGGCTTTCCTCCGACCATGACCGCTGCCTCGCTGTTCGATGTCCCCAGGTCGATTCCGATAATTTTTTCCTTACCCATAGTTAATCACCATTTTCTCCTGTCACCTGTTCAGCAATCTTTACTTTCGAGGGTCTGATAACCCTGGATTTCAGCCGGTACCCCTTCCCGAGATCCTCAAGAACCGTACCCGTCTCTTTCCCGCACCGCTCCCTGCAGAGGGCTTCATGGCAGTTCGGATCGAATTTTTTGCCAACGCAGTCGATCGGTTCGAGCCCGTATTCTGAGAGGATTTTTACCAGATTTTTATACACCATCTGCATCCCTTCCTTGTTTTTTTCCTGTTCAAGAGAGGGAAGCGCCCGTTCGAAATCATCGAGGACCACCAGGAGGTCATTGATCAGACGCTCGTTGGCACGAGACGTTATCTCTTCCTTCTCCTTTGCCTGCCACCTGCGGAAATTATCAAAATCCGCCTGCAGATACTTCAGCTGGTTGAGACGTTCCTCGGCCTGCCGGGTCTGTTCTTCGCGTTCTTTTTTCAGTTGTTCGACCGTTTCCATCCCATCACCCGTTCCGGTCCGCTAATCACTCAGGGGATGCCTCCAGTACTGCCGGATAAAGTCCGCATACAGGCAGTCCGTGGTGGTGCAGTGATGGCAGCCACAGGCAGGACACGCCATCACAGACCGCCGGGTAACTGCCCGGATATCAGTCCGGGGGTCACCTGTTCCGTAACAAAAACTTCGCCAGATCTGGTCAGGATTCTCACCGGCCGTGATGAGTCCATTCGGGTTCTCAGGAAGAGGAATATGTCACACCTGTTTGCGGTATTGACAGGGTATCTTATAGGATCTCCCCAACAAAACAGACTTTGAAACAAATTTTGAAACGTATCGAAACGGGGACGTGTACTACCCGTGAGAGGTCTTTCCGGTTCACGCAGGCCGGTCAAGGACGATTGTCAGGATCCCGTCACGGTACTTTTTTCTGCTGATCCGAAGACCTTCCGGGACCGTTATGTTCCGCATGACTTTTTCGGGTCCTGCAAGGGCGGTTATGGTGAGGCTGGTCTTTTCGAGATCGATCCGGATATCCTCTTCCAGGATCTCATGTAACCGGCTAATGATACAGATCGAAGTTCCGCTATCGGAAATACAAGGTGGAACTATGAAGGTTTTTCCATTGTTCTCAAGTTCTTTTGCAGTACTCATGTCCCTCTGTGTCATGATAAAATATTACCCGGGTTTTACCGGTTGCCTGATGTCCTGTGCCGGGACTGGAGACATTATCTCCGGTAAGCCCGCTTTGTATTCACTCTCGTGAAGGCTGAAGCGGTAAACGATATCGTGGTTCCGGCATTGAATCTGGTAAGGTGTGCGTGCGCTGGTACCAGAACCTTTGATGTTCCTTTGGTTTCCATTATGTGCTCCTGCAATGCTGATAGGTCGTTCCACCTCCTGTGCAGGTGTATACCACCGGCACGTTTTTTGTATCCCGGCGTTTGAGAAATAGCTATGCGGACGTCCCGGGGATTGTTTCATGGATTAGAACGTGATACTGCAAACGGCCCGCGTTCCATGGCCGGCACCTGCGGGGTATCCCCGTCAACAAAAATCGTTATGGTTGTTCCAGCCTCTATGGATCCGGTTTCTGATCCGGAACCGCGGATACATCTCCCAGGATATGCTGAAAAACAAACTTGAACTCGTTCAACCGCTGATGAATATATTTTTTTCCGGCATCTGTCGGGGAGTACATCTTCGATTTACCGGATACGTTCATGTCGAGGTATCCTTTTTTCTGGAGTTCATAGAGGTATGTATAAATCCGGGCCTGGGGAATGAGTACGTTATACCTGTTGTGGATCTCGTGGACGATATCATAGCCGGAGATTGGTTTTTCGAGCATGGATAGGATCACCGGCTCAAGCAGTTTTTTTACCACATCGTCGACAGTTGTCTGGGGAACAACAGTCAGGGATTCGGCCGGGAACGTGGGATGAGCAAAAGAGATGGTTGTATCCCTGCCAGTCGATACAATGATCCGTGAGATACCTTCCGAGAGCATCCGGATGCGGTTGTGATCGAAATCGGCCATGTTCAGTGCAATAATACCAGTGATGGGGGCTCCGGCTTCCTTTCGGGCAAGGATCAGTTTTTTTACGGCGATGATGTCGGAAAATTCCTCCGTATCGGAAAAATCAAAGAGGATCTGAAGACTGTCGGCATTCGCGGTACACTTTTCAAGGATGCGGGGCAGGAAAAAAAGTTCCCCCTTTTTTATACGACGGGTAACCATCTCACGGTTCTGGATTTCCCTGAAAAAAAATTTCTGCAGGGTTGAGTGGTGATACGCAAAGAAGAGCCGCCCGCCCTTCTTGAGGCCGGCACTGAGGGCAAATTTGAATATCGGGTCCTTCACGGACGGATCGGCATACAGGAAGAGAACGATCTCAGTGAAGATATCTTTTAAAAGAACCGTTTTTGTCTCCGGCAGGTCAAGATATTCTGTCCCCGGTACTTCTGCCTCACCGTGCCCTCTTCTTGGCAGGGCTGGGGCGCGGCCGGCCTCTGCCAGTTTTTTTATCTCCAGTTCTGCACTCCTGCGGAACAGGGCTACCTCGATGGCAGCTTTTATTTCCAGTTCATTGAAGGGTTTTACAATATACCCGTACGGCCTCACCTGCTTGGCCTTCTCGATGATCGCATCATCTGCATAGGATGTGACAAAAACCACCGGAATATTCAGTTCGGTAATGATGGCCTGCGCCGCTTCAATACCATTCAGCTTCCCTGGCATGACGATATCCATCAGGATCAGGTCCGGGGCAAGCCGGCGTGCCTTCTCGATCGCATCCTCCCCGGATGCCGCCATCCCTATAACGGTATACCCCATCGCATGCAGCCGCTCTTCGAGCTGCATGGTTATAATCGCTTCATCATCGACAACAAGAATCTTCGACATCGTTCTCATCCTCCCTCCCGGATCGGGAATTCAACATTCACAACAGAGCCCCGGTCAGTGCTTTCGATTGTCAGGGTTCCCTGCAACTGGAGCACCAGGCTCCGCATAAGTTTCAGGCCCAGGCTCGTTGCCCGGCTGATATCCACATTCTCAGGAATGCCGATACCATCATCGCTGATCGTGATTCGGATAGTTCCGTTTTCCTTCCGCAGGACTACCGTCACGGTCCCGTACTGGCGGCCCCTGAAGGCATGCTTGAAGGCATTTGAGAGCGACTCGTTCACCACCAGTGCACAGGGAATCGCCTGGTCTACCGTGAGCAGGACATCTTCTGTCTCCACCTCGCAGGAAATCTCGGGTCCGGAACGCCCGTAGATGCTTGAGAGATCGGCTACCTGGTCCCGGATCTGGCCACCCATATTGATCTTGTCGAACTGCTTGCTCTCATACAGCCGCGTATGGATCTGTGCCATCGTCTTGATCTTCATCATCATGTCTGTCAGAATGCCGGTTGTTGCCGGGTCCTGCGTCCTCATCCTCGTCATGTCGAGCAGGCCGGAGATGATCTGGAGATTGTTCTTGACCCGGTGGTGGATTTCCCGGATCAGGATCTCTTTTTCTGCCAGGGCGGCAATGATCTTTTCATTGGCCTCTTTTGTTTCGGTCACATTCCTGAAATAACCGATAAGCCCGTCGATCTCGCCAATGGCACCCCTTTTGGGGACATAGGACCCGGAAAAGAAGTTCTTCTCACCGCTTGCGCTGATAAGGGGCATTTCCCTATAGACCGGGACACCGCTCTCCAGTACCTGCCTCTTGATCGTTGTCAGGCGATCAGCGTCTTCTTTCGACAGCATATCGTAATCCGTGTTTCCGATCATGTCCTTCTCGGTCAGACCCGGCAGGGGATTAATGACCTGGGTATACCGGAGTTCCTTATCCTGCACCTGGATGTGGTCCGGGATATTGGTGGCTATGATCCGGAATTTTTCAAGACTCTCCCACAGGGCTTCCTCTGCCTGCCGGCGCTCGGTGATGTCGCGGTAGCTCCAGACCCGGCCGACAATGGCATCCCCTATCATCTGGGGCTTGGAATACCGTTCAAAAATCCGGCCGTCCTTCAGGGTGACCATGTCAAAACTTTCCCGCCCGGCATGGGTATAAAGTTCCCGTAAACGGGAGACGAACACCGGTGAATCTGTGACCAGGGGTGTCATGTAGGCAAGCGCGGCATCCTCCGCAGCAGCATCGAGGATATGTTCCGGAATGCCCCAGATTGTACAGAAGGTCTTGTTGTAACTGGTAATATTCCCGGCATTGTCCACGACGAGTATACCGTCTGCGGTAGAATCGAGTGCTGCATTGAGCAGCGACGCGGTTTTCATGGCAGAATCTTCCGCGATTTTCCGCCCGGTGATATCCTGCCCCTGGGCGATGGTGGAGGAGACCGTGACGCCGTCAGTATCATGGATGTTCGCGGAATTCCAGAGCACGATCTTCGTTGTGCCGGAAACGTGCCGGATCGGGATCTCCACGGATACCCACCGTTCCCCGCTGCTCGTCTTCTGGATCAGTTCCATGGATTCCTGCCTTGTTTTTTCTGGAAAGAGGATCTCCAGCGGTTTTCCAAGCACCGCATCTGCAGGCATTCCGGTCAGGAACTCAAAGGCGTGGTTGAACCGCTGGATCCGGAATGAAGAATCCCAGACGATGATCGGAGCATTGGCATAATTGAATAGGTTCCCGAGATAATGGCTCGTCCCACGCAGGGCGTCCTCGATCTTCTTGCGCGCCATTGCCGTGGCCACGAGATCCGTCACTGCCTTCATCAGATCCAGTTCCTCATCAGTAAACGGCGCCCGGTCGCAACGCCCGAAAGATAGGGTCCCGAGCGTGCGGCGCTGGCTGATCAGCGGGTGGCACGCATAACCGGACACTCCGAGCGACCGGATCAGGCAAGTCCGTTCGTCGTCTGTATTGAGGACGTCGGAGACTACGATCCGCTCCCCGTTGCGGGCAACCTGGCCGCAGACGGCTTCGCCAAGATTCAGGTATTCAATCCTTCCTGCCTCCCCAGGGGGGATGCCAGCATAGGCGTTCAGCCGCATCCGTTGTCCGCTTTCGTCGATAAGGTAATTGAAGAAGGTATGGCAGTGGAGGTAGCGCATCACACGTTCCCCGACCGTCTGGACAATGGATTCGGGCTTTTCCGCACTCAGGAGCAGGCGGGCTGTTTCTGCAAGGATGTCCAGTTTTCCGTTCTCCCTTTTCAGTCTCTCGCCGATCTGGCGAAGTATCGTGATGTCCTGGAGGGTACCGATAAACACGGACCGGGGGACGTCCGTTACCGGCGCCCTTCCCCGCACTTCAGTCCAGACCTTCTTGCCGGTCTGCGTGGTAATTTCCGCTTCAAGGGAAAATGTTTCACCGGTCGCGAGGCAGTTCTCTATCCTGTTCCTGATAATGCGCTGGTCCTCTCTGGAGAAAATATTCAACCCCTCGGAAAACGTCGGACGATACGTGCGGGGGGCCTCGACAATGTTGTAAACACCCTCAGTCCACAGGAGGTCATCGGTGTGCGGATCTGCCTTCCACCCCCCGATCTTCGCAATTTTCTGGGTTTCCCGCAGGAACTGTTCACGCTCCCGCAGGGCTTCCTCTGCCTTCACCTGCCGGATGGTATCGGTTGCCACTTCGCCGGCTCCGCGGACCGGTCTGCAGGACAGGAAGACAAGAACCGTGCCGGAAAAAATCCAGAGGAGGGCCACAATCAATGCAATTGCCGTGCAGCCCGGGCATATGCTGCTGATGAGGATAATACCGGAGATATATCCGACAATACCTGCGATACCGGTCAGGATGGCAAGGAGGCCGAAGGCGCAGGTGAGTCTTTTCACGTTATCCATTTCCGCCACATTCCTTGATACACTGACAGGACTGAAAGGAGGCGGAGTGATCATCACGTATCTTTCCTGAGAACAGTATTCGGAATCCGGTAAAGATAAAAAACAGGTATCATCATTTAAGGTTTTCCTTATGTTTCAAAAAGTGAGATTATCATGATCCGCCGGTACTCCTGCCCGGATAGCAAACGAAAGCGTGCCGGCTCATGGTTCCCGGTTCATCCTCTCAAAACGACCGGCGCTGGCACCTGAGAAGACGTGGCCGGATCGTGCATCTCCCCACGTTGTCACATCCGCTGATAACTGAGTAATATTTTATCACCCTTTTTTGATAAAGAGCGGTACAATCCGGTCCCGCCGGAAAAAAGGAGGAGGACAGCCGATGGTCGAACGCGGAATGAGCCGGGGCATCACGCAGCACCAGGAACTGGTCATGGAACTGTGGGATGCACTTGAGCGATGACCGGAAAAGAGATCCTGATGAAACAGATGCCGATACAAAAATCATGATAACGGAGGCAATGATCAGGCACTTCCAGTTCAGGATCGATACCTTTGAGATGGTCCATAATATGCCGGATGAATGCGGAAAACCAGGATTCCGAAAGGTGCCTTTTTTTATCCTTCCCGGGTCGAAAAAAGATATTCCTGCGCATATCCGCAGTATTCTCCAAAATGCTCCCGCGCAAAGCAGCGGATTCTGTCGTATTCACGTGCGGTGAGGGAGGACCCGATATTGAGATCCGTGAGATAGTACTGATGCATAATCCTTCGGATCCAGACATCAACCGGAAACGCCTCGTACTTCTGGAATGCGAAGAGGAGGATGCAATCAGCAGCTTTGGGTCCGATGCCGGGGAGTTTCATAAGTTCCCGGCGGGCTTCATTGCAGGGAAGCCTGCGGATTCTCTTCTCCCAGGCTTTTTCATCGGTCACGATGCCTGATGTTCCAAAGACATAGGGCTGGCGGTATCCGAGCCTGCACGCCGTCAGAAAGTCAGGGCCCCTGCACGAGATGGATGATGGTCCGGGGAAGGTGTAAAAGAGTTTCCCTTCAAATCCGACCGGCTGGCCGTACTGCTCCGCGATGGACGCTATCCTCCGACGGATCGTGGGGATATTCGAGTTTGTCGAGCATATGTACGAGATCGTGCATTCCCATGGCGGCTGGCGCACGAGACGAAGACCACGGTGTTTCACGATGCACGCGTGGATAAACGGATCGCGGTCAATGGAAATAAGGATGGATTCAAGGTCGGTGTCCAGAGAGAAATAATTGCGGATGAACGATGCGGGCACCCCGGCGTACCTCAGTCTGTCCCCGTCCTGACGGATTTTCATCACCAGGCCCCCGGCTACGCCGTACCACCAGCCGTCCGCGGTGCGATCCCAGCGGAACACCTGCCCGCAGCCAAGAGTTGCATCGAGGTCAAATGGCTGGTCCGGGTGCAGGGTGATGCTCGGCATTGCTGATCCTTGTCCACAGGTTTGTCCTGCAATCATATTATCCTGTATACGGATTATGGACTACCGTTCTGGTACAGGCTGCCCGGCACCAGTTTTTCCCTTACCGGACCCGCTTTGCAGCATCGGAACGAATAGGCTTTTAATATATAAATCAATAGTTCTTGTTATGGAACTGGCAGCAACCCTGAAAGCATTCATTGAAGAAGGACAGGACTGGGAACGCAAGCATACGTCGGTAAAAGGTGTCTCGATCATCAGGCTTCCGGCCACGAAGAACCGCGCTCCTTCCCTTGCCATCGATATCAACCCGATAGGGGATAACGGGCTCCCGATGAAGAAAAAGGGTATCATGATCATGAACGCGGCAGAGATTGCAGCGTTCCGGGCCGCATTTAACAATGAAAAGATCGACAGCCTGATAGCGGCGCTTGAAGAAGTACTGCCCGAACGCAGGTCATCAGGAAAACCGGCAAAACCGGATGTTCTGCAAATTTAGATAATAAACCAGAAAGCAACGCCGTATCGGATGGGTTTTCATGAGGACATGGGCAGGCATGTGTGCAGTGCTGGTGATCATCGCAGTTGCGTTTACGGGATGTATCGGCGTGAAAACCCAGCCGGTCCCGCGTCCTGAAACCCCGTCACTGTTCGTGGATTACCAGCGCACCGGGGGAATTGCGGGCGTGAATGACCGGCTGGTGATCTTTGACAATGGCGTCGCGCTGGTCTCAAGCCGGACAACCAGCAGAGAGATCCTGCTCAATCAGTCAGATCTTGAACAGATCTCAGCAGCATTTGATGCAGCACAGTTCACGGTGCTTGAAGGGAACTACACATCCCGCCGTGGAGGAGCGGATTTCATGCAGTACAGTATCAATTATCTGGGCAGGACCGTGAATACCGAAGATACTGCGATCCCTCCATCTCTTGAACCGGTCATCAGGGAGATGGACCGCATCCTGAGTACCGGCCTGAGCAGCGGGCAGACGGATCTTCAGCTTCCTGCTCTTGCCTCATGATGTACGGGGACAAGGATTGTCTTCCGGCACGATCCTTCTGCAGGGTATTACCGACCGGACCAGGGCATGACCCTGGCGGGGCGTCTGGATGCCCGGACACCTGGCAGATCTGCGTGAGTGCAGACAGTTCTGCGGGATGAACCTCCCAAAAAACCCGAACTGTTGTTTGGGCAGGGGACAGGTCCGGCCTGTGCCGGTTTCTCCACCGGACTCCACCTGCATCTTGCGATGGCACCAGCGGGGAGGGAAGGAGGCAACGCGAATCGCTGACCCCAAGGGTATAAAGAGGAATTTCTCCCTGATTTTTTCAAAAGTGAAAACGGATTATTTGGTGTCGTACATGCACGACTGGATATCGTGGCCGAGCTTCCCAATGGCATCGGCACGGCACCGCTGGCAGTGGCGCATCTGTTTGACATATTTGCTGCACGCGTCCTGCATCTTCCGCTTCATCTCGGGGGTTGGCGGGGTGATATTGGCAAACTTATACTGGGCGATGAGTGGGATTACATTGAAGGTATACACGCCCATCTCCCCGACCTTCTTGGCAATGGCCGGGATGTGATCCTCGTTGATGCCGGGGATATAGACCGTATTGATCTTCACAATCATGTTCCGCTTCACGGCCTCTTCAATGCCTTTGAGCTGCTGGGAAAGGAGGATCTTTGCCCCTTCAATGCCGGTGTAGCGTTTTCCCTTATACGTGATATGCTCGTAGATCTTCGCCCCAATCTCGGGATCGATGGCATTGAGAGTAACGGTAATATTCCCCACATCGTATTTCTGGAGGAGATCGATCTTTTCCGGAAGCAGCAGGCCATTGGTGCTGATACACTTGATAACATTGGGGTACTGCTCGTGAAGCTGCTTCAAAGTCTCGAAGGTCTCCTCGTTTGCGAGTGGTTCTCCCGGCCCGGCAATGCCCACGACCTTGATGTAATTATACTTGTCAACGACATTTTTCACGAGTTTCATGGACTCGTCCGGTTTCAGTACCCTTGTCGTGACCCCGGGCCGGCTCTCGTTGACACAGTCAAAATCGCGAATGCAGTAGTTGCACTGGATATTGCATTTGGGAGCAACCGGAACATGGCACCTGCCAAACGTATGGCACGCCTTTTCCGAGAAGCATGGATGCTCCTGGATCTTTCGCATCTGCGCCGGGTCCCACTGGACTTTCCTGCCCTGGACCTCAGCGACCCGTAGTTCATCAGCCATATTCAATACTACCAGATGCGTTATTATGGTATAAATAAAGTACAATTGTGCCGGTCCCGGTACCGCGAGAACCATTCCTGTAACTATTGCAGACGATCGTGAAAGAATGCAGGGAAACCGTATACGAGGATATCATGAAAAAGTCTGATAAACAGAAGGGAAAGAATGCGGTAGCAAACCGTAAAAAACAATACATCCGGTATGCTGTTGCGGCCGCAGCCGTCATTGTCATCCTGGTTGTCGCAGGATTTTACCTGTTCAACCCGCCCGTGGCAAAAGACGGAGACACGGTCATGGTCTACTACACCGGGAGCTTTGAGAACGGAACGGTCTTTGACTCCAATACCGACGGGGACCCGTTCATCTTCACCATAGGGAACTCGAGCCTGATAGCCGGATTCGAGGAGGCGGTCATCGGAATGACCGTTAATTCGACAAAGACCGTGAATATTCCGGCTGACAAGGCCTATGGCCCGCACCTGGCCAGCCTTGTCCACGTGGTGAACCGGTCGGACCTGCCTGAAGATATGGAGCCACAAGTCGGGAAATTTTATACTCTCTCGAGAAGTGCGGACGGTGCCGTTGCACGGGTACGGATTGTCAATGTCACGAGCGATACGGTGACCATCGATGAAAACCATCTGCTCGTCGGCCAGAACGTAATATTCACCATCCAGTTCGTCGGGTTTTATACGAACTGATTCTTTTTTTGCACATTCGAAAAGAAAAAATTCTGGTTTTTTTTGGTAACCTGATCCTCCTGCGATTCCGGTATCATCACCGCAAGAGTATTGGGATTTCCTGATGATTTATGAAAATTGAATGAACAAGATTTGATGAATAGATTCTTTACCATCTTCATTATCTGGGATGAACGCCGCCGCCCCCGACGGGGCGCTCCCGCGGCGGCCTCAATTCGTTTTGCATTCACGAAACCGGCGATCCGGACCGCCATTCCCCGGTGAACCCTATGCCGTGGAGCGTCACACATGAAGGAACCGATATCCATGGTTCGGGGAATACATCCAAAAGAGTCATGTACATCTCCCGGGCACAAGACACGGGTCTGTGAACGACGGCAGATATTTTTGAAGGGTTGTGCTTGATGGGAAAAGAGCAGAAACCGGATGGGCCCGGCCGGATTCGAACCGGCGACCTCCGCCGTGTAAGGGCGACGTCATAACCAACTAGACCACGAGCCCCAGACTCCTACTAATGTCGCCCTGCACCCACTTAATATTGTTGATAACCAGACAGCAGGGCAACAGGTTCCCTGACGGATATGAAAAACGGCGGGAAATTTTCCCGCCGGCATACGGAAGCGGAATCTCCGCTCCTGTTCTACGAGGGATCGAACTGCAGGATCTTATTGTTCATCTTGTCAAAGATCAGCAGCTGACCATCCATGATCGAGTATGTTTCAGCCCACTCGAGATCGGTGAAAAAGGCAGATTCCTGGGTCATTACGCCGTATGGGGTCTGGCAGACCTTGGTCGGGACAACCGGGCGCCGGAACCAGATCCGTGATGAGTCGCCAAGCTGGTAGTCCGCGGCATACCCATTACAGCCACCTGAACCGGTGACCTTCCCTTCATTAAAGAATGTTGCCGTGACAGTACTTCCATCGGCCACTTTGGACCAGACCCCTTTCGTATCATCAAACCACGCAAGCTTCCAGGTAGTACTGGTCAGGGACGGTCCAGCTGCTGCGGGTGTGGCAGTCTGGATCGTGGTGGGAACGGTTGTCGTTGATGCCGGAGTCTGTGCAGGCTGGTTTGTACAGCCACTTACAAGAACGGCCAGGACAAGCAGGCCGATGCAGGCGAAAAGCGGAACTTTCATACTAAATGAAGAATTCGTTTTGAAAAATAAACATAGCGATCTGACCAAGGAATATCAGTGAGGGTCGACCGATCATACCGGTTTCGAACTCCCTCAACCCGAAGGCATTTCGATCTCTCGTCTGATATCGTGTATCGCTGGAGATCTCAAAGGTTTATCTTTCCAACCACTGAGTCTATCGTCGTGGTTGTCAGTGAGGAATCACGGATGAAAAAAAGTAGGTTATCCAGACGGGAGACCGTCGCTATTCTTTCTTGAGCTTGATATCAAGGGCGAATTTTTCAGCATTCCTGTCAGCGATAGCCTGGATAGTGGCGAGCTCCGCATCCTGTCGTTTCGGTTTGAAGAGGTGACGGAACCGCTTCTGGGTCGTGAGATATTCCTCCACCGGCTTCCTGACCACTTTTTTTACTTTCGTAACTGTACCGTCCACCATCTCGAAGTTCACCCAGAGGCCGGTCTCGATCGCGAGTTTTGCAATGGCAATAGTCTGATCGGCTTCGAAACCCCAGCCGGTACAGCACGGGGCATGGACCTGCACATAACAGGGCCCGGGGGTATTGATTGCCTTCTCGACTTTCTGCCGGAGGTCGGCGGGGTAGGCTATGGACGCAGTTGCCACGTATGGTGCGCCATGAGCAGCAAGGATTGCAGGCATGTCCTTCTTGGGGCGCTTGTTCCCGAACGAGCACGTGCCGGCCGGACTGGTCGTTGTGCTCGCATCGTAGGGTGTTGCACCGGAGCGCTGGATGCCGGTGTTCATGTACGCCTCGTTGTCATAGCAGATGTAGGTGAAGTCATGGCCCCGCTCAAATGCACCGCTGATGGTGATCATGCCGATATCAAACGTTGCACCGTCACCGGCCATGATCAGGATCTTCTCTTTCCTGCCCTGTTTTTTTAAGGCTGCTTCAACACCAGAGGCAACGGCTGAAGCGTTCTCGAAGAGCGAGTGGATCCATGGAACCTTCCATGCGGTCTCGGGATAGGGTGTGGAAAAGACTTCCATGCACCCGGTTGAATTGACAACAATCGTTTCAGTCCCGGCTGTCTGCGTGACGAGGCGGGCGGCAAGCGCTGCGCCGCAGCCCCCGCAGGCGCGGTGGCCGCAGTCGAACAGGTCACAGGTTTTTTTCTTCTCGGCCATTTCAGATCAACTCCTTCCTGAGCCCATAGAACTGGTCGCCGATCCCTTTCTCGCAGAGAGAGACAATCTCCCTGATATCCTTTTTCCGGATGTCCCTGCCACCGAGCCCGAGTACGTATCCCTTCACCGGTATCGTGGAACCGTACATCGCGTCCCGGACTTCGATGACGGTCGCACCCTTGGCACCAAGGGAGATGTTCTTATCAAGTACAGCAACCCGCTTCACCTTCGAGAGCGCCTGGGCAATCTCCTCCGAGGGGAACGGGCGGAAGACGCGGATCTTGAGGAGCCCGACTTTTTTGCCGGCTTCCCGCAACTCATCGATAGCGTCCTTCACGGTGCCGCATACCGAACCCATGGCAACGATCGCTGTTTCCGCATCGTCAAGCCGGTAGCCTTCCACAAGGGCGCTGTAGTCCCGGTTAAACAGTGCACCGAACTCTTTGCCGGCCTTTGCGATGACCTCCTTCGCCCGTTTCTGCGCCTGGTCCATCTCGTACCGGAACTCGAGATAATACTCGGGTGTTGCATACATGCCGAAACTGATCGGGTCCTTCGCATCCAGTTTCTCGGCCGGGTCAAATTTCGGGAGGAAGCGGTCCACGTCCTCCTGCGAGATCATGTCCACCGGCTCGTAGGTATGCGATAGGATAAACCCGTCGAAGCAGACGAAGGCCGGGAGCTGGACCGCCGGGTCTTCGGCCACCTTGTAGGCGATGAAGTGAAGGTCTGTTGCCTCCTGGTTGTCCTCGGCGTAGAACTGGAGCCAGCCGGCGTCCCGAAGCGAGATCGAGTCCTGCATGTCGTTCCAGATCGAGAGCGGTGCGCCCAATGCCCGGTTGGCAATCGACATGATGATCGGCAGTCGCATGCCGGCTACGTTGAAGCAGACTTCGAACATGAGAGCGAGCCCCTGGGAGGTTGTTGCGGAGTACGTCCGCGAACCGGCGGCACTGGCGCCGATACAGGCAGAGAGCGCAGAGAGTTCGTTCTCCACCGTGATGTATTCGGCATCGAGCTGGCAGTTCGCCACGAACTCGGCCAGCGCCTCGACGATATGGGTCTGGGGGGTTATCGGGTAGGCAGAGACCACCTGCGGCCGGCAGAGGCGTACTGCCTCGGCCACGGCGTGGGAACCCTCCGTAATTTCCATCATCTTACTTCTCCTCCAGGGTCATGGTGATCGCATCCTTGGGGCATTCGGTGGCGCAGATCCCGCAGCCCTTGCAGTACGTATAGTCAGGATCGAAGAATTCTTCAGCACCCTCTTCGATGCACCCCTCGGGACAGAAAGTCTGGCACATCCCGCATTTCGAACACTTCTCGTGGTCGAACACGGGTTTGAAGACGCGCCAGGAACCGGTCCGGTTGTCGCGGGACTTCCCGGGCCGTGCACGGCAGCCGACAGCAAGCGTCATGATGCTGCCCCCTTCACAAAGTCAAAGGCCACTTTGGCGGCTCCGATATTCTTGACTGCAAGCTCTTTTGGGAAGCGATGCGTGAGTGCTTTCTCCAGGGCGGAGAACTGGATCTCGCCGGTAGCAGCCGCAAACGCTCCCATGAGGGATGTGTTGGTAATGGGAAGACCAATTGCCTTGAGGGCAATGGAGGTTGCATCGATCGTGATGAGCTTCACCCCATCCGGCACCCGGAAGTCCGGTTTCTTCTCCGTGTTCACGATCACAATACCCCCCTTCTTTACACCCATAAAGACATTGACGTCTTTGATCAGGGTGCTGTCCTGGACAATAATATAATCCGGTTCATAGATCTGGCTGCGCAGCCGGATTTTTTTGTCATCGAACCGGACAAAGGCCTGGACTGGTGCCCCGCGGCGCTCAACACCAAACGCGGGGAATGCCTGGGCAAAAACGCCGCCCTCGAATGCGGCGACTGCAATCAGTTCGGCAGCAGTGACAGACCCCTGACCACCCCTGCCGTGGATGCGTAATTCTCTCACAAAAAATCCCTGATAAATTTTACATGATAACGTAACAAACCGGCTGTGTAAATTATCATGACTTTACACACGGTCATTCATCCTGCCGTACCTTAAAATTTGCAAAAGAGTTTGGTAATTTATCACTATTAATTATGTTGATCTTTCTTTGTGCACGATCTGGATTGCGGAGTAAGGGAAGTTAAATTACCGGGATCTGGCGCCCCTTCCCCAGGAATCATGAAATCAGGAGATCCGTCTCAAGCCCGAGGATCTCCCGTTTTCCGGAGAAAACATCGCGGGCGATCCGTGACAGGCCCCGTGATGCACACCACTCGTCATAGACGGTAACATCACAGCAGAGTAATTCCCGGACTTCCTCTGCAATAACGGGAGCAAGGCTGCCGGCAAGCGCAACCTTTGCCCGGGGATTAAGGAGACGGAGCGCCGCACATTCCATGGCCGCAAACATCGCCACTGCCCGCATCCGTTCACCTTCCGGCAGCGAGAAGTTCACGCCTGCGTGCTGGAACGCCTCGTTTGCCGTCCATTTACCGGCATCCACGCTCCGGATCGCATCTACATCGAGCGCCCCGTGCAGGGTGCCGGGTGCGAAGATGCAGGCATCGAATGCCCCGACCAGTCTGCCCGCAGAGACAAGGAGGGAGACGGTGTTCGAGCTCACATCGGCAACGATCACATCATTTCCCAGTGCAAGGCAGACTTCATACGCGATCCCGATCTTCTCGGGACTTGTCTGGTGGGAATAGGCCTTGAACCGGGAATCTGTCGGTGACCCGCGGTGCAGGCCCGGCATGACGACTGCCGGGATCCCGCTTGCCGACACTTCATCGTATACCCGTGTTCCGCCGCCGATGTGTTTGCCGGCCCCGTCGCGGCTCACGATCCCCCGGTTCTGAACCTTCCTGATACTGGTAATGGCGCTGATATTGTCACCCATGGAGTAGCAGATGGCGATCCCCTCAATCTCCTCAAGCGGACAGAGGCGGCTCAGATCGGTAATGGAAAACTCCTTTGCTGCCTCCCGCGAGATCCGGAACTCGCCGGACTCACTGGCAAACCGCATCGCGGTGGTGCCATGGTCGATCCCGATGAACATACCAGTAATCCTATAGGATGGATGACATATACAGGTAGTGATGTTTGATGTGGTGACAGGCGGGGCCGGCTTCATCGGCTCCCATCTGGTGGACACCCTTGTTGCACAGGGGAATGAAGTACTTGTCATTGACTCCCTCTGCGCCGGGCGCAGGGATACAATCGCACGGCATATCGATTCCTGTAAAGCCCGTTTCCTGAAAGAAGACCTGCTGGGCAGCGGGTGGCAGGATGCCATCAGCGGGGCTGACCGGCTCTTCCACCTTGCTGCAGATCCCGATGTGCGCCAGAGCGCTGCCAACCCGGATCCGACCCTGCAGAATAACGTGATAGCCACGTACCGGGTACTTGAGGCAATGCGCCTCCATGAGGTTCCCGAGATCGTCTTCACCTCCACGTCAACGGTCTATGGCGAGGCGAGGATCATCCCGACTCCTGAGGATTACACCCCCCTCGAACCCATCTCGGTCTATGGTGCAAGCAAGCTAGCGTGCGAAGCGCTCATCTCCGCGTACTGCCATTCGTTTGGCATGAAAGCCTGGAACTTCCGCTTCGCCAATATTGTCGGGGAACGGAGCGGTCATGGCGTGATCACCGATTTCATCCGGAAACTTCGCGCGAACCCGGCTGAGCTGGAAATTCTCGGTGACGGGAAACAGGCGAAGTCCTACCTCGAAGTGCACGAGTGTATCGCGGCGATGCTCTATGCCACGGGGAAAGCCCGTGGCACGGTAAATACCTTCAATATCGGATCAGAGGACTGGATTGATGTGAAGACCATCGCGGAAATTGTACTTGAGGAGATGCACCTCACCGGAACGCAACTACGGTTTTCCGGCGGCGAGCGTGGCTGGGTCGGAGATGTGCCCCGGATGCAGCTCTCGCTTGAACGCATAAAGGCACTCCGGTGGAAACCGCAGCTGGGATCAAAGGAAAGTGTCCGCCTCGCCGTCAGGGACCTGCTGTCAGCACCGTGAGGAAATCCATGAAGTATATCGTAGTGCTCGGAGATGGTATGGCGGATGAACCGCTGGAGGAACTCGGGGGAATGACGCCGCTCGGGTACGCACAGACCCCCAATATGGACCGGATGGCCCGCGAGGGTGCCTGCGGCATGCTCCGGACTATCCCTGAGGGTTACGAGGCCGGGAGCGATATCGCCAACATGGCAGTCCTCGGGTATGCCCCGGAGAACTATTATACCGGGCGGGGACCGCTGGAGGCACTGAGCATGGGCGTTGACCTTGCCCCGGACGACGTGGCGTACCGCTGCAACCTTGTTACCGTGGAGGAGAACACGATGGTCGACTTCTCGGCAGGCCACATCTCAAGTGAGGAGGGTGCAGCGCTCTTCGCCTCGCTCCGGAAAGCTGTGCCGGAGGTTATGCTCAGAGCCGGCGTCAGTTACCGCAACCTGCTCGTGGTCCATGGGGGAAAGGGTGCGGCATCCACCCCGCCGCATGATATCGTCGGGCAGGGGATCTCCCCGTTTCTCCCGAAGGACGGCGATGCCGACCTGCTTCTCCGGTGTATGGAAACAAGCCGGCTGGTGTTCGCTCACCATCCTGTCAACGTGGCACGGATAAAAGCAGGCCGGCGCCCGGCCACCCGGATCTGGCCATGGAGCGGGGGACACAAACCGGCCTTCCCACCCTTTGAGAAGAAGTATGGGAAGAAGGGAGGGGTCATCTCGGCGGTTGACCTCCTCAACGGGATAGCCCGCTGTGCCGGCATGGAGGTTATCAGCGTCCCGGGGGCAACCGGCTATCTCGACACCGATTATGATGCCAAGGCACGGTACGCGCTCGATGCGATCGAACGCCTTGACTTTGTATACATCCATATCGAAGCCCCGGACGAAGCCGGCCACCTCGGGAGTGTTGAGGAGAAGGTGAAGGCAATAGAACGGGTAGACGGTGTTGTCGGGACCATCCGCGACAAGTTCGACGGCGTGCTCGCTGTGCTGCCCGATCACCCGACCCCGATCCGCGTCAAGACCCATACCCGCGATCCCGTGCCCTTTGTTGTTGTGGGGAAAGGAACGGACGGGAGCAGAGCCTATTCGGAAACGGCAGGCCGGTCCGGGGGACTCGGGACACGAAACGCAACAGAGTTCTTAGAGTTCCTCTTTTCGTAAGGAAAGGGTGGCATCAGGTCCCTGCATCATCATTGATCAGTGGGGGTAACTTTCATCATCTGCCAAATTTTGGAGGGAGTAACTATGTATTCTTTGACTCCCTATTATCATCCATGCCTTACAAGATCATCAATGCCGGTGCCTATCTCGATGGCCAAGTGAGGACCGGGATTCTCTCACGGGAAGATGCTGATCTTATCCATGAATTTTGCGAAGAGCGGAAAGCAACAAAGCATATCTCAGAAGCTACCGCGCTGGTCACATCGAAGGGTCTGTCAAAGTTTGCACCATTGATCGCACCCTTCAAACAGTGTAAGACTCAGGACATCATTAAGGCGATCAATGCCATTGAAACGAGGTGGAAGCAGAACACCCGGCGGTTGAGGATCTACTATCTCAAAGAATTTGCACATTGGTTGATAGATGAAGGGTATAATTCCACTATCAATATCAAGAAACTGGATAGTATCAAACCACCAACGGCAGACAAGGCAACCAAGACCGCATCCCAGATGATACCAGAAGAAAAGATAGATGAGATGATACGATCCTGCAAGAACCCCCGGGATCGGGCATTAATCAGCTTCATGTATGAAGGTGCACTCAGGCCAATTGAAGTGAGAGAGGCAACATGGGACCAGATCACCTTTGATCAATACGGTGCAATATTCAACACGTCTAAAAAGACCGGCAGGCCACGGTATATCAGGCTCATCAGTTATTACGGGTACCTTGCAGCATGGAAAGCCGATTATCACCCAGGCACACCAAAAGGGAACGCGAGGGTATTCGTCACGGGCACGGGTAAAATACTATCCCGGCAGTATTTTGATTCTATTATTGCCCGGGCAGCGCAGACAGCCGGTCTTAAAGGTGTATTCCCTTACATCATCAGGCATAGCCGGATAACTGCAATGGTCACACAAAAGATACCGGAAAGCGTCATTAAATTACAGGCATGGGGCAACATAGCAACACCTATGATGGCAACCTATACCCATCTATCCAATGACCAGATGGATGATGTTTTGCTGGAGACTGCCGGGGTTAAGCGTGTAGGTCGCCCAAAGGGTCCAAGCATGAAGCCAGTACAATGCCCGCATTGTTCCACCGTCAATGTACCCGGGGCTCAATTCTGTACCCGGTGTGGACGGTCATTAACTGAAGAAGCAGAGAGCGAGGAGGAGGAAGTTAGAAAATTTGCAGCAGACCCGGCTAAACTTCGTCGTCTTGCAGATTTCTTAGAGAATGGATAAATTAAGATTTAATTTTTTTCCGCTCTCGAAAAATCGCAGTTTTGCAGGCCGGACAATTCTTTGCCCGGACACCCGGAAAACGTCTCCCGCACCTATGGCAGACAACCAGAACTGATTTTTTATTGTGTCGGTAAGACTCCCTTATCCGGTGGTCTATATCGACTGGGGAAATCCCTTCAAGTTCCCATGATTTGATTTTTTTATTTAAACGGCAAAGGAAAACACGGGCACGCGTTTTTGCCTTTTCTGGAGGCTGTATTAAGGGTGTAATTTTCTGTCTTTGGGGGAGATGTTTAACTGACGTCCCTACTGGATTGATTTTAATGTTCAACCGGATACTTGCATCGACTGGAACAGCCCGGATTCTTGTATCACCCTTAAAAAGTTCATATTGCCCATTATATGTGTAAAGAGAATAATCTCCCAATAAAAAAATACATTTTTTATTATTAGGGTTAAAAAGAGCCTCTGATGCTAATATAGACAAGCGGGCCTCATAACTTTTCCTAAATTCTGATTTTAAAGTCATATTTTTCTAAATTCTTAATTTTAAGGTCATATGTAACCGATTATGTAACGTTTTTTTCGATGTTAGAAGTGTCAATGTCGATATAAGACATTGAAGTTATTGAGGTTATTGGTCATGCAAAAAACAGTTGCCTTGAGCATTGACGAGACTGTTGTTACCCTTATCGATGAAACACGAGGGGACGTACCGCGCTCTAGAATTGTCGAGAGAGCTCTACGGGACTACCTAAATTTACCAGCAATCAAGATTCGTCAGAGGTGAGGGTTATGACTAAAACATCAGATGGCAACCGGGTTTTTTTCAGCCGAGGTGCGATTATCTCGTGGGGGAAGAGCATCGGTCTCACACCTCAAGACGCATTAGCCTTTATGCAAAGCGAGGGCGTGATTATCGTTGATAACGAACCGGCAACAGGGGGGTGTCATGAGCGAAACATTTGACCGGGCATTAGAGAAGCCCCCCACTGCATCCACAGAGGGGCTTTGTTGCGTTCCTGTCGACGTTTTAGCCGGCGTAAGGTTTTGCATATGACGGAAGCGATTGACCAGCAGGGCCCCGCTATCAAGGTTCAATCGAATATTCCCGATGATATTCAGACATTAAAATTGGCACGAGATGCAGGTGGACTTGATGATGAGGGTGAAAAGATTTTTCAAGAGTTCCGAAGCAAGTATCCCGAATATTTTTCAGCAGATACACCTTTAGAAAAACAGAAAACGTTTTTTCAAACAATCAAGGTTAAACAACGACTTGCCGAGGAAGAAAAAATACAATCTGCACGGAAACTCGACGATACGGTTGTTAAACTTCAGAAAGAACGAGAGACCAAAGCGAAACAACAAGAATTAAGTAACAAAGCTGTTACGATCCTGAAAACTGGTAAACCAATGGACACGTTCCGCAAGGGTTACTACCTTAACCATTGCGGTGATGACGAAATATTAAGAGCCATCATCTACGCCAGAGTCCTCCAGTCCAGCCGAACAACGAAAGGTTTGCAGGTATTCATTACAGGGGATAAAGGTAGTGGGAAGAGTAGCGCGGTGAAGTCAGCCGTGAACCTCATTCCCCCAGAGAAAGTCAGTGAAGGAAGTTTCTCAGACAAAGCCTTTTTTCTGAAACTGGAGAAAAAAGATAAACCCGTCGTGTATCTGGATGACATCACGCTTACAGAATCTCAGGTTGCGACCATCAAACGCGCAATGACAAATTTTCAGAGAGTTACCGAACATAACACAATCGTCGAACATAAGTTAGTGGTGATCGCGATCCCTGCCCGGTCTCTATGGCTTGGTAGTGCAGTATCTGAAACCGGAGACGACCAGCTTAAAGACAGGTTTCTTACGCTTGGTATCCAGAACAGCCCGGAGAGCGACAAGGAGTATGTCGCTTGGGAATTACAGCGAAGGAAAGAAGGGCGGTCAGAGTATGCTATCACCGAAGATGTAAATCTGTCTCGTGCAATGCTTCAGCATATCAACGAACATGAGTTTGTGGTTGCCGGGGTCGACTGGGTCGAGTTTACGTACACTTCAGACCGGCGTTTAATCAACATCTGTCTCGACCTGATGGAGGCGAACGCAATCCTTCACTATCATCAACGCGAACACGAAGAGAAAGATGGCGTGATTATCGTTCACCCTGTAGCTGATGACCTTAACGCCGCGCTCGACTTCTCAATGTTCAGGTTTACCGATAAAAACGCTGACGGTAGATTGACGAAAGCTGAGCGAGCATTAGACAATATAATCCAAGATGACATAGGGGGGAGGGCAGAGCAGAATTATTTCGAGACTAGGGTTGTCGAGCTTTTCGGTAAATCCGTTACGCGAGTGAGGACTCTTTTGTATGGTCGCAACGGAACCTCACTGAATATTAAAGGCGGATTGTTAGAGAAGGCACCTTGGTATTCGCTGGATGTTGACCAAGACACCCGCAAGAATGTAATTCGGGTCAAGAAGCACAAGAATAACAACTTCGACCAATTTGCGAGGATAACACCATGAAACCTCTCGATAACACCATACAAACCACCATACCCTACCGAAATAAAAACACCAAGAACATCACAAAACCAAGAGAGAGAGTAATCATTCAAAGTTCGATTCTTGCATTTTACGTTCTTTCACTTTTTGAAAAAAAGGTGTTTTTGGTGTTCCTACGTCATAGACCAATGGTGGTCTCATTGTATTGTCATGGTGTTCGCGGTGTTGGGGAAATGTCCCTCTTCCTGATGGATAAGAGGCATTACGTGAGGTAACAGGATATGATTAGCACAGCAAACAACGAAACGTGCCAGAAAACCGGAGATATTCCCGGAAAAATTCCGGACAGGCTGACCAGGGATGATGTACTCAGGCTCAGCTCACATCTTATCCGGTCGCTTCATAAGCGCGTGAACGTTGCCAGGTTCAAGGAACAGAGCTCAGACAGTGCGAAATTGTCACATATACGAGCCCTAATCGCGGTTCTCCAGGTTTACGGTGCGATCCTGCGAGATGATGAACTTGAGACCCTAAAGCAACGGGTAGAGGCGCTTGAACGGTTGAAAGGAGATGTTAAACAATGACTGTAACAGGTGGAACGCTCACAAAAAAAGTAGAGAAGATGCTTGAATCGCTCACACCGGTCGAGAAAGCCCGGTACATGTCCGGGGAGTGGTGGAGGCTTGCCGATGAATTTTCGACAGGGAAAAACGTCACAGCCCTAGAGAAGGATCTCAAAACCATCGAAGACCGGTATATTTTATCAATGGGTGCGGTTGATTTCATCCGGTACCATCAGGAACGATATAAACTCGACATAAGGGAATGGGGCGCGCGGTTTATCCACACATACCTTGCCGGTCTTGAACAGCAGTATACGCTCATCAGTTTGCTTCTTGCCGAGATGGAGGATCGCGCCATGATAAATGAGATGAAGATACCTGATGAGGTCAAAGAAGACCCGCTATGGAAATACGAGCACGAAACGTCCCGGCGGCTGATAGCGGTTCTTGAGGAGCGGCAGCGTTCCATCGCGAAAGAGATTAAAGACTGTCTTGCTGCGGATTTCTGGGAGATCCGTAACCTACCCCGCCCGGTGATAGAACTAAGACCCGATCCCGTGTATATAATCGGCTCTCAGTGAAATACATATCTTCCTAAAAATTCGTCAAACCTGCGATGAACTAACTAAACGCTGGCGAATCAGTGAGGCTCTCTTAACCTGTCCAAGCGGTTAAATCTTGTTACACACGTATTGCATGTTAACACCGACAGCAGACCGCGCCAGTTGGATTTTTTGACGTTTCTCTACTCTGATAGGGAAATTAAAGGGGTAGTAAAAAAAGGGAGCTGTGGAAGGGATCTTACTGTACGGAATTTTTCATTTGCCCAAGACCGATTAATCCACGTAGTCGATAATTTTCTGGGCTGGGTAATATCTAATTTGATACACCTCTCCTCCTTTACTAACACGTAATGCATATACATTTCCGCCTTGATTACTCCATGTCCCATGCTCTTCGATTGAATCTCTTGAATTTGGATAGTAAAATTTTACCGAATAAGTACCATCAGCTCTAAACTGATATTCATCGACCGCAATTTTCGAATTATAAAGCTCCTCACGAATCGTCCAAACGCCAATTATCGGATCTTGTGTTGACACTGCTGACGTGACCTGACTCATGGGCTGGAGCGTGCCGTATCCCTGTGTCGTCTGTCCCGGTACGACATAGACCGAGCCCTCGTAATCATAGTACCCGCTCATCGTCAGCCGGAGTATATGGTTTCCCGCCGGTATGCCGCTCACTTTACCTGGTGTTGTTCCTAAATAGTTGCCATCGATCAGGATACTGGCGCCATTTGGGTTTGAGTATACCATCACACTGCCGGTTGTTTCGGTTTCCTCAACAGGGACTGTCGGGTTTGAAGTTGTTATTATCCCAACGGGTGTCTGCGTGGCGGCAATGGTTATCAGTGTGGTGGCAGGGTGTATCCCAGGGCGATAAAATTTATTATCAAGATTATCTGCAAAAGCAATTGTATCGGTTTTAGGGTCATAAATAAATGATTGTCCCCCACTGGGAACTGAATATTCGTTCTCTCTGATTTTTATCCATGTGCCTTCAGCATTTTCGAAATTAAAGACATTAACAATAATTCGTCCATCGGCAAAAAAATTGAGAGTACCCAATGTAGTACCATTGTAAACATCTGGGACAACCCAAATCCCGACGATTGGGTCAACTGATGTTTTATTTTCACCAAAACACCCGGCAGTTATCAGAGTTCCAACTAGTAAAACAATAAAAAGGAGATATTTCATATCGCGTGCCTTTCATTTGTTTGACGATAAATGTTCTTATGTGACGACCCATGCAAAGTCATCGCTCATCCGCATTGATGGCAGAACCCTGCCCTGCGTTTCTGTTGGTGTTTCTCTCTATATTTTGTCAGCCAGAGAAGCTCATTGGAGTTTCGCATTCCCGGTAAATAGCACATCGACAGATTTATTGTTCTATCGTTATCTACGATTATTTAAGGGAGAAAACAGCAATGGCGAAATTCTGTCCTGAATGTGCACATCCAATAAGTGATAATAGTCTGCCGTTCTGCGCAAAATGCGGAGCTAAACTTCCCACGACTTCAGCAGAAGCGCAACCATCAGCAATCCAATCAACAGTAACGTCGCAATCACGGATTTCTACTCAAAACGAGAAAGATAAATTCGATCGGAATTCTGTAATTAAGGTAATTTTACTCGTTTTTGTGGGATCGTTAATATTGTTCATGGTGATTCTTCCTTTCGCCTACAACAACTTTGATTTGAGTTTTTCTTCCCTTACGGGTTACCAAGTTAGAGTGATTTATCCTGGACAATGGACAGGTGGATATGCTGTTGACAATTCAGCATTAACCTACATTACTGGATCAGGTACAAGGACGTATGATGTTCAAACTCCCACGGTAATAGTTGCTATTGCTGCGAAAAAGGAAGATACCTCATCACAACGTCTTACTGTTCAGATTTTGAAGGGGGGGAAAGTAATTAAATCTGACTTTACTGATGCCCCGAAGGGTACGATCGCGAGCGTTTACCAGATATAACTTTTTTTTAATTCCTGTTCCCGAAGCCCCGCCCCGCGTTTCTGTTGGCGTTTCTCTGTGCCGATTGGATAAACGATGAGGACAAATGAAAATAACCCCTGTTTTGATAGTATGAATTGACTGGTCAATATCTCCCGAACAACTATCCAAAAACTATAATATTGCCTTATTGATCTGAACACGCCCTCATTATGGATTAGGCTTCGATTGCCAAAATAAGCCCGTCTTGAAACTTTGCGCAGAATATCTGTTTTTTACCATCATACATTCAAAACTTTTTTTTCCAAAAGAAAAAATTCAAAATAGCTCCCCCCCTTTACAATAATAATTCTCACTCTCTGCAGGTCCCGTTTTGATTCTTTGTTTTTCCGAGTGTTCCAGTCTGTCTTGTCAGGGGCAGTCTTAACCTGTGCCAATGCAGTTATTACCGATGCGGTAAACGTGTATAGCAATGAAGAAGAACCTGCTGATGTGGGACGAATCACTCTTCCGCGACCCGGATGTGCTGGAGATCGACTACGTTCCTGAGCAGTTCGAGTTCCGGGATACCCAGATGCGCGAGCTCGCGTTCCAGATCCGGCCCGGTCTCCGTGGAGGCAGGCCGCTCAATACAGTCTGCAAGGGCCTGCCGGGTACGGGAAAGACCACGAGCATCAAGAAACTCTTTGCCGAGATTGAGGAGACCACAAAGAAACTCGTGCCGGTCTATATCAACTGCCAGATCGACAACACCAAGTTTGCCATTGTATCTCAGATCTATAAGAAGCTCTCCGGTCACCTCCCCCCTTCATCCGGGACCTCGTTCAAGCAGGTATTCGATGCGGTTGCCCGCATCCTCGTCAAGGAGGATATCGTGCTCCTCGTCACGCTCGATGATGCGAACTACCTCCTGTACGAAAACGAGATCAACAAGGTGCTCTATACCCTTCTCCGCTCGCACGAGACATATGAAGGAACCCGCATCGGCGTGATTGTGATCATCAGCGATATGGATGTCGACCTCTCGCGGGCGGTGGATGCCCGGGTAGCTTCGGTGTTCCGGCCTACAGAGATCTACTTCCCCCCCTACAGCGATGAGGAGATCCGCGAGATTATGAAAGTCCGCGTGGTCCAGGGGCTGTTCCCCGGTGTCCTTTCTGACGAACTGCTCGACCTTGTCGTCCGGCAGACAACGGTCAGCGGGGACCTCCGTGTGGGTATCGACCTCCTGAAGCGGGCAGCGCTGTCTGCGGAACGGGCTGCCCGGCGCAGTATTGAGCGGGAGGATATCTGCGGGGCCTACGAGATCTCGAAATACCTGCACCTGAACTATACGACCAGGACGCTCAAGGACGAGGAGCGCCTTGTCCTGCGGTCACTTGCAGAACGGAGTTTAAAAGAGCATGAGATGAATGCAGGGGATGTGTACAAGGAGATCAAGGAATCGGATACTATCGGGTATACCCGGTTTTACGAGATCGTCAAGAAAATGGACGCCATGCGCCTTATAAACCTGCAATACCGGGAAGGAAAAGGCAGGACCCGGATCATTACGCTCAGGTATGATCCGGAGAAGGTGCTCGAATACCTCAGAGAGCGCCACTAACCCACGTCGCAATATTTCAAAAATATTATCTATCCCAAACCCCTCATCTATGATGCAGGGGTTTTCTTTCATGTTAAGTGTAAACGAACTGGCACTCGAGATATTTGATAACCTGGCCGACCTGGCCGAGGAATTCAATTGCGCATACCACGAACTGGACAATGGCGCCCGCATTGTTGACTGCGGCGTGAGCACCCGGGGCGGCTACGCGGCCGGCAGAGCTTTTACCGAGATATGCATGGGCGGCCTTGGGGAGGTCAACTTCCGCATGGGGCATATCAGGGATTTCCCGATGCCGTTCATTGAAGTAGCAACCGATTTCCCGGCCATCTCATGCCTTGGTGCCCAGAAAGCCGGGTGGACCGTGAAGGTTGGCAACTATTTTGCCATGGGAAGCGGCCCTGCGCGGGCACTTTCCCTCAAGCCCAAGCACACCTATGAGGTCATTGAATATGAGGACGATTTCGACTGTGCCGTGATCTGTCTTGAGAGCGACCATCTCCCGAACGCTGAGGTTATGACCAAAATCGCAGAGGAATGCCATATAGATGTCGCGAATGTCTGCGCCGTGGTTGCACCGACATCATCCATCGTCGGTTCGATCCAGGTGTCAGGACGCTGTGTTGAGACTGCGATCTACAAGCTCAATGAGCTCGGGTTTGACACGAAAAAGGTCATCGCTGCAATGGGGACCGCACCGATCCCGCCCGTCCGAGGACCCAAACTCGCAATGGGTGTGACAAACGACGCCACCATCTATCACGGCAGGATCAACCTGACCCTCAAAGCACCCGAGATCAAGGATTACCTCGAAAAGATTCCGAGCAACAAGTCCAAGGGTTACGGCAAACCCTTCAACGACATCTTCAAGGAAGCGGGGTATGACTTCTACAAGATTGATACCGCACTCTTCTCACCTGCAGAGGTTATTATCAACGAGCTCACGTCGGGCGATGTGTACCATGTCGGTGCCGTGAACCCTGATGTGGTCCTGAAGTCATTCGGGCTGATGAAGTAACGGCAGCCCGGTAATAATCTTTTTTTGTTGTTTTTATTATCCCGATTGTTGTGAAAACGTTCAGGGAATAGTTACTCCAAAGAACCCATTCTTTTCACAAGATTACCTGCACACAAGGTAAAGTACATTACCGGATCCCGGACTCCCCTGGGTCTTGCGATAGTATAACATTTACTTCTTGAATATGATCACATTCTTGGATTATCTCATACAGAAGG
This sequence comes from Methanoregula sp. UBA154, assembly GCA_002502245.1. Taxonomy (GTDB): domain Archaea; phylum Halobacteriota; class Methanomicrobia; order Methanomicrobiales; family Methanospirillaceae; genus Methanoregula. The sequence continues at coordinate 60,690 of DAPW01000016.1, forward strand.
GGGTGGAGGCGACACTTCTGGCAGCCCCCGGAAGCGCTCAGGAATTTCATCGTAAATCCTTTGAGAATCAAACAGGTGTTGATGGGCTCTTGCTCAGAACCACTTCGGGATTATTCCGTCACCTCCGACCTTAACCCGATCTTATTTCGCACACAGGCAATTCGCATGAGGGTGCCTCTGAAAAGCCCTGATGCAGGGAGCCAATACAGACTGAAACTGCTGATAGTCATAGTTCAGGAGTGAATCGTAAAATCCATACCCATTTTAACAAAGCAGAAATTATTACGCTGTTTTTTTCCTTGAAAGTACATACGGGATGATGACGAGGACGACAAGGAGTACAGCCATGAACTGCAGGAAAAAAAACAGGAGTTGTTCACGGGTTTCGTCATAGAACCGCAGATCGAAGGAATAGGACCGGTTCCACTGGACAAGGGTCGAATTATCGCCGAGCCGGGTCACGTCAGCCCCGGTACTCAGGCCAGCCATAAGCGGGTTCCGTACATCGAACGCCTGAGGGATTGTCACCGTTACGTTGTAAGCCTTATCAAAAACTCCCTGAAGGTGATTGTCCCGGAGGGGTGCGATGTACGAAACGGTATAATTCCCCTTTGGGAAGGTGATGACCTGAGGACGGCCCCACGGGGTGCTCTGGTTGAACTCAGCCGGAGCACCATCTGCCGTGAGGTGCACATCACCTGCCGCAAGGGGTACGTTCTCCCCCATGAATCCGATATCCGCAAATTCATACCGGGTGGAGTCGTGGATCTCAATAGAGGCCTGGTACGCCGTTCCATTGGGGAAGATCCGGTAATCGGCTGACAGGGCTCCTGCGGGAGGAGCCACAGCCAGCAGGATTACAAGTGCAGCGCAGAGAGCAGCGAGGGCAGGTCGGCGTTGATCTCGATCGGGGGTTCGCATTGTCTGATCACCGTTTCCGGGTCCTTGAGAAGATGCCCGGTAACAACACAGACTATCGTCTCGTTCCGGTCAATGGCACCCATCTGGACAAGTTTGCGTATTCCGGCAACTGATGCCGCTGAAGCAGGTTCGACACCGATGCCTTCCTTCCGTGCAAGGTCTCTTTGCATCTGCAGGATCTCGTCATCGGTTACCGTTTCTGCAAGGCCGCCGGTCTTTCGGATTGCGTTCAGGGCTTTTTCAGCATTCACCGGCGCGCCTATCCTGATCGCGGTTGCAATGGTTTCAGGATGCTGTTCGGGAATGACCTCCGGCAGGTTCTCGCGGATCGCTCGTACAAGCGGACTTGATCCCTGGGCCTGGATGCCGGTCATCATCGGGAGCCGGTCGATGAGACCAAGTTCCTCAAGTTCCATGAATCCCTTGTGGACTGCTGATATGTTGCCGGCATTGCCCACCGGGAGTACGAACCGGTCCGGGACATCCCCGAGCTGGTCAAGCGCTTCAAACCCGATGGTCTTCTGGCCCTCGAGCCGGAACGGGTTGATGGAGTTGAGGAGATAGAGACCGTGGGAGAGGCAGAGGTCATGGACCATCTCGAGGGCACGGTCAAAGTTGCCACGGATTGAGATGACTTTTGCCCCGTGCATCAGGGCCTGTGCGATTTTCCCCACGGCTACCTTTCCGGCCGGCAGCAGGACAACTGCCGGGATACCCGCTTTTGCTCCATAGACCGCAAGGCTGGCAGAAGTATTGCCGGTACTTGCGCAGGCCACGCTCTTCATGCCCAGCTGGACAGCCATTGAGACCCCGACGGTCATACCCCTGTCCTTGAACGAGCCGGAGGGGTTCATGCCCTCGTGCTTTGCATAGAGGTGCTTAAGGCCCATCTCTTTTCCCAGACTCTCGAGATGGTACAGCGGGGTGCCTCCTTCCTGCAGGGTGACCGGCGGGATGGTCACGGGCAGCAGTTCCTTGTACCGCCAGACCGAGAGTGGCCGGGAGTTCCAGATCTCCCGCTTCACGGACATGGTATCGAGCGGGTATCTGACCGCAAGAAGATGGCCGCATTTTTTGCAGTTATAGATGATCTCGTCAGCGGGATAGGTGGCTCCACAGTTGACGCAAGCGAGATGGTACATGAGGATCACTTGGCCGGCTGAATACATATAGGGTTGCGGTTCTCGTTACAAAAGGAGTGCGGTACAACCGGATTGTTCCCGGTAAATCAGGTCACCTGCCGCTGGTATCACGCGAGAGCAAGCGGTAAAGCGCATCCCTGCGGTCTTTTTCAACCGGAAACTGGTGCCGGGTTGTTGCGATTAGTGCGGGATCGAGATCGGTAAACAGCAGCTGTTCAGCCTCGTTCGCCCTGCTGATGATGGTTCCCTGCGGGTCGGCAGTCATGGAGTTCCCCGAATAGGATTCAACCGGCGTCTGACCGGTTGTATTCACGCCAATGACATACATCTGGTTTTCCAGGGCCCGTGCCTGGATGAAGAGCTCCCACTGCCTGGTACGGATATGCGGCCATGCGGACGGGACAAAAACCGCCTGCACGCCCTTGCTGGCATAGAGGCGGAAGAGATCGGGGAACCGCAGATCATAACAGATGGCAATTCCGCAGTTCAGGGAATCAAGGGTAAACATGCCCAGATCTGTACCCGGGGAGTTTCCTTCATCCTCGTGCCCATAGGAGAACAGGTGTATCTTTGCATAGGATGCAAGGATCCTTCCATCCCTGTCAATCACCAAAGCAGTGTTTTTCGGAAAGGGATCATTTGCCTGCCGGAAGGATCCAAGGATCCCAATCCCGTACTCTTTTGCATATGCCTGAAGGGAGGATACAATACTCCCGTGAATATCCTGAATATTCTTCCGTGGCCGGGGATCCCAGCCGGTGGCAAACTGTTCGGGAAAGCAGATAATGGCTGCACCTGAGGCAGCAGCATGCCGGACCATCATGCCGGCTTTTTCCAGGGTCTTCTCCGGCTCTTCCCAGATGCTCGCGATCTGGGCGCTGCAAATCCTGACAACAGACGGGTTCTGCACAAACAGGCCTCCTCAGAGCGGGAACGGGCATCCCGGGTTACTGACCCCGGGCAGGTCAGCACCAGATACGGTTGTGGTACTCGGCAGAAACGTGGCAGGAACAATCCGTATTCCCCGGAGCATCCCGTCAATCAGAGTGCCGGCACCGTTGATACTGCTCCCGATATGCACCAATCCAGCCAATGAGAGTTCCCGGTCCTTCATGTTCATCCGCCTGCCAGCAGGGGAAATGCGGTCCTGATCCCGGTGAGGACGAACTGCACGGCAATGGCAATGAGCAGCATGCCCATCAGGCGGTTTATCGCGCGGTATTCCCGCTGGCCGACTTTCGACATGATATAATCTGAATTTTTCATCATATAATACGTGATCACGATGGAGAGGACGATCGCAAAGAAGACCATGCCGACTGCTAACAGGGTGAGAGCTATCGCTTCGTTCATCAGGACAATCGTTGTGGTAATTGCTCCCGGCCCGGCGATCATGGGGATGGCTATCGGCATGACCGCAATATCTTCGGCGTCACGGGACTCGTATTTTTCCGTTGCCGTCAGTTTGGTACGCGATGTCTTTGCATAGACCATCTCCATACCGATACCAAACAGCAGGATCCCTCCGGCAATACGGAATGCTTCAAGGCTGATCCCGAAGATCTGGAGGATCCAGGCGCCAAGCACCGCGACAAGGAGCAGGATAAATACAGCATACCGGCAGGCGTCACGGGCAATGACCGTCCGTGCAGGCCGTTCCAGCGTTGTTGTAAGGGAGGCGTAGATCAGGGTTGCCCCGAGCGGGTTCACGATGATTAGGATAGAAGATATCGCCAGCAATGCAAAACTGAGGACGTCTCCTGCCATCAAGGATAGTGCAGTCCCCAAGAGTAATAGATATTATGGTCTTTTTAAAAAGACAGCCCATGATCAGAGAATATCATTGGGGATGAGGTTGGGGAATCCTCCACGGTCAGACGCGATAATGTCCTTTCTCCCTCCATCCCACCCGGCGCCCGTATCACCAGCAAATCGATTGCCCAAAAAAAGAGCGTACGTCCCGGCCACGCTTCTTCCTCGTGAAAATGCAGAAAGACCACAATGATCCGGCCTTATCCCGGTATGTTTTTTCAGGAGATTCACACAATCCGGCTCCGGAACCGGCCAATCAGTTCCCTTGACGGCCCCGGATTGCTCCGTCCCTGAAAAGAGGAATTCCTCCATCGATCCAAATGAAGGTTCGACGGCAGATCCACCTTCGTCTCTTAAAGAGTCAGATTGATAACCGGGTTGGCGGAGAGGCCGGTTCCCGGGACGGGGTGCTCTCCGGACCTGGTGAAGAAAGCCGTGACGATAAGACCGAAGAACCATGCAGCGAGTCCGGGGCAGGTTGAATGGCACTGTCGCGTCATTGCATAGGCTGACGGCGGAAGCAAAGTCCCCGGCAGCGTCAGAGTTTTAATGACCTCTGTAAAAAATCAGTATTCATACAGCACGGATTCGTCAATCCGCGTGTACGTGGTAAGTTCTGCCGGCCTGAAATGAATGCCAATCTCGCGGGCTGCACTTTCCGGTGAATCGGAGGCATGAATGACATTGCGGCCGATATCAATACCGTAATCACCGCGTATGGTCCCCGGGGCTGCCTCCTGCGGGTTCGTCGCTCCAATAACCTTACGGACAATCGACACGACATTGCGGCCTTCCCAGACCATTAAAAAGACCGGCCCCCCCATGATATACTGCTTCAGGGAAGGGAAGAAGGGTTTTGCGAGATGTTCCTTATACTGGTCGGTAACCCGTGGTTCGGGTAATCTCTCAAACCGGGCTGCGACAAGCTTTAAGCCTTTCTTCTCGAGCCGGGAAACGATATCCCCGACAAGACCACGCTGGACACCGTCAGGCTTGACCATGACGAAGGTGCGGTCCAAGAGATTTCACTCCTTCTTGGCGGCAGCTTTCCTGCCGGCAGCGGTCCATTCAACCCGACGGGAAACCCTGCCGAGCTTGTGGTTGTTCTCGCACTTGGTGCTGCAGAAGTAGAAGATCGTGCCGTCCTTTTTTATGAGCATCTTTCCGGTGCCCGGCTCAAGCTGGACACCACAGAAGGTGCAGACATGCTGTTCGACCATTACCTTACCGCCTCGACATTTTCTTTGCTTCGCGCTCGGTCTCAAGGAGCATGATAATATCTCCTTCGCGAATGGGGCCGACCGTATTCCGCGTGATGATCCGGCCCTTGTTGTTGCCATCAAGGATGCGGCACTTCACCTGCATTGCTTCACCGTGCATGCCGGTTGAGCCAACAACCTCGATTACTTCTGCCGGCGTTGCATCGTCTGCCATGATACGAACCTCACGCCTTCAGCGCGGTGAGCTGCTTTGCAAGATCTTCGATCGTTTCTTTTGCCTTGCCAGGCTTTACGATTGCGGCCGCTGCAGAGCCAACATCGAGACCGCTGGCGGCTCCGATGTCGTTCTGCTTGTTGATGAAGATATAGGGGATCTTCTTCTCGTCACAAAGGGGGCCGAGGTGCATAACAATCTCTTCAGGTTCAACATCGGCACCAATGACCACGAGCGCTGCAATCCCGCGCTCGATGGCTTTTGTTGCCTCATTGGATCCCTTCTTAATCTTGCCGGTATCTCTTGCAACCTCAAGGGCTTCGAGCGCCTTGTTCTGGAGCTCCTCGGGAGCTTCTGTTTTTACGTAACCTTTTGCCATAACTCACCTCATTCAGGAGTTGAATGCTCCTTCATTACTCATCAGTCAGCAATGATGTAGCCATATCAATTCAACAGGAACGGAAATAAAGGTTTGTGCACGGCAGGCCAGCCGGTTGTGCACAAGGAAAAAACGTCCCCGATCCTTCCGGTCCGGATCATCCAGAAAGCCGGTAAATATCCGTCCCGCGGGAAGAATATATTTTCTCCAGTCCCGCTGCCGGCAGCGTCACGTTATACCGTTCTCGCTCCGAATCCCCCACATAGAGAAGCGTTGCATTGTATTTTCTCATCAGGGAGACGGTCTTTTGGGGCTGTTCGTAGATTGCGCGGATATCTGCAGGGCGGTCCGAGTACCAGCCGTCATCGTTTCCCCGCCACATAAACTCGTGGAACGGCTGGCCGACAACTACCGGGATTCCGGTGAACGAGGAGACCCTCGAATAGTAGGAATAGTCCCCGTTTTCTGCCTCGACAAGGATCTCGCTGCCCGCGAGTGAGCGGAGGTATGCCACCGCACCGGCATCAGCGGGGTTCTGGCTCTGAAGGTACGCGAGCCCGTCCAGCGTCCCGGGGGCATAACTGTCCGGTGCAATGACCACACAGGGGAGGACAAACAGGAGGGTTACGACAACAGCAGTCAGGACAGCGGATGTCCTGCCTGAAACGGGAGGTATCCGTAATGAGGAGGCACACCATTGCCCCGCCCTGATGAACGCGGCGGTACCGAGCATCAGCCATGCCGGGAGATAGCACTTGAAGACCGTGTTCATCCGGAAGTACGTCTCCCCCATATTATCTTTCATGTAGATCAGTTCGCACGCGATGAGGATCGCAAGCCCGAAGGCAGCGAGGATATCGGGGAGATCCCGGTCGGCCTTTGCAATGAAATAAACGAGCGGGATCACGGCGATCCCTGCTGCCACGTAGCCGGCAAGGGCAAACGGCAGGCATGCAAGCAGAAGCCAGGGTTTTTTCCGGATTTCCGGAACAAGGAGGGCAATGAAGATGGCAATGAAGATACCGTTCACCCAGAGGAACTCGAGCGGATCCGAAGGTGTCCGGACAAGGGCAATAGCCCCGGTCGTAGTCTTCAGCTGAAGATAAAACGGCAGGTAGCAGAGGATCGAGAGCGGGGGGATCGCAAACAGAAATGCCCATGCGGCCCGGTCCGCGCGGTCTCTTTGGAGGATGAGAAGCCCGGTGATGAGTACGAGGGGCGCGTAGAGGAGGACATCCCACGTATTGAAGAGCGGCATGGAACCAAGGCTCACGGCGATGAGTGCCATGACCGTGATTTTTTGCGGCCGCTCCAGCGTCCCCCATCGTTTGTATGCAAAAAGGAGGAGGAAGAGCAGGAAGACCTGGTTGAAGATCGATATGACATGGGCATGGACATCCCCCCAGACAAAGGAGAAGAGCGGGAACTCGTTGATGGTGTTGGTGATCGTCCGGGTGCCCAACCATGACAGGGAGGGATCATAGGCCGGGTTCACTGCCTTTCCCGTGATGATCTGGAAGACCAGCGCAGGGTTGGGCAGGATGAGGGTAATTAAGGGGAGCCAGCGGAAGCGGTCAAGGAGCAGGGTACCGATCGCATACAGGCTGACCGCTGCCAGGGCAAAGACCGTTGGCAACGAGAGGTTGAACGCGACAGGTGATGGCACGCCAGAGACAATCGCAAGACACCCGAGCATCCAGTACCCGAGATAGTAATAGACATTTAAAAAGCCCCCGGCAAACCACGGGTCAAGCGGCGGGATGACCGGACTCCGTATGACCGATGCGAGGAAGGCATGGTCCATGAACTTCTCGGCAAAAGAGATGGTCGGGTTGGCAAACCGGATGCTCAGCATAAAGAAAAACGCGATAAGGAAGAGGGCTTCCCAGTGCCAGGCCGACCTCAGCCCGGCAAGGGAATAGTCCCTCCGGTAAAGGTAGTATACGATGAGGGCGAGGAACGGGAGCAGGGCGAGATGGACCGGAAGCCGGACAAGCCCGCAGTACCATGAGATGAGCGTGAAAGCGAGAACGGAAGCCGGGAATGCGGCCGGGAATGCAAATCCGCCAAATGTCTTTTTAAGCACCGGCCAGACCGAGAGCTGGAGCAGCGTGAGGAGCGCAAGCCAGCTGATGACACCAAGGATCTGCTGTTCAGCCGACAGGGGGTTCCCCCCCGCCAAGCTTGCTGTTCAGAGCAGTCTTTATGCTCGGTATCACCCAGCTGCCAAAGTAATAGATCGAGACAATCCCACCGGCCAGGGTTACAAGATTCTTGATGAGATGGTCGATCACTGCTATCAGGATCGCCAGGGGAGCCGAGACCCCTCCTGCAAGACAGAAGGTAGCCACGAGGGCTGCTTCGTATGTACCCATCCCTCCCGGTGTGAGAGGTACGGCTTTCACCAGGTTGCCGATCACGATGGCGAGGACGATAAGAGCAAAGGGGATCTGCTCGTTAAACATCAGAATAACTGCGTAACACACGAGGATGTCAAGGAGCCATATAATAATGGATGATGTTCCAAGGGCCGAGACGGACATTATACTGAGCGATGCCCGCTTGATCTCGTGAAGCATGTTGAGGATGATGATAATGTACTTATTCTCTGAAGAAAATTTCCCGACAAGAAGGAGGAAAACAAAAAAGATTGCCCCCCCGGCGAGGGGAACGATAATCAGGGTAGTAAACCACTCGGGAGCGTCCAGAACAAAAAGCAGGGAGACCGCCCCAAGGAGCGCGACCGTGACAATATCGAATACCCGCTCGACAATAAGGGAAGATACCCCTTCCGAATAGGTGGTATTGAACTCATGCTTTAAGATGAATGCCCGGACAAAATCTCCGAGGCGGGCCGGGATGACCAGGTTCACGGTCTGGCTGACAAAAATACATGCTGTGGAAACAGTGATCCCGACGTTGTAATTCAGGCTGTTTAAGATCGTGTGGTACCTCCAGCCCCGGAGCCACCAGGCACACAGACAGATTGCCACTGCGATGACAAAATAGAGCAGTATGATATGCTGAATTGCGATAAGGAGGTCATCCCAGATACTGTAGAGCATGTAGCCGAGTATGCCTGCCGCTATCAGCGTCGGGATGATAATGGTGCTAATCTTTCGATACATGGATCTGCCACCACAGGCGCAGGATTGCTGTGCCCATCTCAAAAACATCCCTGAATCGTACCGTTGTACCCTTACCTGCACGCCACCGGACCGGTATTTCTGTTACCTGGTAACCGGCCCGCTGGGCACGGACAAGGATCTCGGTATCCCAGAACCAGTGGTTTGACCGTATCGTTGGAAGGAGGGGGAGGATCCGCTCCCGGTTAAATGCCTTGAACCCGCACTGGTGGTCAAAGATCCTGCTCCCGAGAATGAGCCTGACCAGGAAGTTATAACTCCGGCTCGCGATCTCCCGGCCCTCCGTGCGTACAATATCGCTGGCAGGCAAAAGCCTCGAACCGGTTGATATGTCCGAACCCTCACGGATCGCTGCTATCAGGGCACAGAGGTGCTGCATATCCGTGGCAAGATCCACATCGTAGTAGCAGACGATGTTCCCTTGTGCTTCCCGGATTGCCCGGTTCAGTGCCCTGCCCCTCCCCTGGCGCTCATCGTGATGAAGGAGACGGACCCGGCGGTCCTGTGCTTCAAACTGCCGGACAAATGCGGTACTTCCGTCGCTACTCCCGTCCTCCGCAACAATTATCTCAAAAACCCTGGTTATACCGGACAAGGTTTCAATGGATGTTTTCAGGGCAATCTCAAGAGAAGGGCAATCATTGAAAACCGGAATGACCGCGGTGACTTCAGGTCTGGTCACAGGAGTCCCTCCCCGCAATACAGCCTGCCACTTTGATACCGGCCCTGATCGATCCCTCCATGCTCCGCTCGGGATAATTCTCCCTTGAGAACATACCGGCCATAAACAAACCCTGGTTTTCGTACGCCGGGATCAGCGACCGGTATCCCGTTGTATAGACCGGCCCTGCCCAGGGGTCAACTGCCACCCGGTGCCACCGGATCTCATTCCGGGCAACGGAAAACCGGATACAGAAGTCATCGATCAAGGTCTTGTCGATGTGGGCCGGGAGTGCGCCGGAGAAGTAGGATGCCAGGTACACCAGATGCTCTCCATACCGGTCGACAGGGATGAAATTGGTGTGACTGACCACGGCACCGTACGGCGCACTGTCTTTCATATTCAGCCAGTAAATGCCATTTGTTATATCCCGGTCCATCGCGAGCGTAACACATGCCGCTCCCTGATAGGGAACGGGTGGCATGACAGGCCCTCCGGCTTTCTGGAGTTCATGGGGCGGGATCGTGGATACGACTGCATCAAACCGGGTACCGTTTACACGCCAGATCCCATCTTCACGGGATAACGAAGATACCGGGCATTGTGTCTGGATGATCCCCTGGTTTTTCCTGATAGCGTCTTCCAGGGCATCGATAATACTGTGGAATCCTCCGTTGAGGTATCCGAGGTGTTCACCTGACACGCCGCGGTCTGACCGGATGGCGATCCGGCTGATGAGCCATGCAGCGGAGACCTCTTGTCTCCGGTCCCCGAACTTGCTCTTGAGCAGGGGCTCGAAAAACGAGGAATAGATATTGCGGCCGAGGTTGTCTATGATGTAGCGTTCCGCAGGAATATCGTCAAGGGCGGAGATGTCAGCCCGTTTTGCCGTGAGGGTAAGATATGCAAGTTTCGCTTTGTCAATGAGCGAGAGCTCGGGATACCTGAGGATCTCCAGGGGAGTGTTGAGGGGATAGATGGCACCACCGGAATAATAGCCGGTTGTTCCGGTCTTCCATTCAAGAGCGTCGATGAGCCCCAGATCGCGGAGAAGGGCAAACAAGTGGGTATCACCAGAGAAACAGTGATGATAATACCGCTCGATCCAGTAACCATTCACATGATAGGATGAGAGACAGCCACCAAGGTAAGGCATCTTTTCAACCAGCTGGACTTCATGCTCACCGGCAAGTGTATGTGCTGCAACAAGCCCCGTCAATCCCCCGCCGATGACACATATCCGCATTTTCCTGATCCATAGTATTTTTCATGGCGAAATGAAAAAGGCTCCGTAAAAAGCAAAAAAAACCACTATACCTCGTAGGGATTATAAGAAAGTTTTTGTACTGTCGAAATAAAGCTTCATACCAGCAAAAGAACTTAAAATGAATCAAGAGAAAATAATTATCCGTTAGCCCTTGGATGGTGTAACCAGATGCGCGTATTTTTCATAGGTTTTGGTCAAGCGGGCGGTAAAATTGTCGATATGTTTATCGAGCAGGACAAAAAGCTCGGGACCAACAGTTTCAGGGGAATTGCTGTAAATACTGCGCGAACGGACCTGATGGGTTTAAAAAACATCGAGATGAAAGACCGGATCCTTATCGGGCAGACGATGGTCAAAGGTCACGGGGTAGGCACCGATAACGTGACCGGCGCCCGTGTGACTGCGGATGAAATAGACAGCATCATCAGTGCCATAGATGTACGCGGCACCCATGATGTGGATGCATTCGTTATCGTTGCCGGTCTTGGGGGGGGTACGGGTTCCGGCGGATCACCGGTCCTTGCCCGCCACCTCAAACGGATATACCGTGAACCGGTCTATGCCCTCGGGATCATACCTGCGCCTGAGGAGGGTCGTCTGTATTCCTATAATGCCGCAAGAAGTCTGACCACCCTTGTGAATGAATGTGACAACACCTTTATTTTTGACAACAGTGCCTGGAAAAATGAGGGGGAGAGTGTCAAAGGTGCTTTCCACCGCCTGAACAATGAAGTAGTTCGAAGGTTCGGCGTGCTGTTCCGTGCCGGTGAAGTAACCAGGATGGGGGTCGGGGAAATGGTAGTCGACTCCAGTGAGATTATCAATACCCTCCGGGGCGGAGGTATCACTTCTGTGGGGTATGCGATCAGCGAAGTGATGAGCAAGCGTTCAAAGGATAAAAGAGGGCTTATTGGCGGGATTAAGAATAAATTTGGTGCCAAGAAGGAGGCCAATGAGCAGGTTCTGCTCGGGGAAGACCGTTCGGCCAAGATCGTGGCGCTTGTCCGCCGGGCCATGCTTGGCAGGCTGACCCTTCCCTGTGATTATTCGACCGCGGAACGTGCGCTGGTCCTTGTCGCAGGCCCTCCTGACGAAATGGATCGCAAAGGCGTTGAAAAGGCGAAGAGCTGGGTCGAGGAGAATATCGCCGGTGTTGAAGTGCGGGGAGGGGACTACCCGGTCAGCAGCGAGTATATTGCTGCTGTTGTCATGCTGGCAACGGTAGGGAATGCCCCAAGGATCAAGGAGCTTCTGGACATTGCAAAGGAGACAAAAGAAGATGTTATTAAGTCAAAGGAGAAGAAAACCAGTATGTTTGAGGAGGGTATCGACCCCTTATTTGAGTGAGGTTAGTAATGAAGGGATTCTCTAAGTGGATTTTAGTTGCGATAGCTCTGATAGTGTGCATTCAGGGAGTATCGGCATTCTCCGTATCATCAATTACCGTTGATCCTTCCGGATCGCTGGTTCCCGGCACCTCCGTGCTCGTTTCGTACAAGGTTGACTTTTCGGCATCGGGCGATGAGACATTTCCTTCATCCAACGAACTGCAGATGTCAACGGATCTGGATGATGCGACCTGGACCTATTCCCTTGTTCTCGATGGCATAGACCAGCCACAACCTTCAGGCGGGGGTCGCGTGCTCTCTGTATCCGGCTGGATTCTCTCCTATCCTTCCAGTGTTGAAGAGTCCCTGAAGGTAACCCTGGAAGGCAAGGCACCGACCGTTACCCAGACAACCAACAGGACAATGATAAAAATCCAGGAAATCGACAGCCGGAACAATATTATTTCCAGTACGGTTGTCGAACGGACAGCGGTAGTCGTGAATGTTGCTGAAATCCAGTCCAGAGTAACTGAAAAAGAGTCGGCACTTCAGACATTCCGGTCCCATATCGATGAAAAATCCGCACTGGGTGTTGACACCACGGCTGCAGAAGTAAAGTATTCTGAAGCCCAGCAAAAAATTACCGCCGCCAAGAATCTTCCCTCAAACCAATATACCCAGGCTAACAACAATCTGGATGGAGCACAGAATGCAATAAACGATGGAGAAACTGCTCTCGACCGTGCATGGGCAGAAAATGAGGTGACCAATGCAGCGATCCCCATCAATAATGTCGACAGGACCATTGCATGGTTCAAAGGTAACTCGAGCACGAGGGATGATGTGCAGCTCCCGGCAATTATCGCAAAACGGGAAGTTGCCGTCAGTTATATCTCAACTGCCAATGACGAGATCAGCAACGGCAATTATGCACAGGCGCGAAACAAAGCCCAGGAAGCATTCAACAAAGGAAATGAGTCCTACACGGACGCCCTCGCCCGGCAGAAAGTCCTGGAATCGGGACTGTTCGGGTGGTTGCGGTTACCCACCATCAAGCTTCCCGGCGGGATCTTCCTTATCGTCGGCATTGTTGTTGTCGTACTTGCAGTGGTCGGTTTTATCATCTACCGCAAACGCTCACACTGGGACGAACTCGGATAAGTTCGTTATAACTGCATTCATCCTTTTTTTAAAAAATTTCTGAAAGGAAATCCGGAAATTTTTTTTGTGAAAATTTTTCAAACGATCGCGATTCCATCCCCCTCCGCTCAGGGAGCCACCGGATCCCAAAACACTCCGGACACCGGCGATCCCAAAACCGCCTTTCTTTTCAGATCCTGTGCTCCAGGAAGCCACAGAAGGACTTTTGCTGTCCAATTGCGTGTATTAGCCCGGATTCTGTATCACGACGAAGAAATTTCAATCCGGGCCCGATACGCAGAGAAAAATCTCCTCATTGTACCGTTTTTCCCCAATTCCCCGGATTTCAGGTGCGCCGATAGTGTTGTTGCTCATTTAAATCTCATAAAATGGGCTCCGTTCGGTAAAAGGAGCCTGATTCAGATTATCACTCCCCTTCCCAACCTTTACGCTCTGGATCGGTATTTTCTCCGACGGTGCCCGTCAGTGAATCGACGGAACCGGGGGTACCTGCCGTGAGGAGGACGAGCGGTAACTGCAGATCCCGGTGAGCCCGGCATGAATTCCGGATCACCGGATCTTCCTTCCGGCGCCGGAGCGGCAGGCCCCCATCTGCCGGTAACTTTTCAATTTTTTTTGCTCTGTAGAAACGCACATGAACGGGAGTTCACACCCGAAGCATGAAAATTGCGTAAAATGAAATCATTTTTGTGGGCAGCCAAGACTGAGAGGATTTTAGGATCAAAATCCTGTTGTAGAAAGTAGTCCCTCCCGTACACCCAAATGCGTCCTGGAACGCGGATGGGAAATTGCCGTTGTACAGGAGTTAGCTGCCCACAGGATCAGTATGTCAACAGAGAGACGAAAAGTTTGTGGGATAGATG